>NZ_AKJD01000093.1 GCF_000282515.1 Pseudomonas sp. GM80
CGATCTTTTGATCTGTTTTTCAAAACACAAAATCAAAAGATCGCAGCCTGCGGCAGCTCCTACCGGGTAGAAGAAAGGGGCCATGTCGGCCCCTTGCTGGTGTTACTTCTGTGCGATGTCCGCTGGCACCGTGTCGGGCTTTTTCGGCTTCATCAGACTGAAGTCGATCAAGGCCCGCTGCTCACGCTCATACGGGTTGCCGATCATCAGCGGACGCGGCTTGAAGCTGTCGCTGACCAGGCTCTTGCTGCGGTCCAGTTCATCGAAACTCAAACCGGCCATGTCCGCCCAGGTGTGGATCAAGTGCGAACTGCTGTATGGCCGCCCCAGATCGCCGGCGAAGTTCCAGTCATGGTTTTCTTTCCATTTCGGCGACGCCCAGGCCATGAACGGGATGGTGTACATCGGCGCGGTGGGTTTGTTTTCGTTGCGGCCCAGGGTTTTATGGCCGACCGAATCGAACACGTCTTCGCCGTGGTCGGACAGGTACAGCAAAAAGCCGTTCGGGTCGGACTTGGCGTAGTCCTTGATCAGGCTGGACACCACGAAGTCGTTGTACAGCACCGCGTTGTCGTAGCTGTTGTAGGTCGGCACTTGATCATCACGCACGCCGGCCGGCACGCCTTCGCGGTCCTGGAACTTGTCGAAGCTCGGCGGATAACGGTACTGATAGCTCATGTGCGTGCCGAGCAAATGCACGACGATCAGTTTGCGCTGTGCCGGATCAGTCAGGGCCTTGTTGAACGGCTCGATCACGTCACCATCGTATTGCGCGGCGTTCTGGTTGCGGTTGTTGTTCAGGTAGACCTGCTCATCCGCCTGCTCGGAGAACGTGGTGAGCATGGTGTTGCGCTTGGTCATGGTCTGCTGGTTGGTGATCCAGAAGGTTTTGTAGCCTGCCTGTTTCATCATGCTGACCAGCGACGGCGTCGACAGGTAAAGGTCCGGGTTTTCCTCGTCGGCGAAGGTCAGCACTTGCTGCAGCGCCTCGATGGTGTAAGGGCGCGGGGTGATGACGTTGTCGAAGACCGCCAGTTGATCCTTGAGCTTGTCCAGTTCCGGCGTGGTCTTGCGCGGGTAACCGTAGAGGCTCATGCGCTGACGGTTGGTCGATTCGCCGATCACCAGCACCAGCGTGGAAGGCTGGTTGGCGCCAGCGTCCTTGAGGTTGTGCAGCGGCGGGATCTTGCTCGCGCTGTGCAACATGCCCTGCATTTCCGCCAGCGTGTCCAGATAGCGGTGATAGGCCACGGCCATCTGCCACGGCACCGCCGGCTCGATGCGGGTTTCAAACTTCTCGAAACCGCCGGCGAAGCTGCCGGTGCGCATCGTTTGCTTGACCAGCGGGTAACCGACGACGGCCACGATAATCGCCATCGCTGCGACTAACGCGCGGCCACGGGGCATGTACACCGGGCGCAGGCGAGTCCAGAGGAAATACGCGAACAGGGTGTGGGCGAGGAACGCAGGGACCATCCACCAGGCAAAGTACTGGGTCATGTACTCGCCCGCTTCAGAAATGTTCGACTCGAACATGATGAAGATGACGCTCTGCGAGAATTCCTGCTGATAGATAAAGAAATAACCCAGGCTGGCCATCGAGCAGGCCCACAACACGACACCGATGATGGCGGCGAGCAGCTTGGTGCGTTGGGGGAACAGCAGCATCGGCGCCAGCCAGATCGCGCTCATCACGAACGCCTGACGGAACCCGGTGAAACCCGAAGTGCCGGTCAGCTGGATCAGCAGTTGGGTGATACCCGAGAAATACCAGAAGAACACGAACAGCCAGAGAAACCCGGCCCAGTCGAAACCTGTCGCAGTCGTTTTGCTGCGTTTGAACAATGCCATTCAGCACTCCAGCTCAGTCGTTGCAACCACCGCCGGAGAGCTTCCATGAAACCGACGAACGGAGGCCGCACGCGAACGCCCGGCCAGAATGCGCCGGAGTATCACCAAGGGAATGTGAAAACTTTGTTAGTTGCAGATGACTGACAGAGGTGAATCATGTCGGGAACGACGGACGCCGTTCCCGAAACACGCGGGCAGTTCAGGCGTGCGGGTTGCGCATGACCACCGGCAGAGGTTTGGGCTGAGCGCCCTGAGTCAACGCGCGCAGCTGCGCCAGCTCCTGCTTGAGTTGGTCGCGTTCGTCTTTCAACTGGCGCAATTCATCGCGACGGATTGTCACGTACAGGGTTTGTGGCGGCATTGCTGTGTGTACTGTGCCCATTGCTCACCTCGCAAATGGCGTGCATCAACTGTAAATAGCGGCCGTTTTTGGCTGCTGACTTACTATCGGCGCCAATTTTGATTTCTTTTGCCTGTGAATGGAACTTTTTTATTTTTCATGGTCGGTGTGTCTTCGCCACGTTTCGGGGCGTTATCAGTCTGATTCGGGCACAATGCACGGAAACTTCATCGCAACGCTCTGGACTAACCTCCATCAGTCGCGTTGGGCTATAACCCATGACACACATTTATTTGTAGTAAGGAGCATCAGCACATGCAACTCGGGATTATTGGACTGGGCCGCATGGGCGGCAATATTGCGCGACGTCTGATGCTCAACGGTCACACCACCGTTGTTTACGACCGCAATACCGCTTTCATCGATAACCTGGTCGCCGAGGGCTCCACGGGCGTCGCAGACCTGCCTGCACTGGTTGCCGGCCTGGCCAAACCGCGTGCGGTCTGGGTCATGCTGCCGGCCGGCGCGCCGACCGAAGACACCATCAACACCCTGAGCACACTGCTTGAAGCCGGCGACACCATCATCGACGGCGGCAACACCAACTATAAGGATGATATTCGCCGGGCCAAGACCCTGAACGAGAAGGGCCTGCACTACATCGACGTCGGCACCTCCGGCGGCGTCTGGGGCCTGGAGCGCGGCTATTGCATGATGATCGGCGGCGACGCTGAAACCGTGCAGCGCCTCGATCCACTGTTCGCCGCACTGGCGCCGGGCATGGGTGACATCCCGCGCACCAAGGATCGCAAGTCCGATGACCACCGTGCCGAGCACGGCTACATCCACGCCGGTCCTGCCGGCGCCGGGCACTTTGTGAAGATGATTCACAACGGTATCGAGTACGGCATGATGGCCGCGTTCGCCGAGGGCTTCGACATCCTCAAGACCAAATCCAGCGAACGTCTGCCGGAAGATCAGCGTTTTGATCTGAACGTGGCTGACATTGCTGAAGTCTGGCGTCGCGGCAGCGTCGTTTCCTCGTGGTTGCTCGACCTGACCGCCGACGCACTGGCCAGCGATCCGAAGCTCGACGGCTTCTCCGGTTCGGTTGCCGACAGCGGTGAAGGTCAATGGACCATCGAAGCGGCCATGGAGCAAGCGGTGCCGGTGCCGGTGCTGTCGAACTCGTTGTTCTCGCGCTACCGCTCGCGCGGCCAGGGCACCTTTGGCGACAAGATTCTTTCGGCCCAGCGCTTCGGCTTCGGCGGCCACGTGGAGACACCGAAGAAATGACCCATACGATCCGCAGGAAATCCAAGGCAGAACCCGCACCACCGACCACGCTGTTTCTGTTCGGTGCCCACGGCGACCTGGTCAAGCGCTTGCTGATGCCGGCGCTGTACAACCTCAGTCGCGACGGCTTGCTTGACGAAAACCTGCGGATCGTTGGCGTTGACCACAACGCCATTACCGATGAGGCCTTCGCGCAGAAGCTCGAAGACTTCATCCGTACCGAAGTGGCGGCGAAAGTCGGCAAGGGTGATCAGATGCTTGATCCAGCCTTGTGGGCCAAGCTCGCCAAAGGTATCAGCTACGTCCAGGGCGACTTCCTGGACGACAGCACTTATTCCGCGCTGGCGGCGAAAATCGCCGACAGTGGCACCGGCAATGCGGTGTTCTATCTGGCCACCGCGCCGCGTTTCTTCAGTGAAGTGGTGCGCCGACTCGGCAGTGCCGGCTTGCTCGAAGAAACTCCCGAAGCGTTCAGAAGGGTGGTGATCGAGAAGCCGTTCGGCTCCGACCTGCAAACCGCCGAAGCGTTGAACGCCTGTTTGCTCAAGGTGATGTCCGAGAAGCAGATCTATCGCATCGACCATTACCTGGGCAAGGAAACCGTGCAGAATATTCTGGTCAGCCGGTTCTCCAACAGCCTGTTCGAAGCCTTCTGGAACAACCATTACATCGACCACGTGCAGATCACTGCGGCGGAAACCGTTGGCGTCGAAACCCGTGGCAGTTTTTACGAACACACCGGCGCACTGCGCGACATGGTGCCCAATCACCTGTTCCAGTTGCTGGCCATGGTTGCCATGGAACCGCCGGCGGCATTTGGCGCTGATGCGGTGCGCGGCGAAAAAGCCAAGGTGGTCGGCGCGATCCGTCCGTGGACGACTGAAGAGGCACGGGCCAACTCGGTTCGCGGCCAATACAGCGCGGGCGAAGTCGATGGCAAATCTCTGAACGGCTATCGCCAGGAGCCCAACGTCGCGCCGGACAGCAGCACCGAAACCTACGTGGCGCTGAAGGTGATGATCGATAACTGGCGCTGGGTCGGCGTGCCGTTCTACTTGCGCACCGGCAAGCGCATGAGCGTGCGCGACACCGAGATCGTCATCTGCTTCAAACCGGCGCCGTACGCGCAGTTCCGTGACACCGAAGTCGATGAGTTGCAGCCGACGTACCTGCGCATTCAGATCCAGCCCAACGAAGGCATGTGGTTCGACCTGCTGGCCAAGCGGCCGGGGCCGGCACTGAACATGGCCAACATCGAGTTGGGTTTTGCGTATAAGGACTTTTTTGAGATGCAGCCGTCGACGGGTTACGAAACCCTGATCTACGACTGCCTGACCGGCGATCAGACGCTGTTCCAGCGCGCCGACAACATCGAGAACGGCTGGCGCGCCGTGCAACCGTTCCTCGATGCCTGGCAACAGGACGCGAGCGTGCAGACTTACGCCGCCGGTGAAGACGGCCCACAAGCCGCCGAAGATCTGCTGACTCGCGATGGTCGCGTCTGGCATGGCCTCGGATGAGTGACTTGCCGAAGCAACCCATCCGTTTTCTGCTCAGTGACATGGACGGCACGCTGTTGCTGCCCGATCACACGCTGAGCCAGCGCACCATCGACGCGGTTCGCGCCTTGCGTGAGGCGGGCGTGTTGTTCAGCCTCGCCACCGGGCGGCCGCCCAAAGCCATGTTGCAGCAGATCGAAGCCTTGGGCGTTGATCTGCCGACGGCGGCGTTCAATGGCGGGACCATCGTCAATCCCGATGGCAGTCTGCTGGTGGCGCATTACCTGCCGGCAACGACTGCACTGATTGCGCTGGCGACGTTTGCCGATCAGCCTGAGGTGGAAATCTGGGTGTTCAGCGGCGGCGACTGGCTGCTCAAGGACCCGCACGGGCCGATGGTGCCGCGCGAGCAGCATGGCCTCGGTTATCCGCCAGTGGTGGTTGAAAGTTTCGAGCCGTATCTGGAACGTATCGACAAGATCGTCGCGACCAGCAACAACACCGAACTGTTGATTGAACTGGAAGCGCGGTTGCTGCCGAAGGTCAACGGCATGGCGCAAGTGTCGCGTTCGCAACCGGTGTATCTGGACGTCACTGCGCTGGAGGCCAACAAAGGCACCGCGCTGGCGACACTGGCCGAACACCTGGGCATACCGCTGGAACAGACCGCTGCGATCGGCGACGGCGGCAACGACCCGGCGATGTTCCATTGCGCAGGGCTGTCGATTGCCATGGGTCAGGCCGAAGAGGCGGTAAAACGCCAGGCCGACGTGGTCACCGCCCCCAACAGCGAAGACGGCGTCGCCTTAGCGATCGAAAAATACATCCTCCAATAACACCTGTAGGAGCTGCCGAAGGCTCGGGCCGCGATCGGACGATCTTTTGATCTTGTTTTTATGCAGCAAGATCAACAGATCGCAGCCTTCGGCAGCTCCTACATGAGGTTGGGGTTAGAGCCAGTAGCTGACGGCGTACCAGCCCAGCAGGCCCATCACGAAGGTGTACGGCAACGCCATCCACACCATTCGTCCGTACGACAAGCGCACCAGCGGTGCAATCGCCGACGTCAGCAGGAACAGAAACGCCGCCTGACCATTCGGCGTGGCCACGCTCGGCAGGTTGGTGCCGGTGTTGATCGCAATCGCCAGCGTTTCGAAATGCTCACGGCTCATGTGCCCGGCGAGGAACGCCTGCTTCACTTCGGTGATGTAAATGGTCGCGACAAACACGTTGTCGCTGATTGCTGACAACAAGCCGTTGGCAATGAACAGCATGCCCGGTTGTTGCTCGACCGGCAGCGCCAGCACCCATTGAATCAGCGGCGCAAACAGTTGTTGATCGTGAATTACCGCCACCACCGCAAAAAACACCACCAGCAACGCAGTGAACGGCATGGCGTCCTTGAACGCGCTGCCCAGGCGATGCTCGTCGGTAATCCCGGTAAATGCAGTGATCAGCACAATCACCATCAAGCCGATCAGGCCGACTTCAGCGACGTGAAACGCCAGGCAACCGATCAGGGTCAATGCCGCCGCACCTTGCACCAGCAACGCGGCGCGTTGGCGCGGCGTACGTTCGGCGTTGTCTTCGGCGGCATAGTTGGCCAGCACGGCGCGAACGTTGTCCGGCAGCAGCGTGCCGTAACCGAACCAGCGCAGTTTCTCCAACGACACACAGGTCACCAGGCCCGCCGCCAGCACCGGCAACGACACCGGGGCAACTTTCTGGAAGAACTCGCCAAAATGCCAGCCCATTTCGTGGCCGATCAGCAGATTCTGCGGCTCGCCGACCAGTGTGCAGACACCGCCCAACGCCGTGCCGACCGCGCCGTGCATCAGCAGGCTGCGCAAGAATGCGCGGAATTGATCGAGATCGTCATGATGCAGTGTCGGCAGGTGCTGGTCGTCGCCGAATTCGCTGTCCTGGCGTGGGTCATTGCCCGAGGCAACACGGTGATACACCGAATAGAAACCGACAGCGGCACTGATGATCACCGCGGTGACGGTCAGTGCATCGAGGAATGCCGAGAGAAAGGCCGAGAGAAAGCAGAACATCAACGCCAGCGCCGCTTTCGAACGCACGCCCAGCAACAGGCGCGAGAACAGATACAGCAGCAGATCCTTTATGAAATAGATGCCGGCGACCATGAACATCAACAGCAGGATTACCGGAAAGTTGTGCAGCAACTCATCGTAAAGTGCCTGTGGCGTGGTCATTTTTAACAGCAGCGCTTCGATCAGCAACAGCCCGCCAGGCATCAGCGGATAACACTTGAGCGCCATGGCCAGGGTGAAAATGAATTCGATCACCAGCAGCCAGCCGGCGGCAACCGGGCCGACAGACCATAACACCAGGGCATTGAGGATCAGGAAGCCAACGATGGTCGCCTTGTACCAGCGTGGCGAGTGCCCGAGAAAATTTTGCGCGAACGCCTGGGCCATTGAACCGGACATCGCTTGCTCCTTGTCTTGAGAAGCGCGCAAGTTGCCGGATGTGTCACGCAAGTTCAAGTGCTGAATGCCCCCCTCACCCCTGTAGGAGCTGCCGCAGGCTGCGATCTTTTGATCTGGGTTTTAAAAAAACAAGATCAAAAGAT
>NZ_AKJD01000094.1 GCF_000282515.1 Pseudomonas sp. GM80
CGCTCCGCGTGGGAATGCAGCCGGGGACGCTCCGCGTCCGAAATCAAAAGATCGCAGCCTGCGGCAGCTCCTACCGTATTTGTATTTGACCGGGGATGGTTGTCCGGTGAGCATGGCGTACGCCCGCCAGGCATTTTCAAATAAGGACATTGACCTCTTCGTGGCCACCTACTCGCGCTTCATCCGCCGGTTGATGATCAGCTCGCTGACCGTCGTCGTCAGCCGCGCCCTGATCAGCCCGCTGCTCACTCTGTTCCTCAGCAACAAACTCGGCCTCAACCCGCAAGACGTCGGCCTGCTTCTGGGCATCGCGGTGTTCAGTGCCACGCTGTTGTCGCTGTACGGTGGCTACATCATCGATCGGCTGGACAAGCGGCAGTTGCTGATCCTGAGCATGTTGTCGAGCGGCATCGGCCTGATGCTGCTGACCTTCGCGCAGAACCTGTATCTGGTCACCGTGGTGCTGATCATCAGCGAAACCGCGTCGGCGTTGTTCCTGATTGGCTCCAAGGCGATCCTCAGTGAAAACCTGCCGGTCGGCCAGCGGGTCAAGGCGTTTTCGCTGAACTACACGCTGACCAACATCGGCTATGCCGTCGGCCCGATGATCGGCGTGGTGATTGCCGGTATCCAGCCGTCAGCGCCCTTCATCGTTGCGGGCGCGATTGCCATTGGCAGCATCTTCCTGCTACTTGGCGCCACGAAAGAAGCGAATCCGATTACCGCAGTCGGCCCGCCGCAAAGTTTTCTCAAGACCCTGATCATCCTGAAGAACGACCGCACGATGATCCTCTTCACCCTCGGCTGCCTGCTCAGCACATTGGTGCACGGGCGCTTCACTCTGTACCTGTCGCAATACCTGCTGGTCACCCACACCCAGCAACAGACGCTGGACACCATGGCCGCCCTGCTCGCCTGCAACGCGATCACAGTGATTTTGCTGCAGTACCAGATCGGCCGTTTTCTCAAGCGCGAGCACCTGCGTCAGTGGATTGCCGGCGGTACGGCGCTGTTCATCGTCGGGCTGATCGGTTTCAGTCTGGCCGACAGCCTGGTCGGCTGGTGCGTGGCGATGTTCATCTTCACCCTCGGCGAGATGATCATTTACCCGGCGGACTTTCTGTTTGTCGACACCCTGGCCCCCGAAGAACTGCGCGGCAGCTACTACGGCGCGCAGAATCTGGCGGCCTTGGGCGGTGCGGCGAGCCCGGTGATGTGCGGGTTTCTGCTGATGCACACGCCGGCGCCCGTGATGTTCTACGCCTTGAGTGCCTTGGCGGCGGTCGGCGGCTATTTATGTTTCGCCAGTGGCCGCCGCATAGCCTTAGTGCAAAAATAATGCATTCAAACTGCATTTATATGAATTTGTCAGCATCGAGCCAGACCGGCACACTGTGCGCGTTCCTCCCCCAATGTTGGAACACTTCGAGGGCTTTCCGGATTGCCGGACAAGTCCTTTTTTTTGCCCTGAATTTGCTGCAAGGAATCGGATTCACATGCTCGCTCGCTGGTTGCCCGCCGCCATCAACACCCGCCCGACCGAATGGAGCCGCGCCGCTATCGGCATGGCTTTGGGGACGCTGTTTAGTGTGTGGCTTTGCGCTCAGGTGTTTGGCCATGAAGTGGCTTACCACCTGATCGGCCCGTTGGGTGCTTCAGCGGTGTTGCTATTCGCCGTGTCGTCCGGCGCACTCGCCCAGCCGTGGTCGATCATTGGCGGTTATCTGTGTGCCGGCGTTGTCGCGCTGCTGGTCGCACACGTGCTGGGACGAACCCTCGGTAGTGCCTGCCTGGCGGCGGGCATGGCGCTGATTCTGATGTGCTGGTTGCGCTGCCTGCACCCGCCGGCCGGTGCCTTGGCCTTGACCCTGGTGTTGGCCGATCCGGCGACCATCGCCATGGACTGGAAAGCCATGGAACCGGTGATGCTCGGTGCCGCGTGCCTGTTGCTCAGCGCCTTGGCCTACAACAATCTGACGCGGATTCGTTACCCGAAACGCCCGGCAGAACCGGCGCCGGTTCTGGCCCCGGTCGACAGCCAGGCAATCACCGCCGATGACCTCAAGCTGGCGCTGGCCGACATGGAAGCGTTCATCGACATCACCCCCGAAGACCTCGAACAACTGATCCACGCCAGCGAACTGCACGCCAAACGCCGCAGCATCACCGCGACCTTCACCTGACCCCTTATGTAGGAGCTGCCGCAGGCTGCGATCTTTTGATCTTCTTAAAGAGGCACAATCGCATTCTTTGGCAGCACCGACATAATCGCTTAGTCCGGCATAGACCGGATGATATCGGCCAAATCATCCTTGGTGATTTCATTTGCCTTTATTGCTTCAGCGACATCTTTCTTTGAGAGCGGGAAACGTTTAAAAATCTCCTTCAATGTATCCGCATCAACATTTGTCAGCCAGAGAGGATCAATTAAAGTGCCGCCATACTCAGGCTTCATAGGCACCTCATCACCAGCAATAACGCCCTGATGATTAAAGTAAACCATATAACGACTGAATCCCTCGGGATAGCTTTGATCATAATAAAGTGTGGTACCTCGAGGCAGCACGTAATAATTTTCATCATCGCCGCGCCCGGCAATCATCAAAGGCTCTCTTGTCTTAACCATATCCATGCTTCGACTCCTTATCAAACCAGTAGAAACAACAAAAAATAGTGCGCCAACATTGATCAATGTCACTGCGATCAAAAATAGTGACAACCTACTTTTTGTAAATATTTTTCTTATCATAGCGTGCCTCAGTGTTGCCTTCGAGCATGGCCTGAAAATCTGCCGGCATGAATATTCCATCCCGAGGAGAGCTTTGAGTGTGCGTCGCTTGTCTTTCCACCCAAGAAAGCCCCCTCAGCTCTGCATACTGCTCGGGGTTTTGTATGATTGCCTTTCCTGAAACCTTAGCCCCGCCAATGGTCATGGTTGTACAGTTGTTCGTCGTTGGCTGATAACTCTCGGGCAAAAGATATCGAGTCGAAGTAGGAAACTTCTTTCTCAATTCTTTTTTTCTCGCAATGACGCCATCGAAGTACGTATTCACCGCCTCGGCTTCTTTATTACCCAGATAATAAACAAAACCCGTTGTAGTCCTCCCGTAGCGGTTTTCGTTCGCTATGTACGCATTGAAAGATGTCCATACATTGAAGACACCCTCTCCTTCACTTTTGAAAGGCCCCCATACCAGCCCATACCGCCCGAAGTCGTAGGTGATGTCTTTATTATCCACGACAACGCGCAAAGCAGCGTGACCGTAAGTATGATCTTCTCCTTTTAACGTATAGGGGCCTCCGATTAGAATTTCCATAAATGCACCGGACACTGCCAATCTATTCGTCTTGGTGGTTTTGCCTGATGCACCTGAAGATTTTGCTGCCTGTTTGGTACCAGACGTCTTGGTAGGCTGAACCATTAAAGATGTTCCGTATCTTCAAGTTTCGGGAATTTTATACTGCAACTTCCCCTGGGAATATTTGCCACATGCACGAAGCCATTTCCGTCAAGAACACCGGTCATCACAGTTCCATCGGGCAGCGTCAGTTCATATGCTTCGTTGGCGATAGGCTCATCTCTATCGTCAAGCAACTGAAACTCAACAAAAGTCTTTTCTTTGAGAAATTCCGAGAAAAAACTGGTCGAAGCACCACCCCCAAACTCACCGACAAAAGTATCGGGGGAACCAGCCGTTATCGTCGCGCCACATGCTGTTTACGAGTCAACGTGCGCTACGTCTTTCCCTAACCCAAAGACATGCGGGGCGCCTGTTGTTATGGGGTTGCTACCGTGAATCGGACAGGAGTAGATATCTCCTACCAAAGCCACGGGCATTGAGTTAACAAAAATCGGGCTTGATCCGGTAGTGATATTCCCACCGTGACTGCCCGGATCTCCTAGTCGTGCGACTGGCTTTCCTGCCATCGTTTAGTCTCCTTCTAACATCACGAACTGGCGGATGTTACCTGATCTTCGATGGTTCCTGAACAAATGAAACTATACGGGAACTGGCTTACACGATAAGAAGCCTCCTCCCATGCACCGCCGGTTGACTGACCTTTGCTCACTTCCTATCGACGTGAAAGATGTGCTCGGCCGACAGATTCTGAAGCGGATTTGAAGCAAGAGCTGTTAAATACAACGAAGCCGCGATCTTTTGATCTTGAAAAAACAAGATCAACAGATCGCATCCTTCGGCAGCTCCTACATGAGCCCGCGTATATTTTTGGGTAAGGTAAAAACGCAGACAGGCCCTGCAGATATCCCCGTTGTACAGGGCAAATTTGCACTGTTACGATCCGGTAACGCTCGCGCGCGAGCTTCTCGAATAAAGACAATAAAAGCAGGGAGTTACTGATGACAGCTCAGGCTTCATCCCCGCGGACTCAGTCCATGGATGCCACGCAAGACGACGTGCTGGCCGAGGTTCGCAACCACATCGGTCACCTGACCCTCAACCGACCCGCCGGCCTCAACGCCATCACCCTCGACATGGTGCGCCTGCTGCAACAACAGCTTGACGCCTGGGCGGCTGACGCCAATGTCCATGCAGTAGTGCTGCGCGGTGCCGGTGAAAAAGCCTTCTGCGCCGGCGGCGACATTCGCTCGCTGTACGACAGCTTCAAAAGCGGCGATACCTTGCACGAAGACTTCTTCGTCGAGGAATACGCCCTCGACCTGACGATTCATCACTACCGCAAACCGGTGCTGGCCTTGATGGACGGTTTTGTCCTCGGCGGCGGCATGGGTCTGGTGCAGGGCGCGGATCTGCGCGTGGTCACCGAGAAGAGCCGACTGGCGATGCCGGAAGTGGCCATCGGTTATTTCCCGGACGTCGGCGGCAGTTATTTCCTGTCGCGGATTCCCGGTGAACTGGGGATTTATCTGGGCGTCAGCGGCGTACAGATTCGCGCGGCCGATGCGCTGTATTGCGGCCTCGCCGACTGGTATCTGGACAGCAGCAAACTGGCGCTGCTCGATGAAAAACTCGATCAACTGGAATGGCAAGATACGCCGCTCAAGGCGCTGCAGAACCTGTTGGCCAAACACGCCGTGCAAACCCTGGCCGATGCGCCACTGGAAGCGCTGCGCCCGGCCATCGACCACTTCTTCGCCCTGCCCGACGTGCCAAGCATGGTCGAGCAACTGCGCGCGGTCACCGTCGCCGACAGTCATGAATGGGCAACCGCCACCGCGAATCTGCTGGAAACCCGCTCGCCACTGGCCATGGCCGTGACCCTGGACATGCTCCGTCGCGGCCGTCACCTGAGCCTGGAACAGTGCTTCGCACTGGAGTTGCATCTGGACCGCCAGTGGTTTGAGCGCGGCGACTTGATCGAGGGCGTACGTGCCCTGCTGATCGACAAAGACAAGACACCTCGCTGGAACCCGCCGACTCTGACTGCGCTCGACGCGGACCATGTCGCGAGTTTCTTCCACGGGTTTGCTGAGAGCGGGAACTGAGCCATGCACGATCTCGAACTGACTGAAGAACAAGTGATGATCCGCGACATGGCCCGGGACTTCGCCCGTGGCGAAATCGCACCGCACGCGCAAGCGTGGGAAAAGGCTGGCTGGATCGACGACGCGCTGGTCGCGAAGATGGGCGAACTGGGTTTGCTCGGCATGGTGGTGCCCGAAGAATGGGGCGGTACTTATGTTGACTACGTGGCGTATGCCTTGGCGGTCGAAGAAATTTCCGCAGGCGATGGCGCGACTGGCGCGTTCATGAGCATTCACAATTCGGTCGGCTGCGGCCCGGTGCTCAACTACGGCAGCGAAGCCCAGAAACAGACCTGGCTGGCGGACCTCGCCAGTGGGCAAACCATCGGCTGCTTCTGCCTGACCGAGCCGCAGGCCGGCTCGGAGGCGCACAACCTGCGCACCCGCGCCGAGCTGCGCGACGGCCAGTGGGTGATCAACGGTTCCAAGCAATTTGTCAGCAACGGCAAACGGGCGAAACTGGCGATCGTGTTTGCAGTGACCGATCCGGATTTGGGCAAGAAAGGCATTTCGGCGTTTCTGGTACCGACGGATACCGCCGGTTTTATCGTTGATCGCACCGAACACAAAATGGGTATCCGTGCTTCCGACACCTGCGCCGTGACGTTGAACAACTGCAGCATTCCCGAGGCCAACCTGCTCGGCGAACGCGGCAAAGGCCTGGCGATTGCCCTGTCCAATCTTGAGGGCGGACGTATCGGCATCGCCGCTCAGGCGCTCGGCATAGCCCGCGCGGCGTTTGAAGCGGCGCTCGCCTACTCGAAAGATCGGGTGCAGTTCGACAAGCCGATCATCGAACACCAGAGCATCGCCAACCTGCTGGCCGACATGCACATGCAGATCAACGCGGCACGCCTGCTGATCCTGCACGCGGCGCGCCTGCGTTCGGCGGGTAAACCGTGTTTGTCGGAAGCCTCGCAGGCCAAATTGTTTGCCTCGGAAATGGCCGAGAAGGTCTGTTCGTCAGCGATTCAGATTCATGGCGGGTATGGCTATCTGGAAGATTATCCGGTCGAGAAATACTACCGCGATGCGCGGATCACGCAGATTTATGAGGGGTCGAGCGAGATACAGCGGATGGTCATTGCGCGGGATTTGAAGAACTACCAGCTCTAACCTGTAGGAGCTGTCGAGTGCAACGAGGCTGCGATCCTTTGATCCTGAGAGCAAAATCGAAAGATCGCAGCCTGCGGCAGCTCCTACAGAATGCAGGAACTGGCCGCGATGTTATTTGCCCTTGAACTCCGGCACACGCTTGGCGACGAACGCCGCCATGCCTTCCTTCTGATCCTGCGTGGCAAACGCCGCATGGAACACCCGGCGCTCAAACCGTACGCCTTCAGTCAGGTTGACTTCGAACGCACGATTCACGCTCTCCTTGACCATCATCGCAATCGGCAACGACTTGCTGGCGATCACCGCCGCCACCTTTAGCGCTTCATCGAGCAGCTCATCGCTCGGCACGATACGCGCCACAATCCCGCAACGCTCCGCTTCCACCGCATCAATCAAGCGCCCGCTCAAACACATCTCCATGGCCTTGGCCTTGCCTACGGCGCGGGTCAAACGCTGGGTTCCGCCCATGCCCGGCAACACGCCGAGGTTGATTTCCGGTTGGCCGAATTTGGCGTTGTCGCCGGCCAGAATGAAGTCGCACATCAGCGCCAGTTCACAGCCACCGCCGAGGGCAAAACCATTGACTGCGGCGATGATCGGCTTGCGACGGTTAGCCACGCGATCGCTGTCGCTGAACAGGTCGTCCATGTAGATCTGCGGGTAGGTCAGCTCAGCCATTTCCTTGATGTCGGCACCGGCGGCAAAAGCTTTTTTCGAACCGGTGATCACGATGCAGCCGATGTTCGCGTCCGCTTCCAAGGTATCCAGCGCCTGATTGACTTCGCTGACCAGCTGCGCGTTCAGGGCATTCAGCGCCTGCGGACGGTTGAGGGTGATCAGGCCAACGCGGCCGTGGTTTTCCAGCAGAATCGTTTCGTAGCTCATACATAACTCCTCAATTCATTCCCTGTGAAGGAGCTGCCGCAGGCTGCGATCTGTTGACGTTGATTTTCAAGATCAAAAGATCGCAGCCTCGTTGCACTCGTCAGCTCCTACACACGGGGTGGGGTTTATAGGTTGCGGGAGATGACCATGCGCTGAATGTCGCTGGTGCCTTCGTAAATCTGGCAGACGCGCACGTCGCGGTAGATGCGTTCCAGCGGGAAGTCGTTGAGGTAACCGTAACCGCCCAGCGTCTGCAATGCCATCGAACAGACCTTCTCGGCCATTTCCGAGGCGAACAGTTTGGCCATCGACGCCTCGACCAGTGCCGGCTGGCCGCTGTCACGCAGGGCCGCCGCGTAATGCACCATCTGCCGGGCGACGGCAATTTGCGTGGCCATGTCAGCTAGGCGGAACGCGACAGCTTGATGTTCGATGATCGGCTTGCCGAAGGTGTCACGCTCACGGGCGTAATCGCGCGCCGCTTCGAATGCCGCACGGGCCATGCCCACCGATTGCGAGGCGATGCCGACACGGCCGCCCTCAAGGTTGGCCAAGGCAATCTTGTAGCCCTCGCCCTCCTCGCCCAAACGGTTGGCCACCGGCACTTTCACGTCTTCGAAAAGAATCTGGCAGGTGTCAGAGGCGTGCTGGCCGAGCTTGTCTTCGACGCGAGCGACTTTATAGCCCGGTGAATCGGTCGGCACGATGAACGCCGTGATCCCGCGCTTGCCGGCGCTCGGATCAGTCACCGCGAAGACGATGACGATCCCGGCGTTCTGCCCGGAAGTGATGAACTGTTTGCAGCCGTTCAACACATAGTGATCGCCTTCCAGCCGCGCGCGGGTTTTCAGGCTGCTGGCGTCGGAACCGGCTTGTGGCTCGGTCAGCGCGAAGGCACCGAGCATGGCGCCGCTGGCCAGCGGTTTGAGGAAACGTTCGCGCTGATCGTCGTTGCCGAACTTGAGGATCGGCACGCAGCCGACCGAGTTGTGCACGCTCATGATCGTTGAGCAGGCGCCATCACCGGCAGCGATTTCTTCCAGGGCCATGGCATACGCCAGGTAGCCGGTGTCGCAACCGCCCCACTGCTCCGGCACGAGCATGCCGAAAAAGCCCAGCTCGGCCATTTCACCGATGGCTTCCTTGGGGAAGCGGTGTTCGCGATCCCACTCGGCGGCGAACGGCTTGAGGCGTTCCTCGGCAAACTGCCGGGCCATTTCGCGGATCTGGGTTTGGTCTTCGTTGGGAATCATGCTGAATCCTTAAATCCGGTTGACCACACCCCCCTGTAGGAGCTGCCGCAGGCTGCGATCTTTTGATCTTGATCTTAAAAACAAGATCAAAAGATCGCAGCCTCGTTGCACTCGACAGCTCCTACAGGGGGAGTGTGTTTAGTAGAGGCATTCCACGGCCATGGCTGTGGCTTCGCCGCCGCCGATGCAGATCGCAGCGATACCGCGCTTGAGGTTTCGCTGGCGCAGGGCCGACAGCAATGTCACCAGAATCCGCGCACCGGAGGCACCGATCGGATGGCCCAGCGCACATGCACCGCCATGCACGTTGAGCTTGTCGTGGGGGATTTCCAGATGCGTCATCGCCGCCATGCCGACCACGGCAAACGCTTCGTTGACCTCGAACAGATCAACGTCACCCAGCGACCAGCCGGTCTTCTTGATGAGTTTTTTGATCGCCCCAATCGGCGCCACCGGGAACAGGCCGGGGGTATCGGCGAACGCGGCATGACCATGGATCACGGCCAACGGTTTCAGCCCCAGTTTCTGCGCCTGAGACTGACGCATCAGCAGCAGTGCCGCCGCGCCGTCAGAGATCGAACTGGAATTGGCCGCCGTCACCGTGCCGCCTTCGCGGAAGGCCGGTTTCAGTGAGGCGATCTTGTCCAGTTTGGCTTTCGGCGGCTGCTCGTCGTTGCTGATCAGCACCTGTTCTTTGCCGACGGTCACGGTCAGCGGGACGATTTCGTCCTTGAAGCTGCCGTCCTGAATCGCCTGCTGCGCGCGGGTGGTCGAGGCGATGGCAAAGGCATCCTGCGCTTCGCGGCTGAAATGATTGGTCTCGGCACAATCTTCGGCAAAGGTGCCCATCAGGCGCCCCTTGTCGTAGGCGTCTTCGAGGCCGTCGAGGAACATCGAATCAAGCACGCGACCATGGCCCATGCGGTAACCGGCGCGAGCGCGATCCAGCAGATACGGCGAGTTGGACATGCTCTCCATGCCGCCAGCGATGACCACATCGGCACTGCCGGCGATCAGCATGTCGTGGGCGAGAATGGTGGTCTCCATGCCCGAACCGCACATCTTGTTGACGGTGGTGCAACGGGTCGATTTATCCAGTCCCGCGCCCAATGCAGCCTGACGCGCAGGTGCCTGACCGAGCCCCGCCGGCAACACGCAACCGAACAGCACTTCATCAACCGAATCACTAGCGACACCGGCGCGTTCAACCGCAGCCTTGATCGCCGCAGCACCGAGTTGCGGCGCGGTGAGGCTTTTCAGTTCGCCCTGGAAGCCGCCCATGGGCGTGCGCACAGCGCTGACGATAACAATCGGATCGTTGGAAATAGTCATGACAAATCCTCCTTACTTGGCGGCCATGCGCAAGGCACCGTCGAGACGGATCACCTCGCCGTTGAGCATGCTGTTTTCGATGATATGTCGAACCAGTGCAGCGTATTCGCCAGGCTTGCCCAGGCGCGGCGGGAACGGTACGCCGGCAGCCAGCGAATCGCGCACTTCCGGGGTCATGCCGGCCATCATCGGCGTTTCGAAAATGCCCGGTGCGATGGTCATCACGCGAATGCCGAAACGCGCCAGTTCACGGGCGGCGGGCAGAGTCAGACTGGCGATTGCGCCTTTGGATGCGGCGTAAGCTGCCTGACCGATCTGGCCGTCGAATGCTGCCACCGAGGCGGTGTTGATGATTACGCCGCGTTCGCCGTCGGCATTGGCTTCGGATTCGGCGATGGCCGCAGCGGCCAGACGCAGCATGTTGAAGCTGCCGATCAGGTTGACGTTGATCACCTGGGCGAAGCTGCTCAGCGCATGTGGGCCGTTCTTGCCGAGAATCTTCTCGCCTCGCACGATACCGGCGCAGTTGACCAGACCGTTGAGGCTGCCAAACGCGGCGACGGTCGCTTGCACGGCGGCTTCGGCGGCGGCTTCGTTGCTGATGTCAGCCACCACACTTTGCGCGCCCAGACGCTGGGCCTGAGCGGCGACGGCTTCGGCATTCATGTCCACCAACATCACTTTGGCGCCGGCATTCACCAGTAATTCAGCGGTCGCGGCGCCAAGGCCGGAGGCGCCGCCGGTGACGATAAAAACCTTGTTCTCGATCTGCATGACTGTCTTTCCTGATTCAAGCTGAAACGTTAGACGCCGCGGCCTCTTGAGCCTTGGCGATTTCCTGGTTGCGCAAGATAAAGCGCTGCAATTTGCCGCTCGTGGTCTTGGGCAATTCGCTGACAAATTCGATTTCACGCGGGTACGAATGCGCGGCCAGACGTTTGCGCACGTGTTGGCGCAGTTCTTCGGCCAGCTCCGGCGCGGCGCGGTATTGCGTACTGAGCACGACAAAGGCTTTGACCAGTTCGGTGCGCTCCGGGTCCGGTTTGCCGACGACCGCCGCTTCGACCACTGCCGGGTGTTCGATCAGCGCACTTTCCACGTCGAACGGACCGACGCGATAGCCGGAAGTGGTGATCACGTCATCGCTGCGACCGACGAAACTGATGCTGCCGTCCGGATTCCATTCCACGGTGTCGCCGCTGAGGTAGTAATCGCCGACGAAGGCTTTGGTCGGCGCACCTTCGTAGCCACCGAACCAGCACATCGGCGATTGCGGGCGGTCGATGGCGAGGATGCCGGGCTGGCCGACGCCGAGTTCGTTGTACTGATCATCGAGCACGACGATGCGATGGCCCGGCGAGGCAAAACCGGCGGCACCGACGTGAACCGCGTGGTCGAGGCCGTGGTGGTTGCACAGCACCATGCCCAGTTCGGTCTGGCCGTAGTGATCGTGAATGACCACGTCGAGGTTGTCGGCGAACCAGCGGATCACTTCTGGGTTCAGGGGCTCGCCGGCGCTGCTGACAATGCGCAGTTTGCCCTTGATCGACTTGGCAAACTCATCACCGCCGGCAATCAGCAGGCGGTAGGCCGTCGGTGAACCGGTGAGGTTGGTGATGCCGTATTTGTTGATCACCCGGCAGGTGCTTTCGAGGGTGAACGGGCCATCGTAGAAAGTGATCGGATGCCCCATCGACAAAGGGCCGGTGACGCCGAAATAAATGCCGTAGGCCCAGCCGGGATCGGCGACGTTCCAGAATGAATCTTCCGGGCGCAGATCCACGGCATCGCGGGTGTAGCTCTGGAAGGCGACGATGGCTTTGAG
This sequence comes from Pseudomonas sp. GM80, assembly GCF_000282515.1. Lineage (GTDB taxonomy): Bacteria > Pseudomonadota > Gammaproteobacteria > Pseudomonadales > Pseudomonadaceae > Aquipseudomonas. Next base: position 11,918 of record NZ_AKJD01000094.1, read on the forward strand.
CGGCACCGACAGCGCTTTCGACGGGCCGGTGGTGCCCGAAGTGAACATCAGCAGGAACGGGTCTTCGCCGGTCAGCAGCACCGGTTCGCAAACGTTGGAATAGTTGGCCAGTTCGGCCCAGAAGCTGTAATCGCCACGGACGATGCCCTGGCCTTTGGCGCCGCCAACGGTAACGAGAGTTGGGCAGTCAGCAACTTCAGCGAGTTTCGGCCGGTTGACTGCATCGGTGACCACGACCTTGGCGCCTGAGCTGTTCAGGCGGTGTTCAAGGGCTTTGGGGCCGAACGCGGTAAACAGCGGCTGATACACCGCGCCGATGCGCCAGGTGGCGAGCACGGTGATGAGCAATTCGATGTTGCGTGGCAGCAGGCCGGCGACCTTGTCACCTTTCTGCACGCCCTGGGCCTGGAGGAAATTGGCGAAACGCGCGGCTTTGTCTTGCAGATCGCTGAAAGTGTACGTCGCACTGGTGCCGTCGCGACCTTCCCAGAACAGCGCGATACGCCCGGGCAAGGCATGACGGTCGCAGCATTCGACGCAGGCATTGAGTGCCTCAAGCGTACCGCTGAGTGCGGCATCAACGGTGTGCTGATAGTTGAACTGTGTGGTGGCAGACAAGTAATCGCGCATTGCCAGAATCCCTCTGTGTTTTTATTAGGCTGGGAAGCGTAAACAACAGAGGGATAGTCGCGCTGTGTGGGGGCTGGGGCAATGGTCAAAGCCATCAAAGTGGCTGACTGGTTTGGCCAAGACAGCTCAACATCGCCCCCCCTGCCGATCGTTCCCACGCTCCGCGTGGGAATGCAGTCCCGGACGCTCTGCGTCCACTTCAGAATTGGAACGCGGAGCGTCCCATCAGGCGTTCCCACGCGGAGCGTGGGAACGATCATCACAGGGGGAGTGCCTTTCAAATGTAGGAGTGAGCCTGCTCGCGATAGGGCCGGGTCAGACAACCTCATTGAGGATCAGCGTGCGGTAATGCCCCGGATTCGACCCCGACCACTTACGAAACGCCTTATAAAACGAACTCGCATCGGCAAACCCCAACCGACTCGCAATCTCGACAAAACTGATCGAAGGTTCCGCCAGCCAGACAATCGCCAATTCCTTGCGCACGCTGTCCTTGAGGCCCTGATACGTCTGCCCTTCCTCGGCCAGTCGTCGGCGCAAGGTCGAGGCCGACATGCACAACTGCTGGGCCAAAGCCTCGGTTTCCGGCCACTGCTCAGCGGGCAACTGCCGCAAATCCTGCTTGATCCGACTGGCGAGACTCTCCGGGTCGCGGTACTTCACCAGAATGTTCGCCGGCGCATGGGCCAAAAAGCGTTTCAGCTCTTCGGCAGAACGTTTGATCGGTAGCTCAAGGCAATCCGCGGAAAAGATCATTCGCGTACGGGGGCGATCGAAACGCAGGTTCTCCGAGAACATCACCCGGTAGTCATCGGTAAAATCCGGCTCAGGACAGCGCAGTTCGATGGCCAGAATCGGAATCCGCCGTCCCGCCAGCCAGCAGGCGACGCCGTGGACGATCATCCAATAGGTGAAATAGGTGAAGGCACGGCGCGGTTCAGGGTCGTCTTCGAGCAGGACGATTTCCGCGAGACTCTGTTGATGCACCAACTGCGCCGGCAGGCGCTCCAGCATCAACGAGAGAAAGCTCAGCCCCGTGCTCAAACCCGCCGCCAGCGTCGGCTGCGCCATCGCGCTGCGGCAGAGGAATTCCAGGCTGCCGGACTTCAGCTTGCGTGAGTCCATGCCAAAAAACTCGTCGTCGCCACGTCGGGCCAGCAGGCGCCAGAGTCTGGCGTACTGCGAGGCCGGTACCCGCCCGCCCTCGGATTGCAGCAGCGCCGGATCAATCCCGACCTTGTTCAAGACTTCATCCGTGGCCACGCCCGGGGCACAACTTTGCAGCAGCGCTTCACGCACCAGTTGCACGGCGATGGTGTCTTTTTCCGACATGGAGCGCGGTAAACCTTGTTGTTTTTTGAGTGGCAAGCATCTTACCGCAACCCATGCAGGAGCTGCCGCAGGCTGCGATCTTTTGATGTTGATCGTAAAAAAAACAGATCAAAAGATCGCAGCCTGCGGCAGCTCCTACATGAGAATGGTTGTTCTTCGAGTTGTTCAGCTTCTGTTCAGGTTTGTGTCAATGATTGTCATGTGAGAATGGTTGTCATTATGTTACAACTTGTAACCCCTCAGAATGACTTATTGGACACCGAATGCTCGTTCCCTTTCTGATCATGCTGCGCGAAGGCATTGAAGCCGCGCTGATCGTTGGCATCATCGCCAGCTACCTCCAGCAAACCGGCCGTGGCCAGTGGATGCCTGCCGTGTGGATCGGCGTTTTCCTCGCCGCCGCCCTCGCCCTGCTGGTCGGTGGTGGTCTGGAACTGGTCAGCGCGGAATTTCCGCAGAAGCAGCAGGAACTGTTCGAAGGCATTGTCGGACTGGTCGCGGTGGGCATTCTCAGCTCGATGGTGTTCTGGATGCGCAAAGTCGCGCGTTCGATCAAGCATTCGCTGCAAGCCTCACTCGATCACGCGCTGACTTCTTCCAAGCATCAGGTGATCGCGTTGATCGCCATGGTGTTTTTTGCTGTGGCCCGCGAAGGGCTGGAAACGGTGTTCTTCCTCCTCGCGGTGTTCCAGCAGAGCGAAGGCCCGGGCGCGCCGATCGGTGCCCTGCTCGGCCTGATCCTGGCGATCATCGTCGGCTTCCTGATCTACAGCGGCAGCATGCGCCTCAATCTTTCCGCATTCTTCAAGTGGACCGGCCTGTTCATTCTGGTGGTCGCCGCCGGGATTCTCGCCAACTCGGTGCAGGCCCTGCATGAAGCCGGGCTGTGGAACCACCTGCAAACCGTGCTGTTCGACTTCAGCGCGACGCTGCCGATGGATGGCCCGCTGGGCTCGGTACTCGCCGGCATGTTCGGTTATCAGGATGCACCGACCGTCAGCACCCTTGGTGCCTACCTGCTTTATCTGGTGATGGCGCTGGTGATGTTTTTTTACCCGGCTCCCGCGCCGAAGCCCTCCGCACAATCGTCTTCCGTTTCCAGCCAATAAGGGCATTCATGTCAAAGCCTAATACTCCTCAGGCCTCGCCTCCCCGCGCCTTGCGTTGGGCGGTGGCCGGTTCGGTGGTCATCATGATCGCCGCCGGTGGCCTGTTCTGGTACGCCTCGAAAATGGCGGCGGCCAAGCGTCAGCACAATCACGATGAAGTGGTGGTCAATATCCATCCGGGCAGTTGCGAACCCAATGCGCTGACCGTTCCGGCCGGCCGCGCCAGTTTCCGCATCGTCAACCGCTCCGACCGCGCCGTGGAGTGGGAAATCCTCGACGGCGTGCTGGTTGTCGAAGAACGCGAAAACATCGCGCCGGGCCTGAGTCAGGTGATCAACGCCAATCTGCAACCCGGCGATTACGCGATCACCTGTGGCCTGCTGAGCAACCCGCGCGGCACCTTGCACGTCACGCCGACTGCCGCCTCCGATGCGGCCGCGAAAGCCAAACCGTCGATGGTCGCTTTCGTCGGGCCGCTGTCGGAATTCCGTGTGTACCTGGCCAGCCAGGGCAGCGCGCTGATCAAAGCCGTGACCGCGCTCAATCAAGCGATTGAAAGCGGCGACTTGAGCCAGGCTCAGTCGCTGTACCTGCCTGCCCGTGCGGCGTATCAGCGCCTGGCACCGGCCGCGCAGCGCCTGGCGGAACTGGATAACAGCATCAACGCCCGCGCCGATTACTTCGAAAAACGCGAGCAGGATCCGGCCTTCGTCGGCTTCCACCGCCTCGAATTCGGCCTGTTCCAGCAGCGCAAACTCGATGAGCTGACGCCTGTTGCCCAACGCCTGCTCAGTGACGTCACCACGCTCAAACAGCAACTGCTCGCGCAGAGCCTGCCACCGGAGCAACTGGTGAACATCGTCGTGCGCAACCTCAACACCTTGGCCGACGTTCGTGCAGCCAGCGGTGAAGAGGAACGCTACAGCCACAGCGACCTCAATGGTTTCGCCGCAAATGCCGAAACCGCGCACAAAGTCGTCGATCTGCTGCGGCCAATGCTGAGCAAATCCGCCGCCGACATGTTGCCGAAAATCGACAAGGCCTTGGCGGACTTCGACACCGAACTCAACAGTTACAAGATCAAGGACGGCTACGCCAGCTACGACTCCGTCAGCGGCGAACAACGCAAGCAGATCGCCGACAAGGCCCAGGCTCTGGCCGACGCACTGGATGGCATTGATCCCGCCCTCGGCCTTTCCGGCCTGTAAGCAGAAGACGAGTACCGATGAACGATTCAGAACCACTCAACCTGCAACGTCGCCGTGTCCTGATGGGCATGGGCGCCGCCGGTGTCGCCCTCGCCGGTTCAGCCCTGAGCTGCCCGGCCATGGCCGCCGCGCCGGCGCAAGTCACCGAAGCACCGAGCAGCGACAAGACCGAAGACCGCCACGATTTCCACGGCGTGCACCAGACCGGCATCGTCACCCCGCGCCCGGCCTCGGGCATGCTGGTTTCGTTCGACGTGTTGGCCAGTGATCGCGAAGATCTTGAGCGATTGTTCCGCACCCTCAACGAACGCATCGCGTTCCTGATGAAGGGCGGCCCGGTTGAGCAGATTGATCCGAAACTGCCGCCGCCGGATTCCGGCATCCTCGGCCCGAACGTGACGCCGGACAACCTGACCATCACCGTTTCCGTCGGCGAATCGCTGTTCGACGAGCGCTTTGGTCTGGCCGATGCCAAGCCCAAGCGCCTGCAACGCATGGTCGGTTTCCCCAACGATGCGCTGGAAGCCGATTGCTGCCATGGCGACCTGAGCCTGCAGTTTTGCTCCAACACCACCGACACCAACATTCACGCCCTGCGCGACATCGTCAAAAACCTGCCCGACCTGCTGCTGGTGCGTTGGAAACAGGAAGGCAGCGTGCCGCCGCAAGCCCCGGCCAAACCCGGTGTGCCGGCGCAATCGGCGCGCAATTTCCTCGGCTTCCGCGACGGTTCGGCCAACCCGAATTCCAACGATAGCAAAGCCATGGACAGCATCGTCTGGGTGCAACCGGGCAGCGATGAGCCGGCCTGGGCTGCGCATGGTAGCTACCAAGCGGTGCGGATCATTCGCAACTTTGTCGAGCGCTGGGATCGCACGCCGTTGCAGGAACAGGAAAGCATCCTCGGCCGGGTGAAAACCTCCGGCGCGCCTATCGGTGGCAAACACGAAACTGAAGTCCCGGACTACCACAAGGACCCGGAAGGCAAGCTGACCAAACTCGACGCGCACATTCGTCTGGCCAACCCGCGAACCGCTGCGAGTCAGGCCAACCTGATCCTGCGCCGGCCATTCAACTATTCGAATGGCGTGAACAAGAACGGCCAGCTCGACATGGGCCTGCTGTTCATCTGTTACCAGGCTGATCTGGAAAAAGGCTTTATCACCGTGCAGACCCGCCTCAACGGCGAACCGCTTGAGGAATACCTCAAACCGGTCGGCGGCGGTTACTTCTTCACCCTGCCGGGTGTCACGGGCGACAAGGATTTCATCGGTCGCTCGCTGCTCAACGCCACACAACCCAAAACCGCTGCATAAAAACAACATTCAACACTGGAGCCGCCCCATGAAGAAGACGCCACTCGCGCTATTGCTGACCCTTGGTTTGCTCAACACCCCGCTGTCGGCATTCGCCGCGACAGCGCCGCTGGATCTGGTCGGGCCGGTTTCGGACTACAAGATTTACGTCACCGAGCAATTGGATGAGCTGGGTAGCCACACCCAGCAGTTCACCGACGCCGTGAAGAAAGGCGACTTGGCCACCGCGCAGAAGCTCTACGCGCCGACCCGCGTTTATTACGAGTCGATCGAGCCGATTGCCGAGCTGTTCAGTGACCTCGATGCGTCTATCGACTCCCGCGTCGACGACCACGAGAAAGGCGTGAAGGCTGACGACTTCACCGGTTTCCATCGCATCGAGTACACGCTGTTCTCGGAGAAAAGCACCCAGGGCCTGAACGAACTGGCGGACAAGCTCAACAGTGACGTCAAAGACCTGCAAACCCGTGTGGCTGGCCTGACCTTCCCGCCTGAAAAAGTAGTCGGTGGCGCTGCTGCGCTGCTGGAAGAAGTCGCCGCAACCAAGATCTCCGGTGAAGAAGATCGCTACAGCCACACCGACCTGTATGACTTCCAGGGCAATATCGACGGCGCGAAGAAAATCGTCGATTTGTTCCGCCCGCAGATCGAGCAGCAGGACAAGGCATTCGTCGCGAAGGTCGACAAGAACTTTGCCACGGTCGACAAGATTCTGGCCAAGTACAAGACCAAGGATGGCGGGTTCGAGACGTATGACAAGGTGAAGGATAACGATCGTAAAGCGCTGGTCGGGCCGGTGAATACACTGGCGGAAGACCTGTCCACGTTGCGTGGCAAACTTGGTCTGAATTGATTTTTTGTAGCGTCTAAGCGGGCCCCATCGCTGGCAAGCCAGCTCCCACAGGTTCTTGGGTGTACACAATATTTGTGGATCACCAAGAACACTGTGGGAGCTGGCTTGCCAGCGATGGCATTTTCAGCAGCGCTAAAGTATCCGGTACAGCAACCGCTCGATCCGCACCCGACTCACGCGCTTGAGAAACTTGGCCACCCCGGCCGGGTATTCCGGCAAGGTCTGCAGGCTCTGGAAATTCTCGATCCGCGTGGTATGGCGGAAAATCTCTTCCAGCTCCTTCGCCCGTGGTTCCAGCCACTCGCCTTTCGGGTCTTCAATCAGCAACGCGTTTTCCAGATCCAGACGGAACGCCCGTGGATTAAGGTTGTTGCCGGTCAGCAGCGTATAACGATGATCGACCCACATGCCCTTGAGGTGATAGGTGTTATCGCCATCACGCCACAAGTGCAGGTTCAACTGGCCGCTGTCGATGTTGCGTTGATGGCGTTTGGCGAAGCGGCGCAGGCTGATCTCGTACAGGTACGGCAGCGCGGCGATCACCTTGAACGGCTCGCTCGGCGGGATGTAGAAATCGTTGGCGGTCTTGTCGCCGACCACGATGTCGATCTTCACGCCACGCGCCAATGCGCGGTTGATCTCGCGGATCACGCCCAGCGGCAAGTTGAAGTACGGCGTGCAGATGGTCAGCTGCTTTTGCGCGCTGGCAATCAGCTCGAGAATCGCCCGGTTCAACGGGTTGTTCTTGCCGACACCAAGCAACGGCGTAACGCACAGACCGTCTCTGGCAGTGCTGCCAGTGGCGGTGTCGTACGTTGCATATTTGAGCCGACTGCGCAGATCACCGATGTCGTTGCGCAGGCTGCGCGTAGTCGGCAGGTTGGGCAGATCGAGGCGATGCACGGCTTTGGATTCGATCAGGCCATGCTTGACCAGGTGATGCATCGAGTCCGCCAGTTCGTGGCTTTGCAGCACGTGATAGCGGTCGAAACGGTACTTGTCGAACTTGTGCAGGTAAACGTTGTTCAGGCTGGCACCGCTGTAGACCACGCAATCGTCGATCACGAAGCCTTTCAAATGCAGAACGCCGAACAGCTCGCGAGTCTGCACTGGCACGCCGTACACCGGCACTTCGCTCTGGTGCGTGCGGGTCATTTCCTGGTACCACGCCGAATTGCCCGGCTGCTTGCCGGCCCCGATCAGCCCGCGCTGGGCGCGCAGCCAATCGACCACCACGGCGATTTCAAGCTCAGGGCGTTTGAGCTTGGCGGCGTGCAAGGCATCGAGGATTTCCTGACCGGCTTCGTCTTGCTGCAGATACAGCGCGACGATGTAGATGCGCTGGGTCGCCGCAGCGATTTTTTCCAGCAGGCAACGACGGAACTCGGCGGCGCCGGACAGAATGGTCACGGCCTCGGCGGTCAGCGGAAAGCTGCGCAGTTTGGGCAGCAAGGAACGTTTGAAAAGCAACGGCATAGGGCTCGCAATGGGTCGAATCCGAAGAACCCGAGAGCTTACACCATCGCATCCTTCGGGTCTTGTTAGTGCCTGTAAACAGATCAAAAGATCGCAGCCTTCGGCAGCGCCTACACAGACCAATGTAGGAGCTGCCGAAGGCTGCGATATTTTGATCTTAAAAAACAATTGCAAAAGGAGAACAACCGTTCTACTGTTCGCCACATGAACGAAATAAATAACAGTGATACCCGCGACATCATTCTCGATGTCACCGAAAAGCTGATCTACAAAAGTGGCATCGCTGCCACCAGCATGGATCTTCTGGTGAAAACCGCCGGTGTCTCGAGAAAAAGCATCTACCGTTATTTTGCGGATAAGGACGAACTGGTTGCCGCCGCTCTGCAACGTCGTGACATTCGCTGGATGCACTGGTACCGAAACGCCGTCGATCAAGCCGAAAGCCCGGCAGATCGCCTGCTCAACCTGTTTACCGTACTCAACGGCTGGTTTGCCTCGGAAGGCTTTCGCGGCTGTGCATTCATCAACACCAGCGGCGAAACCGGTGACCCGAACCACCCGGTGCGGCTGGTGGCCAAGGAACACAAACAGAAGCTGCTCGACTACGTGTGCGAGCTGTGTACCGAATATGGCGCCGAAGACCCGCAACTGCTGGCCAAACAGTTGCTGATCCTGATTGACGGTGCCATTACCGTAGCGCTTGTGATGGGTGATCACAGTGCCGCCGATAATGCGCAATGCATGGCGCGTAAGTTATTGGGCCTGTAATGCCTTGATAAGCCGGACTTGATGTTCAACTATTAATTAGACCGGGAGACCGAACATGTCGACTGCAGCCCAGTTACGTCCGCCACTGCCCCCCTTCAACCGTGAATCGGCCATCGAGAAAGTTCGTTTGGCCGAAGACGGCTGGAATTCCCGCGATCCGGAAAAGGTATCGCTGGCCTATACCCTCGACACGAAATGGCGCAACCGTGCCGAATTCGCCAACAACCGCGAAGAAGCCAAAGCCTTTCTGACCCGCAAGTGGGCGAAAGAACTGGATTACCGCTTGATCAAGGAACTGTGGGCTTACTCCGATACGCGCATCGCCGTGCGTTATGCCTATGAATGGCACGACGATTCGGGTAACTGGTTCCGCTCCTACGGCAACGAGAACTGGGAGTTTGATGAACAGGGCCTGATGTTCCAGCGCTATGCGTGCATCAACGACATGCCGATCAAAGAGAGTGAGCGCAAGTTCCACTGGCCGCTGGGCCGCCGCCCGGATGATCACCCCGGCCTGTCCGACCTGGGCCTGTAACCCCCCCCTGTAGGAGCTGCCGAAGGCTGCGATCTTTTAATGTTGTTTTCAAGATCAAAAGATCGCAGCCTTCGGCAGCTCCTACAAGGGGATGTGCTGCGGTCAGGCGACGGCGGCAGTCTTCTCGGCCTCCAGTTCGCGTACCAGTGGCAACACTCGCTGGCCGAAGTACTCCACTTCTTCCTGAAAGTGCAGGAACCCCGCCAACACCAGATCCACCCCCACCGCCTTCAACGCGACAATCCGCTCGGCAATCTGCAACGGCGTACCAATCAGATTGGTCTTGAAGCCGTCGTTGTACTGCACCAGATCCTCGAACGTCGATTTTGCCCAGTTGCCCTCGCCCTCCGGTGAGGCCCTGCCCGCCTGTTTCGCCGCATCGCCAAACGCGTTCACCGCTTCCGGATCGGCCTGATCGATGATCTGCGCCAACACCGCCCGCGCCTCTTCTTCGGTGTCGCGGGCGATGACAAACGCGTTGACGCCAATCTTCACCGAGTGATTGTTCGCCGCGGCCTTGGCACGAATATCGTCAACCTGCGCCTTGATCCCCTCAACGCTGTTGCCGTTAGTGAAATACCAGTCCGAGACCCTTGCCGCCATGTCCCGTGCTGCCCGCGAGCTGCCGCCCTGAAAAATCTCCGGACGCCCCAGCGGTTTTGGCTTGAGGGTGTAATTATCGAAACGGTAGAAGTCGCCGCGAAAGGTGAAATTGTCCTGGCTCCAGACACCCCGCAACGAACGGATGAATTCCTCGGAACGGCGGTAGCGCTCGTCGTGTTCCAGCCAATGTTCGCCGATGGCCTGGAACTCGCCTTTGAACCAGCCGCTGACGATGTTTACCGCGATGCGGCCGTTGGTGAGTTGATCGATGGTCGCCAGTTGTTTGGCCGCCAGTGCTGGTTGCCACGGGCCGGGCAAAATGGCTGCGATGACTTTCAGCCTGGTCGTGGCGGCCAGCAAGGCATGGCTGAACGCAACCGACTCATGCTGGAACTCGGCGCCGTAACCGGCGGTGAAGCGGATCTGCGTCAACGCGTATTCAAACCCGGCGGCTTCGGCGATCTGCGCCAGTTTGCGGTTGTAGTCGATACCCCAATCGGTGCGTTGTTCGATCTTGCTGACCACCAGCCCACCGCTGACGTTCGGCACCCAGTAGGCAAATTTCACGGCTTGCTGACTCATTGGCGTGTCCTCGGGACATTTGCGGAGATGGGAGAGGTAGAGCAGCAAGCGTGCCAGGGTTGGAATGCCCGGTTTTGTTGAGCTTCGCGGTTATTCAGATGTTTTGTGGAAGGGGGATTTGTCGGCGGGTTGTTGTGTGGGCAACAGTTGGTTTTATTTGTTGGCTCGACTGCCCTCATCGCTGGCGAGCCAGCTCCCACAAGGATCGGGGTGGACAATGATCTTCAGTGCAACGCAAAAACCTGTGGGAGCTGGCTTGCCAGCGATGGCGTCAGATGGGTCGCCGCAACAGTTGGATACAGGTAACATGACCGCCCTCCCCGCAGCCAAATCTGCGCCCTGCCGAATAAGCCGATTCCATGCCTTTCGAACTCAGCGTTGACCTCACCACCCTGGCCATTCTGGCCCTTGTCGCTTTCGTTGCCGGTTTCATCGATGCCATCGCCGGCGGTGGTGGTCTGCTGACCACGCCTGCACTGCTGACGGCCGGCCTACCGCCGCACCTGGTGCTGGGCACCAACAAACTCAGTTCGACGTTTGGCTCGGCCACTGCCAGTTTCACCTTCTACCGCCGCAAGTTGTTCCACCCACGGCAATGGGTGCACGCGATCATCGGCACGCTGGTCGGCGCGTTGACCGGCGCCATCGTCGCCCATTACCTGCCGGCGGAATGGCTGAACAAAATGCTCCCGGTGATCGTCTTCGCTTGTGGCCTATACCTGTTGTTCGGCGGCACGCCAAAAGCACCGCTGGACAGCGACGCGCCGATCAAAAAGAAATGGCAATCGACCCAAGGTTTCGGCCTCGGTTTCTACGACGGTGTCGCCGGCCCCGGCACCGGCGCGTTCTGGACGGTGAGCAGTCTGTTGCTGTACCCGATTGATCTGGTCAAGGCCAGCGGTGTGGCGCGCAGCATGAACTTCGTCAGCAACATCGCGGCGCTGTCGGTGTTCGTGTTTTCCGGGCAGGTGGACTGGATCATCGGCCTGAGCATGGGCCTGTCGGTAATGGTCGGCGCGTTCTTTGGCGCGCGCACCGCAATCAGCGGTGGCGCCAAGTTCATTCGCCCGGTGTTCATCACCGTGGTGCTGGGTTTGACCGTGCGCCTAGCCTGGCAGCACTGGTTCAGCGTGGCCTAAGCGCCGCGCCACGTAGACGTCGATCAGATAACGCGCAATCGACTTTGACGCCGGCAACGGCGGCAGGTCGTGCACGTTGAACCACTGGGCGTCTTCGATCTCGTCTTCCTGACAGACAATCTCGCCACCGGCGTATTCGGCATGGAAGCCGAGCATCATCGAGTGCGGGAACGGCCAGCACTGGCTGCCCAGGTACTGAATGTTCTTCACCTCGATCTGCACTTCTTCGCGCACTTCACGAATCAGGCAATCCTCGGCCGATTCGCCCGGCTCGGCAAACCCCGCCAACGTGCTGTAAACCCCGGTGACGAAACGCGGTGAACGCGCCAGCAGAATCTCGTCGCCACGCGTGATCAGCACAATCATGCTCGGCGAAATGCGCGGATAACTGCGCAGGTCGCACGGCTGGCAATACATCGCCCGCTCGCGCGGCACTTGCGTCATGGCTTGCCCGCAGTTGCCACAGAAACGATGCTCGCGCGCCCAGGTGCCGATCTGCGCGGCGTAGCCGAGCACTTTGTAAATCGTGTGATCGCCATCGAGCATGAACGCCCGCAGACCTTTCCAGTTGCAACCCGGCACCTCGCTGGTACTGCGCAGTTCCAGCAAATACACCGGTTCGCCGTCGAGATGGCCAATGCCGTGCTCGGTGAGGACTGACAAGTCCTGACGCTTGAGCCATTCCCGGGGGAACAGCGCGCCATTGTCATCGAACAGAAAGCCTTCCGGGCTGCGCGCCACGGCCCAGCCGCCCGGTTGATCGGTGTCGAGTACTGCAGTGGTCCAGCGAGCTGTCATGGTTTCTCAGTCCAGGAATTCGGGTTTCTGTTTGCTCATGTGGGCGGCCATGGCCACGCGCAAATCAGTGGATTGCAGCATGGCGGCGTTCCAGGTGGCAACGTATTCGAGGCCGTCGTCGATGCGATGGTCGCGCATGTAGCTGATCATTTCCTTGGTGCCGGTGACCGCTATCGGCGATTTAGAGGCGATCTCGCGAGCGATGTCGAGCACGCCTTCGAGCAGCGCGTCTTTGTCGCTGTAGACGCGATTGACCAGGCCGATGTTGCGCGCCTCTTCGGCGCCGAAGGTGCGACCGGTGTAAGCCAGTTCACGCAGCATGCCGTCACCGATGATCCGTGGCAACCGTTGCAAAGTGCCAACATCGGCGGCCATGCCGATATCGATTTCCTTGATCGAGAATTGCGCGTCTTCGGCGGCGTAACGCATGTCGCAGGCCGCGATCAGGTCGATCGCACCGCCCAGGCAGTAACCCTGAATCGCCGCGAGCACCGGTTTGCGGCAGTTGTCGACGGCATTGAACGACGCTTGCAGGGTGAGGATCTTGCGGCGCAGCAGGCGTGCGTTGCGGCCGACGTCCTTGCCCAGCTCATTGGCGACACCGGCGAGCATCATCAGGTCGATGCCCGAGGAGAAATGTTTGCCGTTGCCGCTGAGCACCACCACGCGCACTTCGTCGGTGTCGTCGATCCACTGGAAAATCTCGACGATCTCGCTCCAGAACGCCGCGTTCATCGAATTGATCTTTTCCGGACGATTGATCTGCACATGGGCGATGTTGTCGGCCAGTTCGACGTTGAAGGCGGAGTATTGAGTCATGGCAGTGATCCTTTACCGGGCTGAAAATGAGGCCCGAACTATAACAAGGCATCACGGTGGCGGTTCGGCCAAATGCGGGACTGACTTGAGGAGATGTACTGCAACACTCCACCCTGTAGGAGCTGCCGCAGGCTGCGATCTTTTGATGCTGATTTTAGAAGACCAGATCAAAAGATCGCAGCCTGCGGCAGCTCCTACAGGGATTTTCGTGTCACGAAGGCTGCGGTTTCGTAGGGGACTGTTACTACATCCTTGCCGCGCAACTCGGGCTCGGACGCGATCAACGCGCGAATCTGCTCATCGATCCTGGCCCGCTGTGCCTGCGGCAACGCGGCAATGAAACTGGTCGAACGCACGCGGTTAAACAAGACATCCTCCGGCGAGCCGGTATGCCCATTGTGAAACTGCTGCAACTGCAGTGGCCCGAACGCCGGGTGTGGAAACGCCTTGCGCCATTCGCCGGTGTAATAACGCGGCGTATCACCTTCCAGCGCATTAACGATGGCGTCCAGCTTCGGCACCCAGCTCACTTGAGTGTCACGCAGGTTCCAGATCAACCCCAACTTGCCGCCAGGCTTGAGCACTCGAGCGATCTCGGTCAACGCTGCTTCGCTGGCAAACCAGTGAAACGCCTGCGCGCAGATCACCACGTCGACCGACGCATCCGGTAGCGGCAGATCGGTCGCCGTGCCATGCACGGCCAACACCTGCGGCCAGGCATCAGAAAGTTTCTCAAGCATCTGCGCCACGGGTTCGACGGCGATAACCTGCGCGCCCGTGGCCACCAACCGACCGGTGAATTTGCCGGTACCGGCGCCCAGATCGATCACCGTCTTGTGATCATCCAGACCTAACGTTGCCGTCAGCCAGTCACTGACTTGCGGCGGGTAATCCGGACGCCCTTTGACGTAGGTATCGGCGGCCGTTTTGTAGCCCCCGGTGGAATGATGGAGATGATCGTTCATGGCAGTCCCCCTTAACACAGAGCTTCGGATCAACGGCAGACGCTTGCGAGCATAGCGCCGGAATTTGTGCCTGACTTGAACAGTCACTGACTAAGCAATGAATAAAATTTCACCCTGTGGTGTTCAAAGTGAAACATAACCCCCTGTGGAGCCTTGCCCATGACTATCCGTTCCGTTATGTTCGCCGCCCCGTTGCTGCTGGCGGCGGCGCTGTCCAGCCATTTGGCCTTTGCCAACGGTGATGAGGACGACCCGGTGCAGAAGCCCGAGTGCCCAAAAGGCCAGGTCTGGGACAGCAAGACGCAAAAATGCGTACTGCAGACCAGCAGCCTGCTGCCGGACGCCGACCGTACCGATTACGCCTATCGTCTGGCCAAGGACGGTCGTTATGAAGAAGCCCTGGCACTGCTCGACACGCTGAAAAACCCGGACACCGCCAAGGCCCTCAATTATCGCGGCTACGCCACGCGCAAACTGGGACGCACCGACGAAGGCATCGGCTATTACCTGAAATCGGTGAAACTCGATCCGCAATACGCGCAAGTGCGCGAATACCTCGGCGAAGCCTATGTAATCAAAGGCCGCGTCGACCTGGCGCAGGAACAACTGCAGCAGATCAAATCGATTTGCGGCACGTCCTGCGAGGAATATCAGGACCTGGCTGAAGCCATCAACGATTCATCGAAAACCTGACCATCAATAACCGGAGGCCATCATCGTCAGCGATCAGGCATTCAGAGCAGAACTCGGACAGCATCTGGCGCGGCTCTGGCGTTACGGCTTGCTGCTGTCGCGCAATCGGCATGTCGCCGAGGATCTGGTGCAGGCGACCTGTGTGCGGGCGCTGGAACGTGCCGGTCAGTACGTGGCCGGAACGCGCATGGACCGCTGGTTGCTGAGCATTCTGCATTCGATCTGGCTCAATGAAGTTCGAGCGCGTCGCGTGCGTCAGGGCTCGGGACAGGTCGACGCCGAAGGTCAATTGGCGGTTGATGGTGAATACGCTGCGCAGACTCATGTGCTGGCCGCGCAAGTGATTCGCCGGGTGGACGCCCTGCCCGAGAGCCAGCGCGAAACCGTTTACCTGGCCTACGTCGAAGGCCTGTCCTACCGCGAAGTGGCCGAGATTCTGCAAGTGCCGATCGGCACGGTGATGAGCCGGCTGGCCACCGCGCGCCTGAAGCTTGCCGAGTATCCGCCGCTACAAGCCGTACCGAAAACCACCGAAGGAGATCGCCCATGAACACACCTTCGGATGAACAACTGGTCGCCTATCTGGACGACGAACTCGACCCCGGCTATCGCCAGCAACTGACGGACGCGATTGCCGATGATCCGCTGCTCAACTTGCGCGTGCAGTGGCTGAGCCGCAGCAGCCTGCCGTACAAGAACGCCTACGATGAACTTGCACGGCAAGCCCCGCTGGAACGTTTGCAGGCGCGGCTGGATGCGATTCCTGCACGGGAACCTCAGGGACTGAGTCGACGCTGGTTCATCGGCGCTGCCGCCGCAGGTCTGGTGGCTGCCGGCGCGCTGGCTGACCGCTTGTTTCTCGCCTGGCACACCCGGCAAGCGCAAGACTGGCGCACTCTGGTGGGCGATTACATGGCGCTCTACGTGCCGCAGACACTCGAACATTTGCCGGCTGACGAAGCAGCGCAACGCGCGCAATTGCGCACCATTGATGCCCGCCTCGGGTTGAACCTCACGCCCGCCGCGTTGAAGCTGCCCGGTGCCGAGTTCCGACGCGCGCAAATGCTTGAATACGACGGCGTGGCGATTGCGCAAATCGTTTATCTGGATGCGCGTTACGGACCGCTGGCACTGTGTGTCACCCGCTCGAACAGTGGCAATCGGGCGCTGGCACATGAACGTCGACACAGCATGAACGTAGTGTTCTGGACCCAGGGGCAACATGCGTGGATGTTGATCGGCCATAACCCGGCCAACGAACTGGCGCACATGGCCACATCCCTGAGCAACAACCCCACCTGAACCCTACCTCTGTAGGAGCTGCCGAAGGCTCGGGCCGCGATCGGACGATCTTTTGATTTTGTCTTTTTTTGATCTTGTCTTTCTAAAGATCAAAAGATCGCAGCCTTCGGCAGCTCCTACAGAGGTTCAGGCGGTGAGGGGTAGCCAGAGGCGGAAGCGCGCACCACCCAACGGTGAAGACTCCACGGTCAGCGTGCCGCCCTGGGCTTCCAGCGCTCGGCGGCTGATGGCCAGGCCCAGGCCGAACCCGCCGGTGGCCCGGTCGCGGCTGCGGTCGAGGCGATAGAACGGCTCGAAAATCCGCTCGCGTTCATCATCGGGGATGCCGATACCATCGTCATCGACCCAGATTTCGCACCCCTCGCCGTTGACCTGCACGCCAATCTGAATGCGCTTTTCGCAATAGCGCATGGCGTTGCGCAGCAAGTTCTGGATCGCGCGTGCGGTCAGGCGCGGATCCAGCGAAAAGCGTTCGAGCTGCCCGTGCAGCAAGACATCGATGACGATGTCCGGCGACTCCAGTTCCTCATCGACACTGCCCAGAATGCTGTCGATAAACTCGTCCAGCGACACCTCGATCTGCTCCGGCAGTTGCGCCGGGTTTTGCAATCGGCTGTAAGACAGCAACTCCAGCACCAACTCGTCCAGCTCGCGGATGTGCGCGACCAGTCCCTGCAAGCGCTCGCGGCTGGCGGTCGGCAAGTCGTCGGACAGCGCCAGGGCGAGGCCGAAATCCAGCCGCGTCAACGGCGTGCGCAGCTCGTGGGACACGGCATTGAGCAAGTCTCGTTGTTGATTAAGCAGGTTTTCGATGTCGCCGGCCATGGTGTCGAACACATTGGCGAGGCTGCCGATGTTGGAACTCGCGGCGATGTTGGTACGCTCGCTCAAATGGCCTTTGCCGAAACGCTCGGCGGTGCCCCTGAGCCGTTCGAGGTCACGCCAGTGCGGCCGCAGCCACATCAACAGGCACGCCAGCAAGGTTGCCCCCACCAGCACGTTGATGCTCCAGTACAACAAATTGACGTCCATCGGATCGGGCGGCACGACCATTTGCACGGCCATTTCGTTGTCCAGCGGCGTCACCGCCAGCGTGCGCCAGCCCCAGTCGCCGATGCGCACCATGTTTTCTCCGCGCAACAACCGCTCGCGTTCAATCGCCGTGAACTCGGGGTCATCGATGCGCGCCAGGACGATGTGCAGCGGTTGGAAATCCTGGTCCATTGATGCTGCGAGCGCCGGCCACTGATCTCGCGGCGTGGCGTGAAACTGCCGGGTGATCAGCGATTGCAAGCCGCGCGAATAATCGAGGTTGTAGGTGACAAAACGCTCGCGGAACGCCATGACCACCAGATCCGGCACCAGATAGATCGCCGCGCTGTACGAGACGATCGTCACCAGATACAGGCGAAACAGGATGCGAAACATCAGTTCAGCATTCCCATTCGGAACGGCTGAACAGGTAGCCCTTGCCCCACACGGTCTTGATCTTGCGCGCTTCGCCGGCATGATCGTCGAACTTGCGCCGCAATTTCGAGATCGCGACGTCCACCGAACGGTCGGTGCCGTTGAATTCGATGCCGCGCAGGCGTTGCAGGATCTGATCGCGGCTGAGCACTTCGCCGGCGTGCCGCGCCAGCACCACCAACAAGTTGTATTCGCCACTGGACAGCTCAACCGGCTGGTCACGCCAGGTCACGGTGCGCTCGGACAGATCGATGCACAGATTGCCCATGAGGATACGGTCGTTGGCCGTCAACGGTTCGCCAAGGCTGCTGCGACGCAACAGCGTGCGGACACGGGCCAGCAGCACGCGAGGCTCGCACGGTTTGGTGACGTAGTCATCGGCGCCCATTTCCAGGCCCAGCACCTGATCATGGCTGTCATCGCGTGCTGTCAGCATCAATATCGGCAGCGTGGCCGAGTCCGCACGCAGCAAGCGGCAGACTTGCAGACCATCGAGGCCGGGCAACATCAGGTCGAGGATCACCAGGTCCGGCGGATTGACTCGGGCCCGCTCACGTACGTGGTCACCACGGCCGATAACGCTGACAGAGTAACCGTTGCGCTCCAGGTAGCTGGAAATCAGTTCAGCGAGGGCGGTGTCGTCTTCGACCAGGAGGATGTTGGGCATGGGTGATCCAGAAAGTGCAGTGGCGACCTTGAAGGCCTCATCGCGGGCTTGCCCGCTCCCACAGGGTTCTCGGGTGATCACAACATGTGTGTCCACAACAGATCCCTGTGGGAGCGGGCTTGCCCGCGATGGCCATCCAACTGTCGCAATAAATTTCAAGGCGTAAAGGATATACGCCCTCACCCGTCCCTGAGTAAAACCCTTACACAATTTCACACAGCGCCTACAAAGCTTCACCGCTAATCTCGGCGACTGCCCGTAGGATGCGGGCATCAATATTGGGGGTAGTACATGTCGAACAAACTGCTGGCCGGGCTCGGCCTGATCGCATTGGCGCTGTCACTGAGCGCCTGTGATTCATCCTCGAAAGCCGAAGAGCAGGCGCCGCCCGCCACCGTGCGCATCGAGACCATCGAAACCCGCCCCCTGTCGATCAGCAGCGAACTGAGCGGGCGCATCGCCGCCCCGCGGATCGCCGAAGTGCGCGCCCGGGTGGCCGGCGTGGTCCTGCAACGCAGCTTTCGCGAAGGCAGTGACGTGAAAAAGGGCGATGTACTGTTCCGCATCGACCCGGCACCGTTCAAGGCCGATCTCGACAGCGCCGACGCCGCTTTACGCAAGGCCGAAGCCAATGCGTTTCAGGCGAAGTTGCAAGAACAGCGCTACGCCCAGTTGATCGATGACAAAGCCATCAGCGCGCAGGATTACGACAACGCCCGCGCCATGGCCCGGCAAACCGCCGCCGACGTCGCGGCCAACAAGGCTGCCGTCGAGCGGGCCAGACTCAATCTGGGTTACGCCACGGTCACTGCACCGATTTCCGGGCGTGTCGGGCGTGCGCTGGTCACCGAAGGCGCCCTGGTCGGGCAGAACGAAACCACGCCATTGGCATTGATTCAGCAGCTCGACCCGATCCACGCCGACGTCACCCAGTCGACCCGTGAGCTGAACGAACTGCGCCGCGCGTTCCGCTCCGGTCAGTTGCACCAGGTTGGCCAGGATCAGGTCAAAGCCACATTGATTCAGGACGACGGCAGCCTCTACCCGTTGCCGGGCAAGTTGCTCTTCGCTGATATCACGGTTGACCCGGGCACCGGCCAGATCATTCTGCGCAGCGAGTTCCCCAACCCCGACCTCGACCTGCTGCCGGGCAGCTTTGTGCGTGTGCGTCTTGAGCAGGCGACGATCCAGAACGGCATTACCGTACCGCAACGCGCCGTACAACGTGACAGCGCCGGTATTGCGCAAGTGCTGACGGTCGATGAGCAAATGCGCATCGCCCAGCAACCGGTGCAACTGGGCGCGGTGCAAAACGATCGCTGGATCGTCACCGGCGGCCTCAAGCCCGGCGACCGCATTGTCATTGAAGGCCTGCAACACGCCCGTCCCGGCGAAAAAGTGCAGATCGACGACACCCCTCTTCCACTTGCCCAGGCTTCTGGTCAGTAAGCAGGACGCTTTTATATGCCGCAGTTCTTTATCGACCGCCCGGTATTCGCCTGGGTGGTCGCACTGTTCATCCTGTTGGCCGGTGCGCTGGCCATCCCGCAGTTACCCGTGGCGCAATACCCGGACGTCGCACCGCCACAGATCGAAATCTATGCCGTGTACCCCGGCGCTTCGGCGCAAACCGTCGATGAAAGCGTGGTCAGCCTGATCGAAGAGGAACTCAACGGCGCCGATCACTTGCTGTACTTCGAATCGCAGAGCAGCCTCGGCAGCGCGACGATCAAAGCTACTTTCCAGCCGGGCACCAACCCGGAACTGGCGCAGGTCGATGTGCAGAACCGCCTCAAAGTGGTCGAGTCGCGCCTGCCGCAAGCGGTCAATCAGCAAGGCTTGCAGGTGGAGAAAGTCTCTTCCGGTTTCCTGCTGCTGATCACCTTGACCTCCAGCGACGGCAAACTCGATGACGTAGCGCTCAGCGATTATCTGGCGCGCAATGTCATGAACGAAATCAAGCGTCTGGACGGCGTCGGCAAGGCGCAGCTGTATGGCGCCGAACGTGCCATGCGCATTTGGGTCGACCCGCAGAAGCTGATCGGTTTCAACCTGACGCCGGCTGACGTCAACGCCGCCATCACCGCACAGAATGCGCAGGTGTCTGCCGGCAGCATCGGCGACCTGCCCAACCCGTCCAGCCAGGAAATCACCGCGACGATTTTGGTCAAGGGTCAGTTATCGACGCCTGAAGAATTTGCCGACATCGTGCTCAAGGCCAATCCGGACGGCTCGACCGTGCGTATCGGCGACGTGGCAAGGGTCGAGATCGGCAGTCAGGAATACCAGTTCGGCACACGCCTGAATGGCAAGCCGTCCACCGCCGTTGGTGTGCAGCTGTCGCCCGGCGCCAATGCGCTCGCCACCGCAACCCTGGTGCGGGCGAAGATGGATGAGCTGTCGCGCTACTTCCCGGTGGGCGTTGAATACAAGATCCCGTACGACACATCGCCGTTCGTCAAAGTCTCGATCACCAAAGTGGTGTACACCCTCGGCGAGGCAATGTTGCTGGTGTTTGCGGTGATGTTCCTGTTCCTGCAGAACGTCCGTTACACATTGATTCCGACGCTGGTGGTGCCGGTCGCACTGATGGGCACCTTCGCCACGATGTTGGCGCTGGGTTTTTCGATCAACGTGCTGACCATGTTCGGCATGGTGCTGGCCATCGGCATTCTGGTGGACGACGCCATTGTTGTGGTGGAGAACGTCGAGCGGATCATGGCCACCGAAGGCTTGTCGCCCAAAGAGGCGACGCGCAAAGCCATGACGCAGATTACCGGCGCCATCATCGGCATCACCTTGGTGCTGGTCGCGGTGTTCATTCCGATGGCGTTCATGCAGGGTTCGGTCGGGGTGATCTACCAGCAGTTTTCGTTGTCGATGGCGACGTCGATCCTGTTCTCGGCCTTCCTCGCCCTGACGCTGACACCCGCCTTGTGCGCAACACTGCTCAAGCCGATTGCCAAAGGCGAGCATCACGAGAAATCCGGATTCTTCGGCTGGTTCAACCGCCGCTTCGAACACCTGACCGATCGTTACCAAGGCTGGGTGGGTTATGCGCTCAAGCGCACCGGGCGTTACTTGCTGATCTACCTCGTGCTGTTGGTCGGGCTGGGGATATGCTTCATGCGCCTGCCCTCCTCGTTCCTGCCGGTGGAAGATCAGGGCTACACCATCACCGATATTCAACTGCCACCTGGCGCGACCAAGAATCGCACGGTGCAGGTTGCCGAACAGTTCGAGGCGCACAACGCCGGCGAGCCGGGGATCAGTGACAGCGTGGTGATTCTGGGCTTCAGTTTTTCCGGCAGCGGCCAGAACGCCGCGCTGGCGTTTTCCACACTCAAGGACTGGTCGCAACGGGGCAGCGACGATTCGGCGAGTTCGATTGCCGATCGCGCCAACATCGCCCTCAGCCAGATCAAGGATGCAATGGCGTTCGCTGTATTGCCGCCGCCCGTTGATGGCCTCGGCACTTCCAGCGGTTTCGAATTCCGCCTGCAGGATCGCGGCGGCCTCGGCCATGCCACGCTGATGCAGGCACGCACCGAACTATTGGCGGCGGCGGAGAACAGCCCGGTGCTGATGAATGTGCGTGAAAGCGCACTGGCCGAAGCGCCGCAAGTGCAGCTGGAAGTGGATCGCAAACAGGCTAACGCGCTGGGCGTATCGTTTGCCGATATTGGCAACGTACTGTCGACCGCGGTGGGCTCGGCGTATATCAACGACTTTCCCAATCAGGGGCGGATGCAACGCGTTGTGGTGCAGGCCGAAGGTGATCAACGCAGTCAGGTCGACGACCTGCTGAAAATGCACGTGCGCAACAACAACGGGAAAATGGTGCCGTTGTCAGCGTTCGTCCAGGCCAAATGGATTCAGGGCCCGGCGCAACTCACCCGCTATAACGGTTACCCGGCCATTTCGATCTCCGGTGAACCGGCGCCCGGCCACAGCACCGGTGAAGCCATGGCCGAGATCGAACGTCTGGTGGCGCAAGGGCCGAAGGGCCTGGGTCAGGAATGGACAGGGCTGTCCTTGCAGGAGCGTTTGTCCGGTAGCCAAGCACCGATTCTGCTCGGCTTGTCGCTGCTGATCGTGTTCCTGTGTCTGGCGGCGCTGTACGAGAGTTGGTCGATACCGACCTCGGTATTGCTCGTGGTGCCGCTGGGTGTGCTCGGCGCAGTACTCGCCGTGACATTGCGCGGCATGCCCAACGATGTGTTTTTCAAAGTCGGGCTGATCACCATCATTGGTCTGTCGGCGAAGAACGCGATCCTGATCATTGAGTTCGCCAAGAGTCTCTATGACGAAGGGCATGACCTGATTGATGCAACGTTGCAGGCAGCACGTTTGCGTCTGCGCCCGATCGTGATGACATCGCTGGCGTTCATTCTCGGTGTAGTGCCGCTGGCGATTGCCACTGGCGCCAGTTCGGCAAGCCAACAGGCGATCGGTACTGGCGTGATCGGCGGGATGATTACCGCAACGCTGGCAGTCATCTTCGTACCTGTCTTCTTCGTGGTCGTCATGAAGCTCGTACAACGCTTCACCAAGCCCCACTGATCCAAACTATAGGAGCTGCCGCAGGCTGCGATCTTTTGACGTTGTTTTGAAAATCAAAAGATCGCAGCCTGCGGCAGCTCCTACAAAAGCGTGATCGCGTGAGCTATGGTGCTGGGATTGTTCACTCTTGTGAGTTCTCATGCGCTTCCTTGCCCGTACCCACCCTCGCCTGTCAGCTGCCGCTCTGGTTGGGCTCTGCGCGGGTCTGTTGGCCCCGGCCGATTCGACCATCAGTAAAATCCTCATCGGCTGGAACGCCGGCGTCTGGACCTACCTGGCCCTGATGCTGTGGCTGACCGTGCGCGCCAAGGCGCCGGACGTCAAACGCATCGCTGAAATCGAAGACGAAAATGCCGGGCTGGTGTTGTTCGTTGTCTGCATCGCGGCGCTGGCCAGCCTGGCGACCATTACCTTTGAACTGGCCGGTAGCAAAGACCTTGAAACCACTCGAAAACTGCTGCATTACGGTTTTACCGCAATGACGGTCATCGGCTCGTGGTTGTTGATCGGCATGATCTTCAGCGTCCACTACGCCAGGCTTTACTACACATGGGACGGCAAGGAACCCGCCCTGCGGTTTGCCGAAGGACTGACAACGCCCAACTATTGGGACTTTCTGTACTTCTCGTTCACCATCGGTGTGGCGGTGCAGACGGCGGATGTAGGTGTTGCAACGCGGGATATTCGAAAGATTGTGCTGGCGCAGTCGTTGATTGGTTTTGTGTTCAATACGGCGATCCTCGGGTTCTCGATCAACATTGCAGCAGGGTTGTTCGGCTGAAAAAACGCGGCATGTTCTCGCCGTTTAAAGATCACCAAAAAATACGCCTGTAAACTGTCAACACTGACAGTTTACAGGCGTGCTGTATTCGGGCTTCCATACAATATCCAGAAGTAGGACGGGTCAGTCTTTGGATGTTCCCAACCATATTGTATGGAGATAAAATTCATGAGCTATGCAGCCCGTGCCTACGCGAAGATCGTTCCGGTTTCAGCGCCTACCTATTTGTTTGCAACGATCAACGGCGATGCCAATCCACGCTACAGGTTTGTCAAAGTCCCTCAATTCATGGAGTTTCGATCCACCTCCAAGCCTTCCTTCGGAACGAAGCCCTACCCGGAAGGCCCGCGTTACGTCCTGACAGCTGGATACACGAAGGATGGTGTAACGCGAACGCTTGAGTTCGTGTTCCCTTCCAAACCCCAATCGATGACATATGACCTGTCGAAAGATAGCGATGATGTTAGATGCACCTACTATTCCGATCCCGCGACGGGTGACCTGCACGTCTCTGTGAGCGGGAGTCTGACAGTGAGATATGACGACATTGAAAAAACACTGAGTGGCACCTGGTCCGGCACCTTTGACCATGGTGGAGAGAACGGCAACGAAGAATTCCCGATCACTGGGGAGTTTGTCGCTGACGCCAACCTGAGCAAAAGAAAAAACACTTACTGACTATGGAAAAAGGAAGCTGAGAAGCTTCCTTTTTTTTGCTGATGCGGTCAGAAATTGAAGCTTAACCCGACACTCCCACCCAGCTCCTGGTCAGCTTTGCTGCCCCTGCTGGTGCCTATCTCGCCAAACACCTGCCATTTGTTATTGGCTGGCACCCAGTTCAGGCCACCGGTCAACTGCACACTGGTGCTGGACAAATCGTTGTTGAAGTCGGTCTCATTCACGCTGACACGATTGTTGTTGACGAACTCATGACTTACCGCCGCTTGCAGTCTGGGTTGCAATTTTCCGCCATTGTCCAGCACCACCTCGCGACCGACTGTCATTGCGACCTTACCGAGCAATGAGCGGGTTTCATTGCTGTCTACCTGCAGTTGATTGTCCAACTTATAGTCTTTGCCTTTAACCGTTGCTACACCAAACTGAGCAGAGGGCTCGATGAAGTAACCTCGGTTCAAGACGATATGTTTACCCACTTCGACGGTTCCACTGATCCCGAGATTATCGAAGTTACCCTTTGTTCGAGTGTCATCGCTCAAGGTGACTTTGACGTCGTTAGTAAAACGGTTGATTTTGCCAACGGTATCCACGTAGTACCCGGTCATTTCGTCAAACCACGACAAATAAATACCGCCATAGGTGCTGTCGATCGTGCCGGCGCTGCCACTGGCCAGGTTAAGGCGAGTGGTGCTGTATCCACCAAAAACCCCGATCAACCATTGGCCATCGCCTAACGGTAGTGGCGTATCCACGCCCAAGGAGACACCCGTCTGATTTTGTTTATAACCATCACCGTAGGCATTCTTGACGTTGTACTGATTGGCATGAGTCCGTATCCAAAGGCCGGATGTCGCGTTCTGATTATTTGAGTCCGTTGCAGCAACCGATCGCGACCGGGGCTGAGTGCCGGCCATGCGACGGTCGCCGAGGCGAGTATTGAGAGTTGTCATTTCCGAATAAATGACCGTGGGAGCGGTACCGGCAATAGCCAACGCTGTTTGTGAACCGGTGCTCGGCGTGGTTCCATCAGTTCGCAGGAAAATACCTTCGCCCTCTCGCACCAGTTTGTACGCCAAAGCACCCAGATCAACCTGACCGTTTCTCAGATCGAACTGAGCATCCCCGCCGGCGATGTTAGCCACTTGAACTGGCGCACCACTGACAGGTTCGCTGGCGCTTGCACCGACCACTAGCTCGTGACGGCCACTGGCTGATTCCGTGACATTGAGAAAGTCGGTTTCACCGGTGGCCACGTCAGCATCCAAAAAAAACCGGCCGTTGCCAGACAGGTTGGCAACGTCCAGGCGGACGAATTCGGCGGGCGTGCCGAATCTTACGTTCCCGCCCTGCATTTCAACAGTCGACAATGAATTGCTGCCAACCAGGTTCCATTCAGCCCCACGCCCGATGGACATAGTACTGACGCCGGTAACCGAGCCGTGCAGGATCGAGTCGTTGTCCAGCGTAACGACGCCATTCCCCGAGCCCTGAATGTTACCGGTGAGTATGCTTCGGGTGTCGAGCGAAACAGAGGCAACGTTGAGCAAATTGCCGTCAAGGCTGGCATTGTTTTGCAAGAAAACGGCGGCGGCTCCACCGTCAGCAACCTCTACATTGCCTGTCAATTGGCTATTGTCAATCTGAAATCGCGCCGCTGCGCCATCGATGACTTCGAGGATATTACCGTTGCCGCCGATCAGGTTCGAACGGTTAGCTATTTCGATCAATACCGGTTGATCATCCGGCGTCGCAAAATCGAGTTTGATTGCCGCGCCAGTGCGCCCCTGCACGGTTGACCCATCGACCTTCAATAAACTCTGTGCGGTGACATCGCTCGGGTTTAAAACCGTGTCCTCGCCGAAGATGATCCCGTTCAGTTCACCGATGACCCGGCTGTCTGCACTGATGTTGGCGCTGCCGCCATAAAGTTCGAGGCCAACCCCATCGGCGTCGATCCCTTCGACCCGACTGTTCAGCAGATTCAATGTACTGAGAGATGTCACCGCTGCACCCGAGAAACCTCCTGTCAGCGTACTGCCAGTGACAGTCGCTGTTGAACCAACGGGTGTGTTCAGGTCGCGCGCAAGCGACATTGCTCTGCCATCGCTGGACAGCGTACTGCCGGATACCACTGCCGAGCTGTCGGTCAAGCTCAGCGCAGTGTCAAAATTGCTACCGGTCACCGTCGCCCCGTCCAGAGTCACGAGGGCATCTGCGGAGGCATCAATCTGTGAAGTGTTGGCAGAAATCGCGTTTAACTTCCCACCGCCAACAACGATATCAAGCGCGTCACCACCATTGATGTTGAGCGTGGCAGTGGCAGGGATAAACCAGGCTTCTGGCGCAGCGCCGACGGATACGGTTTCGACATCGCCAGGATTGAGATTTCGCGAAAAAGATTCGTCTGAGAACGCAACTAACACAGCCACGTACGAAAGCGTGCCAGTGATTTTAAAAACTGTCGGCCCCAGTCTTTTTTCGATCGTCATATTTACTTCTCGTTGAGTTAAATCGGGACGCAAGAGCGACAGTTCAGATAATCATGCTCCATCAGTCGCCGTTATTGAGAGCGCCGAAGGATACCTGCATGTCCGAACCATCTCTGTAGGAAAAATCCTCTTTGTTAGTGGGCTTAATCGTCCACAGTCAACATGTAACACTCACCTTGTTCACCAACCAGATTGGATTGCCGGGAGAGTTTCACCCTCCCGACAATGCAATAACGCCGATTACCGATTAAGGAGCAGGTGCAGGATCCCAACCCGGTTCCGACTCGCAATACTTGAAGTCACCGTTAAGCAAGTAAACAACCATTTCCTCAACTTCCGATGTCGGTACCGTCGGCGTGGAGTACCAGATCTTCACATAACCCGCATAAAACTCGCTTGGATCAGGTGTAGCAGCAGGTGGACGAGGAAGATTGCGAATAGAAGGCTTATACGGCACTTCCCAGATCATGCCTGCCGTTAGTTCTGCCGCAGTGATAGCGCGAGTTTCACTAACCACGGTATCAGGCGGCGCATCTATTGTATAAGCGTCATCATGCCAGCCTTTCCAATTGAATGTGATGTCCATCCCAGCGGTGAAATGAGTATTGGGTTTGATTCTGAACGTCGCAACGTGATCAGCCCCCGTCAAACTTTCGCAAATAATGTTAGGGTATTCGGTGCCATCGGTCGGTGGACGCTGAAATTCCGGTTTGTCGAGGACGATGACTACAGTATTGACAGTGACCGTCTCTTTAGCAGCATCTTGAGTATTATTTCGAGCGGGGTTTTCATATGTCCACCAAACCTCTTTAGCCCCAATGCCACCCGGGCCGACAACGCTATACGGCAAAGGTATTTCAATGACTGTATTGATATTCGTAGCATCCATTGGCATTGAATTGACAATAATTTCCCCTTGATTCCCGAGATACTTCAAAGTTACCAAATCGCCCACTTCGGGATCGGGAAATGTCGTCCCGGTTGTGACAGGCGATACATCGATGAAAGCAGTGGCTTCTTGATCGACGTCATGAGGGCCGAGCAAGTTGTCCGTGACAGGGGCCTGTCCGCGGACAATCGCTTTCCGGAATTCGGGATTAACCTCAGGGGGCGGGATCAACGGGTCGACGATATAAGGCGGATGCGTCGAGAAATCTGTTTTTACGGTTATTGCTCCAGTGTCGATTGATAAACCGCCACGCATCAAGTCAGCTTTGACAACCACTTCTAATTCAAAATTGGTCCCCGTCTGGTTATCAAAGTATTCTTTGCTCAGGCTCGACCAAGGAATGGTGAACTCCAGCTCCGAGAGCCCATTGAATGGGAGATCCTGGGCTGGTTGAGTGCCGTACGTCAGGCTCACTGCGTCGGTGCCAATAGTATTTGGCAACCGGCTGACTTTTACCTTCACACCTGCACGCGCATCTTTTAAATCGATCAGACCATCTTCGTTTACCGGGACGGTAATTACGCCCAGTTTAGGAAGTGGCAGAAAACGTACGTTTCTGAAAAACACGCCCCACGCGCTTTCGTTGCCTGCTTCATCTGAGATGATAAACCAGATGAACACCCTGCCGGTCGTCACCTTGCGTAGCTCTGTTACCGGAATAACAACGTCGCCACCGGCGGGCATTGGCCCATCATAAAAAGCTGGCACTTGCGGAGGGTTAGTCCGTTGTCCCGCCACGTACAGTCTTAAAGTGTGTGGTGCCACGGCATTGGAAAAGGACGTATCAACCTTTACTTGCAATCCCGCTGCGTTGCCCGGCTGGCTCGCCCATGGGTCATCCAGATCGCCGGGGGCATTTGGAAACGTAGCTGGCGGTATTGTTCTGACGCCAGGGATCTGCCCGGGATTTGTACCTGTTTGTGCAGGTTTCGCCTGCCAGGCACCGGTACGGTCGATAAAAAACTGCATCACAACACCGGTCAGGGGATTGAGCCCCCGCTCATACAGAACGCTACGAACCCAGATAGGCGTCGGTCCGTCTGGCGTTGCATTTTCGCCCAGAAATTCGGTAGGCACTCTGATCGGAAAATCTTCAGGGCGGGTAGCCAGGTCACCGAGGCTCACCCGGGGCAGCCGCGTGAAGTCTGTCGGCAACGGATTGGCGGGAGGGGCAGTTCGCGTGACATCAAGGGCGATCTGATCCCTGTTGTTGGGGTTCGCCCATACATTTGTTTTGACCATAAGTGTCAGTGCGGTGCCAACAGGAATCGCGGCTATCGGAATAATATCCTTGCCTGTACCACGGCCATCCGGTATCTCCGGGGTGGGCGCAGTTAAAACGCTCAATAGTGTGCCTGACGCCGCTGTTTGAATACTTGTCATGTGCTTGCTCCATTGTGTAGAAAATGTTTTTGATCCATGCATCTTCGACAATGGCGAACGCCGCCAAATGCAGTCGTAATATCGCTGCCAGCATTACCTTCTGATCAGGTCATCCAACTTGAATTCGCGCAATATCCGCTTTCTCCCGGAATGACCCTGTCTACTTTTACCAGCCCGGTAAAAGACCGAAATATAGCAATTCCATTTCGCAACAAATGGTAATTGACGGTCGCCGAATCTCTATCTCTCATCGGTTCTATATGTGAAGCAAATGGTTTTATCACCAGCTTGACCGCTTGCCTGTTTACAACATCAGTGACAACTTCATTGAATTCGAACACTTGCGTTAACGGCGTTCCTGATCCATTTAGAGAGTCCCACGCTTGCCAATAAACTCTGAGGACATCGTTGAGAGCAAATAAGTCATCAAAAGGAATCTCGACACGCACCCCTTCCCAGATAAATAAGGATTGCGGATCGTGGGGATAATTTTTACCGCAACCGATCTCCCCCCAAATGTTTGCGTCGGGAAAACTCGCCGCTTTCAAACGTTGCGGCGGCGCAACAATTGCAAATGTCAGGCGTCGTGCGGGCGATGTCGTGGGGTTGATCGAGCGTACCGTGTACAACAACTCAAACGTCGCCACATCCGGTAGTTCTTTGGGAGCCACTGAAATACGAAACTCCACAGCGTCGTCCGCGGCCCCATATTCGGCCCAGGCGACAAAAGCGGGGTTACCGACAATGAAAATCTCGACACGGTCTTTGCGGATGCCAGAAACAGGAAAATTCGGCCAGCGGTCGATAACACAGATAATGCCAACTTGTTTTGCGTCCGGCGGTAATGTTCCAGCCGGGTCTTGGGGGTCAACTCCATCCACTCGCGCAAGGTTCAGGAGCACACCGGCATCCAATGTGCTGCTGGGTACAATTGGCACTCTGCTCGGCATGGAGTTTCTCACTGGCTGATCATCTCGACTTGAAGAAATTAAGCGCTGCTATACGAAAACTGCCTACTGTCAAATCTGACAGGTCAGGCAACCGCCTGTCGGAAATCCAGGTTGTCGTGAATGTTTCTGACGCATTTGGAGGTTGACGACCAAAGGGCTGATAGTGTCTCCTGAAACCGGTTTCAGCGACGTTTGCACATTGAAAACGCTGCCCTCCAAAAATAAGGTCTACCGAATTGAACGTCTTTTCCGCCGCTCAACGCAGCCGCGTCACCATGCTCGACGTTGCCAAACACGCAGGCGTGTCGAAGGCCAGCGTCTCGCGCTTCATCGGCGATGACCGCGCCCTGCTCTCTGATGCCATTGCCTCGCGCATCGACCAAGCCATCGCCGAACTCGGCTACCAACCCAACCAGATGGCCCGTGGCCTCAAGCGCGGTCGTACGCGCCTGATCGGCATGTTGGTTGCCGACATCCGCAATCCTTATTCAATTGCCGTGATGCACGGGGTGGAAACCGCCTGCCGTGCGCACGGTTACAGCCTGGTGGTGTGCAACACCGACCGCGATGACGAGCAGGAGCGCCAGCATTTGGCGCTGTTGCGCTCGTACAACATCGAAGGGCTGATCGTGAACACCCTTGGCCACCACCGCGACGAGTTGCATGAATTGCATCGCGAAATGCCAATGGTGTTGGTGGATCGCAAGGTCGCCGGGCTTGACAGCGATATGGTCGGCCTGAATAACGCGCAAGCGGTGGAAATGGCACTGGCTCATCTTGAACAGCGCGGCTATCGCGACGTGGTGCTGGTGACCGAACCCTATGACGGCACCAGTTCGCGAGTGGAGCGCGTCAGTAGTTTTCAGGCGCAGATCGCCCAGCGATCACTGCTAAGCGGAACGGTTTTGGCAACCGGCGACAACTTGACTGGCGCTCTTCAATCGTTCTTGCACAAAGCGGGGGCCGGCCCCAAAGCACTGTTTTGCGCCAATGGCGTCGCAGCGCTGGCCTGCGTCAAAGCATTGCGCGAGATCGGTTGCCGTTTATTCGACGATATCGGGGTGATCGCCCTGGATGATCTGGATTGGTATCCGTTGGTGGGGAGCGGGATTACCGCGCTGGCCCAGCCGACACAAGAGATTGGCGCGCGGGCGTTTGAGTGTCTGCTCAAGCGCTTGCGCGGGGATGATGAGGCGGCGCGGGTGCTGGATTTTGCACCGGTGCTGGTTGAGCGTGGGTCGACCCGTCAGAGCGACGGTGTTTGAGCTGACGCTATCGCTGGCAAGCCAGCTCCCACAGTGTCCGGGGCGTATAACAATTTTTTGTACACGCCCATGAACCTGTGGGAGCTGGCTTGCCAGCGATGGGGCTTGAAGGAACAACACAAAACTGCCTGATTTTTTTGAACAAAAATGAAACCGGTTTCAGAGGTCAATAACAATGAATAAACCTGCCGTCTCCATCAGTTTGTCCAGCTACGGCGCCGAACTTGTCCGCCAGCGCGGGCAAGGCGCTTTCATCGAAATCCTCGCCACGGCCGGGGCCGATCGCATTGAATGGCGCGAAGAGCTGCTGACGCGCGAAGACCCGGCCCAGTTGGCTGAAGCTACACAGGCCCAAGGGCTGCAAAGCATCTACTCGTCGCCTACTGAACTGTGGCTCGCCGGTCAGGCGCAACCCAACCCCGAACTGATCACCGCGCTGCACAACGCCGAAACCTTCGGCTCGAAGTGGCTCAAGGTGTCGCTCGGTTATTTCACCGACACCAACGATCTGCAGGCACTGGCCGAACGTTTGAAGCACAGTCCGGTGCAACTGCTGGTGGAGAACGACCAGACCCTGCAAGGCGGCCGAATCGAACCGTTCCAGCGCTTCTTCGCCGCCGTCGAACAGCACAATCTGCCGATCAAGATGACTTTCGACATTGGCAACTGGCAATGGCAAGACCAGTCCGCCGCCAGCGCCGCGCGCCTGCTGGGCCGCCACGTCGGTTACGTGCATTGCAAAGCCGTGGCGCGTCGCGCTGACGGCAAACTGGTGGCCGTGCCGCCCGCCGTCAGCGATCTGCATCTGTGGGAACAACTGCTGCGGCACATGGCTCAAGGCGTTATGCGCGCTGCCGAGTACCCGCTGCAAGGCGAGGACCTGGTCGAGTTGACCCGCGAACACGTCGCCGCCCTCGCCCACCTCGGCCAATCGAGTCTGGAGCCTGCTCATGTCTGAGGTCGATATTCTCTCGTTCGGCGAAACCATGGCGATGTTCGTCGCCGAGCAAACGGGTGATCTGGCCGCGGTCGAGCAATTTCACAAGCGCATCGCCGGCGCCGACAGCAACGTTGCCATTGGCCTGTCGCGCCTGGGCTTCAACGTCACTTGGCTGAGCCGGGTCGGTCAAGACTCGCTCGGGCGCTTCGTTGTCGAAACGCTGACAAAAGAAGGTCTGGATTGCAGTCATGTCGAGGTCGACAGCGCCCACCCGACCGGTTTCCAGTTGAAGTCTCGCAGTGACGATGGCAGCGATCCGCAGGTCGAGTATTTTCGGCGCGGCTCAGCGGCCAGCCATCTTTCGCCGCAGTCGATCACCGCAAAATTACTCAGCGCCCGTCACCTGCACGCCACCGGTATTCCACCAGCACTGTCAGCCTCGGCGCGGGAGATGTCCTTTGAATTGATGAGCCGCATGCGCAACGCCGGACGCAGCGTCTCGTTCGATCCCAATCTGCGCCCGAGCCTGTGGGCCAGCGAGCGCGAGATGATCACCGAGATCAACCGCCTCGCCGCCCTCGCCCACTGGGTGCTGCCGGGATTGAGCGAGGGTCGCTTGCTCACCGGCTTCAACGACCCGGCCGACATTGCCGCGTTTTATCTCGATCAAGGCGCTGAGGCCGTGGCGATCAAGCTTGGGCCGGAGGGTGCCTATTACCGCACGCAGTTGGCGCAGGGTTTTGTTGCCGGCGTGCCGGTGGCCCACGTCGTCGACACGGTGGGTGCCGGTGATGGCTTTGCGGTCGGGATGATCAGTGCCTTGCTGGAGCATCAGAGTTTTGCCGAGGCGGTGCAGCGTGCGAACTGGATTGGCAGCCGCGCCGTGCAGAGTCGCGGGGATATGGAGGGCCTTCCAACCCGTCTGGAATTGTCCGTTGAGTTTGAGGCCGCCATCGCTGGCAAGCCAGCTCCCACAGGATTTGGTGATAAAAACACAACTTTTGATACACCCCAAAACCCTGTGGGAGCTGGCTTGCCAGCGATGAGGCCCTGACAGACAACATTCATTGAACCTGCTGCGACAAAAACAACAAGCTCAGGAGCCACAAACCATGAAAACCGTGACCCTCGCCACCCGCCGCTGGTGGTACATCATGCCAATCGTATTCATCACCTACAGCCTGGCGTATCTGGACCGCGCCAACTACGGTTTTGCCGCTGCCTCGGGGATGGCCGAAGACCTGATGATCACCCCGGGCCTGTCTTCGCTGCTCGGCGCGCTGTTCTTTCTCGGTTACTTTTTCTTCCAGGTGCCGGGCGCAATCTATGCGCAAAAGCACAGCGTGAAGAAACTGATATTCGTCAGCCTGATTCTCTGGGGCGGCCTCGCCACGTTGACCGGCGTGGTCTCCAACGCCTATTGGCTGATCGTCATCCGCTTCATGCTCGGCGTGGTTGAAGCCGCTGTGATGCCGGCGATGCTGGTGTACCTGTGCCACTGGTTCACCCGCGCCGAACGCTCGCGAGCCAACACTTTCCTGATCCTCGGCAACCCGGTGACCATGCTGTGGATGTCGGTGGTCTCGGGGTATCTGGTGCAGCATTTCAGCTGGCGCTGGATGTTTATCATCGAAGGTTTGCCGGCAGTGCTTTGGGCGTTTATCTGGTGGCGCCTGGCCGATGATCGTCCGTCCGAGGCCAAGTGGCTCAACGACCAGGAAAAGCAGGATCTGGAAAGCGCCCTGGCAGCCGAACAGGTTGGTATCAAGGCGGTGAAAAACTACGCCGAGGCCTTCCGTTCGCCAAAGGTGATTATTCTGGCGCTGCAGTTTTTCTGCTGGAGCATCGGCGTGTACGGCTTTGTGCTGTGGCTGCCGTCGATCCTCAAGGCCGGCGCGCAAATGGACATGATCGAGGCCGGCTGGCTGTCGGCGCTGCCGTATCTGGCGGCGGTGATCGGCATGCTTGTGGTGTCGTGGGGTTCGGACAAGTTGCAGAAACGCAAACGCTTCGTCTGGCCGCCGCTGCTGATCGCATCGATCGCTTTCTACGGTTCGTACGCGCTGGGCGCTGAACATTTCTGGTGGTCTTACACCTTGCTGGTGATTGCCGGCGCCTGCATGTACGCACCGTACGGGCCGTTCTTTGCCATCGTCCCGGAGATTCTCCCCGCCAACGTCGCCGGTGGCGCGATGGCGCTGATCAACAGCATGGGCGCGCTCGGTTCATTCGGCGGCTCGTACCTGGTCGGTTACCTGAACAGCACCACCGGTTCGCCCGGCGCATCCTACCTGTTGATGAGCGGCGCGTTGTTGCTGTCGGTGGTGCTGACGATTTTCCTCAAGCCCGGCGCGAGTGATCGCGTGGTGGCCAAAGCCGTGACTGCGCGCCATGTACCGGCCCATTCCTGAAGAGACTTTTGCCATGAAAAAACACGTCGTGTTGTACAAGAAACTCTCGCCAGCGCTGATGGCGCGCCTGCAAGAACAGTGCGAAGTTACACTGATCGAAAGCCTCGACGCCGACGGTCTCATGCAACTGCGCGACGCCCTGCCCCGCGCCCACGGTCTGCTCGGCGCCAGTCTGAAACTCGATGCGGCGTTGCTCGATCTGGCGCCGCAGCTTGAAGCGATTGCCAGCGTTTCGGTGGGCGTCGACAACTACGACATCGCCTACCTGAACACACGGCAAATCGTGCTCACCAACACCCCGGACGTCCTCACCGAAACCACTGCTGACACTGGCTTCGCCTTGGTCCTCGCCGCCGCCCGGCGTGTGGTGGAACTGGCGAACCTGGTGCGCAACGGCCAGTGGCAACGCAATATCGGCCCGGCGCACTTTGGCACCGATGTGCACGGCAAGACGCTGGGGATCATCGGCATGGGCCGCATTGGCGAAGCATTGGCGCAGCGTGGCCATTTCGGCTTTGGCATGCCGGTGATCTATCACAGTCAGTCGCGCAAACCGGCGGTCGAGGCGCGTTTTGCCGCGCAGTATCGAAGCCTTGAGGATTTGCTGCAGCAAGCCGATTTCATTTGCCTGACCTTGCCTTTGACGGCGCAGACAGAAGGTTTGATCGGGGCTGAGCAGTTTGCGTTGATGCGCCCCGAGAGCATCTTTATCAACATCTCGCGGGGCAAGGTTGTTGATGAGGCGGCGATGATTGATGCGCTGCGCGAAAAGCGCATTCGCGCGGCGGGGCTGGATGTGTTCGAGCGCGAGCCACTGGATCAGGCATCGCCGTTGTTGCAGCTTGATAACGTAGTGGCGACGCCGCACATGGGCTCGGCGACGCATGAAACGCGTGAGGCGATGGCGCGGTGTGCGGTGGAGAATCTGCTGGCGGCGTTAAGTGGAGAGAAACCGGGGAATCTGGTGAATTCATCGGCTTGGCAGGGCTGAGAATTTCATTGCCTTATTGGGCCTCATCGCTGGCAAGCCAGCTCCCACAGGTTTTTCAGTGTTGATTACATTTGAGAACGACACAAAATCCTGTGGGAGCTGGCTTGCCAGCGATGAGGCCAGTACCGGCGACCTATAACCATCAGGCACTGCGCGCCTGTAAAAGCTGCGCCGCACACAGCGCAATCCGCGCGCAGGCATCGGCGAGCTTCACCCGATCCAGCACCAATCCCAGACGAATATGCCCCGCCGCGCTCGGGCCGAATGCCTCGCCGGCCAGCACCGACACGCCGTAACCTTCCAGCAAGCGCTCGGCGAATGCCTGCGCGCCAAGCCCGGTCTGGCGCACATCGACCATCACAAACATGCCGCCATCCGGACGAATCGGATACAGCCCCGGACAACCGTGCAAACGCTCGCACACCAGATCCCGGCGCAAGCGATATTCTTCGCGCATCTGCGTCACTTCCGGCAGGTCCGACTTCAGCGCCACCTCCGCAGCTTTTTGCACAAAGTCCGGCAGGCCGAACAACATGCTCAGCGACAGATTGACCAGATGTTCCGCCAACGGCTTGGGGCCGATCATCCAGCCGATGCGCCAGCCGGTCATGGCATGGGATTTCGACAGGCTGTTGATGGTCGCCGTGCGTTCGGCCATGCCCGGCAGGCTTGCCGGGCTGATGTGCTCGCCTTCATACAAAAGGTCGCTGTAGACCTCATCGCTGATCAGCCACAGGTCATGACGAATGCACAGCGCTGCCAATTCCTGCCAAATCAGCAAAGACAGGCTCGCGCCGGAGGGATTGTTCGGGCTGTTGAGCAACAGCGCGCGGGTTTTCGGAGTAATACGTGCAGCGACATCAGCAGGATCGACCCGAAAACCGTTTTCCGGTTTCACCGGCACCGACACCACCGTCGCCCCGCACGCGCCGAACACCCCTTCGTAGGTGACATACATCGGCTCGGCGACGATCACTTCATCACCCGGATCGAGCAGACACTGCGCCACTGAATACACCGCGCATTGCGCGCCGGGCATGATGATCACATGGTCGGCATCGACCGCCTGACCGCTGCGCGCCCGATGGCGCCCGGCGATCAGCTTGCGCAGCGCCACGCGGCCGCGCACTTCGGAATAATGGGTATCGCCCGCCAACAGGCTATCGATGGCCCCGTGGATGATCGGCAGCGGCGTATCGAAATCCGGATCACCCACCGTCAGCAGCAGGATATCGACACCCTCGGCGCGCAACTCCAGCGCTCGGTCGTGAATCTGCCAGGCTGCTGCTCCTTCCCCGGCGATTCGTTGGGTCAAGGCTGAATAGCGCATGTACGTCTCCTGATTGCGCGGTCTCCAGCCTTCACCCTATCTCAAATCACAAAACGCGCCACCATGGCATTCAAATCCACCGCCAGACGTGACAGTTCATGCGTCGCGGCGCTGGTCTGGTTGGCTCCGGCGGCCGATTGCGTGGCCAGGTCGCGGATGTTGACCAGGTTGCGATCGACCTCGCGCGACACTTGCGCCTGCTCTTCCGACGCACTGGCGATAACCAGATTGCGCTCGTTGATCTGATGGATCGACTGGGTGATCTGTTCCAGCGCCACGCCAGCGGCGCGGGCCATTTCCAGCGTCGACTGCGTGCGCTGGTTGCTCTGCTGCATCGACGAAACCGCTTCGCCGGTGCCGTTCTGGATGCCGGCGACCATTTTTTCGATTTCCTGGGTCGACTGCGCGGTGCGATGTGCCAAGGCGCGCACCTCGTCCGCCACCACGGCGAAACCGCGCCCGGCTTCACCGGCACGCGCCGCTTCGATCGCCGCGTTGAGGGCCAGCAGGTTGGTCTGTTCGGCAATGGCGCGGATCACGTCGAGCACCTTGCCGATGTCGCGCCCTTGCGCCGCGAGGCCTTCGATCATTTGCGCGGTGTTCTGCACGTCATGGGTCATGGTCTGGATCGCATCAACGGTTTTCACCACTTGATCGCGACCTTCACGCGCGGCGTGGGTCGACTGGTTCGAGGCTTCTGAGGTCGAGACGGCGTTACGCGCGACTTCTTCCACAGCGGCGGTCATTTCGTTGACGGCCGTGGCGGCTTGCTCGATTTCATTGTTCTGTTGTTGCAGGCCGCGTGAGGCTTCTTCAGTCACGGCGCTGAGTTCTTCGGCGGCGGCGCCCAGTTGCGTGGCGGAACCGGCGATCTGCTCGATGGTTTTGCGCAGGTTGCTCTGCATCGCAGCCAGCGCTTGGAGCAGGCGCGCCGGTTCGTCGTTGCCGTCGACCTCAATGAGTTTGGTCAGGTTGCCGCCCGCGATGGTTTGCGCGGCGGCGACTGCGCGATTCAGCGGCGTGACGATGCTGCGGGTCAGCAGCCAGGCGAGCAACACGGTGGCCATGGCCGCCACCAGCGCGACGATGATAATCCCGGTGATGGCGCTGTCGTAGTGCTCACCGGCCTGGATCGACGCGGCTTTGGCGTCGGCAGCGTTGATGGCGATCAGTTTGTTCAACTGCTCGCCCATCTGATCGGTGCCGTCCTTGATTCGCGTATTGATCAGGTTGCGCATCTCATCGAGTTTGTCCTGACGCGACAGGTCCATCATTTGATTCTGCGCTTGCAGGTAGTTTTCCAGGGTATTGGCGAAGGTCTGGTACAGCGCGCGCTCTTCCGGGCCGGCCGGCAACGCGGCATAACTGGCCTGGGCGGCGCGAACCTTGTCGACCAGGGCGGCAATGCGCGTTTGTGCTTCCTGCAAACCGGCGGCTTCGCGGTTGACCAATATGCGGAACGACAGAATGCGCAGGCGCAGGACGTTTTCCGTCACCACGCTGAGATGAGTCACGCTGGGCAGCTGCGTCGAGTCCATGTCGACCGAGGCCTGGCGGATGATCGACATGCGGTTGACGGCGAACACGCCGAGCACAATCACCAACAGGGCGATGAAGGCAAAACCGAGGAAGGCACGGGGCGCGATGTTCAGGTTACGCAAGGACATAGTTGGACTCTCGGATGATAGAAACTACGAGCGTCCTTGCCGTGATCACTGGCCCTTGAGAGGGCTTCAGTCCGGCGTCACTGTTTTGGGAAGTCTTTGTGCGCGCCTGTTAGCTGTATCGGCCAGGCTTGAGGAAGATTGCGGGTCAAGAGCAAGTATTTTTCAGGGTGTTACAACAATGAAACAGTGTTCACCCCACATGTAGGAGCTGCCGAAGGCTGCGATCTTTTGATCCTGTTTTTGTAAAGCAAGATCAAAAGATCGCAGCCTTCGGCAGCTCCTACAGGGGTTGGGTCAGGGTTTGGCGAGTTGCCAGACGCGGGCGATGTCGGTGGCGCGTTCGCTCAGCAGGCGTGGTGCTTCGGCGCAGGCCTTTTCCAGTGTCATCGGTCCGCTGGTCACGGCAAACGCGGCATCGATGCCATGCACATAGAGGTCTTGATAACCCTCGCCCAACGTCCCGGCAATGACGATCACCGGCACGTTTTGTTGTTTGGCGATCCGCGCCACGCCAAACGGGGTTTTGCCGCGCAGGGTTTGTGCGTCAAACCGACCTTCGCCGGTGATCACCAGATCCGCGCCTTTGACGGCTTCGGCCAGGCCGACCAGTTCGGCCACCACTTCGACGCCAGCCTGGAATTGCGCCCCGAGAAACGCTTTGGCAGCGAAACCCAAACCACCCGCCGCGCCGCAGCCCGGTTCATCACGAACGTCTTTGTCCAGCGCCTGCGCGCACAGGTCAGCAAAGTGGCCCAAGGCCTGATCGAGTTGCTCAACCTGCGCAGGCGATGCACCTTTCTGCGGACCGAAGATCGCCGAGGCGCCGTGTGGGCCACACAGCGGATTGTTGACGTCGGCAGCGATGTCGAACCGCACCTGCGCCAGTCGCGGATCCAGTTCGCGCAGATCAAGCCGCGCCAGTTGCGCCAACGCGAGGCCGCCGGGCACCAGCGACTGATTTTGTGCATCGAACAGCTTGACGCCCAACGCCTGCATCGCGCCGGCGCCTGCGTCATTGGTCGCGCTGCCGCCAATCGCCAGAATGATCCGCTGCGCGCCGGCATCCAGCGCTGCACGAATCAACTCGCCGGTGCCAAACGTGCTGCTGACGCAGGCATCGCGCTGCCCGGTTGGCACCAGTTGCAAGCCACTGGCCTCAGCCATTTCGATGATTGCGGTGTGGTTGTGCGGCAACCAGCCCCACGCGGCGTCAACCGGCGCGCCGAGCGGGCCACGCACGCGGGTGCGGCGCAGTTCGCCTTCACAGGCAGCAAGAATCGACTCGACCGTGCCCTCGCCACCATCGGCCATCGGGCATTTGACCAGCGTTGCCTGTGGCCACACTTGCGTCAGGCCTTGGGCAATGGCCTCGGCGACGCCTTGGGCACTCAGGCTGTCCTTGAACGAATCGGGGGCGATGACGATCTTCATGATGATTCTCCAGTTCCAATGCCCCTCATGCTGCCAGTCGGCATGCACATTGACGCCTGTCCGCTGCACAATTTGCACAGACGTTTATTGTTCATTTATACAAGGCAGTGGAATTGACGTTGGGTCTCATGGCCTCATCGCTGGCAAGCCAGCTCCCACAGGGTTTGTGTTGACACGTTATTTGTGAACACAGCAAAACCTGTGGGAGCTGGCTTGCCAGCGATGGCGTCCTCAAGAACACCTCAGATAGGCACATCAGTCTGGGGCAGGAGCTGCACCCCGAGGTACAGCGCCAGCATGCCGTCCAGCCGCAGCGGGTCGACGCCACTGAGTTCGGCAATCCGCTCCATCCGGTAACGCAGGCTGTTGCGGTGGATACCCAGTGCATCGGCGCATGCCTGGCTTTGGCCGTCGTGCTCGCACCAGGTGCGCAGCGTGGCCAACAACTGGCCATTGCTGTCCTTGGCGAGCACTTTGCGCAACGGCTTGAGCAGTTCATCCAGCGCATCATCGTTGCGATGGCGCCACAACATCACCGGCAGTCGATAGCGATTGAGCGTCAGCAGCCGTGAATGCGGCAGTACGTCTCGCCCGTAGGCCAGCAAGTCACCGACCCGGCGATAACACCGGCGCAAACCGAGCAGACCTTCAGCCTGGCCGCCCACGGCAATGCGCAAAATGTTCCAGCCCATGCCATCAAGTTTTTCCAGCAAACGATCATGCTCGACGTTCTGGCTGGCCGGGCGACACCACAGCAGTGACGATTTCGCCGAACTCACGCACCAACTGTCGGGATAGCGCGACGTCAGCCAGGCACTCAGCGCGTCGACGGTTTGCCCCGGCCCATGTTCCAGCCCCAACTCGAACAAGTACGGCACCCGCGTCAATTGCGGTTTGAGCCCCAGTTGCTGCGCTTCGTCAAACAGGCGCGGTGAATCGCCCGCCTCGCTCAACAGCAACGCCAGCAGATCATCGCAACGCTGCCGCCGCCATTGCTGTTCGGCCTGTTGATTGCGCTGGCCGACCAGCATCTCGGCGGTCATGCGCACGAGCTCGGCGTACGTGCGCAGTTGCTCGGGCTCGCCGGTGATGCCCAATACGCCGATCAGGCGCTGATCGAGCAACAACGGCAGATTGATCCCTGGCTGCACGCCTTTGAGGTGCACCGCCGTCTGCGCGTCGATCTCCACCACTCGGCTGTTGGCCAGCACCAGTTGCGCGCCTTCGTGGCGGGTGTTGATGCGTTCCGGCTCGCCGCTGCCGAGGATCAATCCCTGACTGTCCATCACGTTGACGTTGTAGGGCAAAATGGCCATGGCCCGGTCGACGATGTCCTGAGCGAGGTCGTGATCGAGTTCGAACATAGTCTGTAAATCCTTGAAAACACGCGCGGACGGGTTGTTCACCCGCACAGGGTCTGGCGGCAAACCCTGTGCTCAGGCA
Source organism: Pseudomonas sp. GM80 (assembly GCF_000282515.1). Taxonomy (GTDB): domain Bacteria; phylum Pseudomonadota; class Gammaproteobacteria; order Pseudomonadales; family Pseudomonadaceae; genus Aquipseudomonas. The sequence goes on from NZ_AKJD01000094.1 coordinate 53,451, forward strand.
CAAAGACAATCCTGCCAATGGTGGCCGAGACTCTCAGGGCGATCAACGTTACCCTTTGTATCGCAAAAAATCATAATAAAGAGAGAGCCGCTATGTCGCACAGCGCCGCAGCTACCCAGACCAAAGAAGACGATAAAAATGCCGTTTACAAGCGCATCACCCTGCGCTTGATCCCCTTCATCTTCATCTGCTACTTGTTCAACTACCTCGACCGGGTCAACGTTGGATTTGCCAAACTGCAGATGCTCGACGCACTGAAATTCAGCGAAACCGTGTACGGCCTTGGGGCCGGGATTTTTTTCATCGGCTACGTGCTGTGCGGCGTACCGAGCAACCTGGCGTTGACCAAGTTCGGTCCACGACGCTGGATTGCCGTGATGATGATCACCTGGGGCACGCTGTCCACGTGTCTGTTGTTCGTCACCACACCGACCGAGTTCTACACCCTGCGCCTGTTCACCGGGGCCGCCGAAGCGGGCTTCTTCCCGGGCGTCGTGCTGTACCTCTCGCAATGGTTCCCGACCTTCCGCCGTGGCCGGATCATGGCGCTGTTCATGTCGGCCATCCCGGTGTCGGGTTTGCTCGGCAGCCCGTTCTCTGGCTGGATCCTCAATCACTTCGCCGCCGGACAAGGTGGTTTGGCAGGCTGGCAGTGGATGTTCTTGCTGCAAGGCATTCCAACCGTGATCCTTGGCGCCCTCGCCTATTTCCTCCTGAGCGACAGCTTCGCCCATGCCAAATGGCTGACCCCGCATGAACGCGCGGTGCTGGAGGCGGATCAGGCTGAAGACCTGGCGAACAAACCGAAAACCACCTCGGACTCGCTGCTGGCAGTGTTCAAGAACCCGGCGATCTGGGCCTTCGGTCTGATCTACTTCTGCATCCAGAGCGGCGTGTACGCGATCAACTTCTGGCTGCCGTCGATCATCAAGAACCTCGGTTTCAGCGACAACCTGGTGATCGGCTGGCTCAGTGCGATTCCGTACCTGCTGGCGGCGGTGTTCATGCTGGTCGTCGGGCGTTCGGCAGACTTGCGCAAAGAACGCCGCTGGCACTTGGTGGTGCCGATGTTGATGGGCGCGATCGGTCTGGTGATTGCGGTGAATTTCGCCGCTAACCCGGCCATTGCCATTCTCGGCCTGACCATTGCGACCATGGGCGCGCTGACCGGCCTGCCGATGTTCTGGCCTGTGCCAACGGCGATGTTGAGTGCCGGTGCGGCTGCCGGTGGCTTGGCGCTGATCAACTCGATGGGGCAAATGGCTGGGTTCCTCAGTCCGTATCTGGTCGGTTGGGTCAAGGACAGCACCGGGTCGACCGATGCAGCGTTGTATCTGCTGGCGGGCGTGATTGTTGGCGGGAGTCTGTTGGCGTTGCGGATGACGCGGACGTTGCGGGCTTAATAAAAAGTCAAAAGATCGCAGCCTTCGGCAGCTCCTACAGGGGATCACGGTCTCATGTAGGAGCTGCCGCAGGCTGCGATCTTTTTGCGTTTTAAAAGGAACAACAATTCACTTTGCGCCCTGTGACTCATCTGGTATTTGTTGGGGTTTCCCATCGACCAAAGGATTTCGGCATGAACTATCGCACACTGGGTCACTCGGGGCTGCGGGTGTCCACCCTCACCCTGGGCACGATGATGTTTGGCGAGCAGACCAGCACCGAGGACTCGCTGCGCATCATCGACAAGGCCTGGGATCAAGGCATCAACTTCATTGATACCGCCGACGTCTACACCAACGGTCGTTCGGAAGAAATCGTCGGCGAAGCGATTGCCCGCCATCGCCACGAATGGGTACTGGCGAGCAAAGTCGGTTTCGGCCCGGCGGACGGCGTGCCGAACCGCAGCGGTTTGAGCCGCAAACACATTTTCAACGGCCTGGAGGCCAGCCTGACCCGGCTCGGCACCGATTATCTCGACATCTATTACTTGCACCGCGAAGACCACAACACGCCGCTGGAAGTGACTGTTTCGGCGATTGGCGATCTGATTCGCCAAGGCAAGATTCGCTATTGGGGCCTGTCCAATTACCGTGGCTGGCGCATTGCCGAGGCCGTTCGCATTGCTGACAAACTCGGGATTGATCGCCCGGTGATCAGCCAGCCGCTGTACAACATTGTCAACCGTCAGGCCGAGACCGAGCAAATAACCGCAGCGCAAACCTACGGTCTCGGCTTAGTGCCTTACAGCCCGCTGGCCCGTGGCGTGCTCAGCGGCAAATACGCGCCCGACATCAAGCCGGACGCCAACAGCCGCGCCGGACGTCAGGACAAACGCATTCTGGAAACCGAATGGCGCGTGGAGTCGCTGCGTATCGCCCAGCAGATCCAGCAATACACCGAGCAACGCGGCGTTGGCATGGTCGAATTCGCGATTGCCTGGGTGTTGAACAACAGCGCGGTGACCTCGGCGATCGTCGGGCCACGCACTGAGGAACAGTGGGATGCGTACGCCAAGGCGCAGGCAGTGAAGATCACCGCGCAAGATGAAGCGTTTATTGATTCGCTGGTGACGCCGGGGCATGCATCAACACCGGGGTTCAACGATGTGAGCCATTTTGTGTCCGGGCGCAAACCCCACTCAATCTGACGCCCCCTCCTGTAGGAGCTGCCGAAGGTTGCGATCTTTTGATCCTGTTTTTTTTTAAATCAAAAGATCGCAGCCTTCGGCAGCTCCTACAATTTTGTGTACAGGGCTGTTGAAAATAATGACCATCCGGCCAATATTCAGCACAGAAACCACGTATCCTTCGCGCCCCGTTCGCCCATCACCCCCGCGAGGACAGTTTGTCTAAAGGTATCGCTCTATCGGTTTCAGCCTCGGTGCTGTTTGCCGTCATGTACTTCTACACCTCGTTGCTCACCCCGTTGAGCGGCGTAGAGATTTTCGGCTGGCGGATGCTGCTGACTGTGCCGTGCATGACCGTGTTCATGCTGGTGTCCGGGGAATGGCGGCGCGTGATGGAGTTGGTTCGCCTGATGGCGGCGAAGCCAAAATTGATCGCCGGCCTGATCGTCTCGGCCGCCCTGCTCGGCGTGCAACTGTGGCTGTTCATGTGGGCGCCATTGAACGGCTACAGCCTTGATGTTTCGCTGGGTTATTTCCTGCTGCCGCTGGCGATGGTCTTGACCGGGCGGATTGCCTACGGCGAAAGCCTGTCGTACCTGCAGAAAGTCGCGGTGTTTTTCGCTTCGTTGGGCGTGTTGAACGAGTTGTATCAGGTCGGCGGGTTTTCCTGGGCGACGCTGGTCGTCGTCGTTGGCTATCCGCTGTATTTCGTGCTGCGCAAGTACTTGAAAACCGACCACCTCGGTGGCTTGTGGGTCGACATGACGCTGATGTTGCCAATCGCCTACTGGTTTGTGCATGGCGGCGAACAGGGTTTTGGCGTGTTCGATCAATACCCGGGGTTGATGTGGCTGATTCCGTTGCTCGGCCTGATCAGTGCGTCGGCGTTGGTGGTGTACATCATTGCCAGCCGTTTGCTGCCGTTTAGCCTATTTGGTTTGTTGAGTTATGTTGAGCCGGTGTTGTTGCTGGGTGTGGCGTTGTTGCTGGGTGAGAGCATCAAGTCCGGGGAATGGCTGACGTATATTCCGATCTGGATGGCGGTGGTTGTGCTGGTGTTTGAAGGGTTCAAACATTTGATGCGTCAGCGTCGTCCTTAAAAGCAAAAGATCGCAGCCTGCGGCAGCTCCTACATTTGGAATGCATCTTCCCTGTAGGAGCTGCCGCAGGCTGCGATCTTTTGATCGTAAAAAAAATCCCGGCTCTGCATCGCTGCAGGCCGGGATTTTTCAGTTCAGTGGCGAATTACTCAGTGGCAAGCACACCACGGCGCACCTGATCACGCTCGATCGATTCGAACAGTGCCTTGAAGTTACCCTCGCCGAAGCCATCGTCGCCTTTACGCTGGATGAATTCGAAGAACACCGGGCCCATCAGGGTTTCCGAGAAGATCTGCAGCAGCAGACGCTTGTCGCCCTGCTCCGATGCACCATCGAGCAAGATGCCGCGCGATTGCAGTTGATCGACCGGCTCACCGTGATTCGGCAGGCGACCTTCGAGCATTTCGTAGTAGGTGTCCGGCGGCGCGGTCATGAAGCGCATGCCGATTTTCTTCAGTTGATCCCAGGTCTTGATCAGGTCGTCGGTGAGGAACGCGACGTGCTGGATGCCCTCGCCGTTGAACTGCATCAGGAACTCTTCGATCTGACCTGCGCCCTTGGACGATTCTTCGTTCAGCGGGATGCGGATCATGCCGTCTGGCGCGGTCATCGCTTTCGAGGTCAGGCCGGTGTATTCGCCCTTGATGTCGAAATAACGGATCTCGCGGAAGTTGAACAGCTTCTCGTAGAAGTTTGCCCAGTAAGCCATGCGACCGCGATAGACGTTGTGGGTCAGGTGGTCGATGATTTTCAGGCCGGCACCCACCGGATTGCGATCAACGCCTTCGATGAACACGAAGTCGATGTCGTAGATCGAGCTGCCTTCGCCGAAACGGTCGATCAGGTACAGCGGCGCGCCGCCAATGCCTTTGATCGCCGGCAGGTTCAGCTCCATCGGCCCGGTTTCGATGTGGATCGGCTGAGCGCCGAGTTCCAGTGCGCGGTTGTAGGCGTTTTGCGAATCTTTTACGCGGAACGCCATGCCGCATACCGACGGGCCATGTTCGGCGGCGAAGTACGAAGCGACGCTGTTGGGTTCGTTGTTGAGGATCAGGTTGATCGCACCCTGACGATACAGGTGCACGTTCTTGGAGCGGTGGGTGGCGACTTTGGTAAAGCCCATGATCTCGAAGATCGGCTCCAGGGTGCCCGGCACCGGCGAAGCGAGCTCGATGAATTCAAAGCCCATCAGGCCCATTGGGTTTTCGTATAAATCGGTCATGGTGACGCCTCATCATTCTTATCAAATTAACCAGGGTTATTTGTCAGTCTGCGAGGTCGGTGGGTGGCGCACAGGAGATGCCACGCACACTGCGGGCGAGGAAGTCACCGTAGATCAGTTGAAACCCGAATATCTTCATTGTCGACCCAAGGCTTTTGCGGGCGAGGCTTCTGCTGCCAGAAGACGATTATTATTGTATGCGTAACCCGATTCTACACAGCGTAAATAGGCTTGTCTGCTCTCTCTATAAAATCCGCTTTTTTGCGCCCGGTGCAAGGGGTTTGTTGCACAGGTAAATGCCCCACAGGATCAGCGCACCGCCCAGGCACATGGCCAGCGTCAACTGTTCGCCAAGTAGCAGCGCGCCGAGGATCACCGCAGTCAACGGATTCAAGGCGATAAACACGCCGGAACGTGTCGCGCCGATTTTGCGAATGCCGTCGTAGTAACCGATGTAGGCCAGCGCCGAACCGAGCACGCCGAGATAAAGCAGGCTCAGCCATTGCGGCGCGCCGAGGCCGATCAATGTCGTCCAGCTCAGTTCGCCACGCAGTGCAGCCAGCGTCCAGAGCATGAGCGTGCCGATCAGGATCGAATACGTCACCGTCTGCACCGGGCCGAGTGCCTGATTCAGGCCCCGGGAAAACAGTGAGTAAACGCCCCACCCCAGCACGCAGCCGAGAATCAACAGGTCGCCCATCCAGGCATCCGCTGTTGCCGCCAGCAATTGTGGGTTGCGGCTGACAATCACCAGGCTCGCACCCGCCATGCACAGCGCGATGCCGCCGACTTTCAGCCTGCCCAGACGCTCTTTGAACAACAGCCAGGACGCAAGGCCGATCACCGCCGGATTCAACGCGACAATCAACGAAGCGCGCGAGGCGTTGATGTAGTGCAGGCCGTAAAAGAAGCACAGGTTATAGAAGAAAATCCCGAAGAAACCCAACAGCGTCAATTGCAGCCACTGCCGGGGCGTCGGGCGCGCCAACGGCACCCGCGCCAGCCATAAAAACCCCAGCAGTGCCGCACTGGCCAGCAAGAAGCGCAGGCTGGCGGCGAACAGCGGGCTGAGACTGCCGGCGAGAAATCGCCCGGCAACGAACGTCCCGCCCCAGATCATGGTCACGGCGGCCAGGGTCAGGTAAACCGGCATGTCGGAAGGTGTCGCGTGGGTCTGTGCAAAATGGCGCATATCACTCCAGAGGGGAAAAGCAGCAACGATGCCGTATCATTCACTTCATTCCTGATCATCGTAAAATGAGCAAAAACTCATGACCCTCACCCAACTGGAAATCTTCTCGCTGGTCGCCGAGCTACGCGGTTTCACCCTGGCGGCCCATCGTTTGGGTATTTCCCAGTCGGCGGTGTCCCACGCAATGAAGTCGCTGGAACAGGAATTGGGCGTCGAGTTGCTGCGTCGGCATCAATCGTCGGTGGAACTCAGCGACATTGGCCAGCAACTGTTGCTGCGCGCGCGGGCAATGCTCGGCCTGGCCAACACGCTGCGTCAGGAAGCGGCCGATGCCCGCGGCATGAAAACCGGCACATTGCGCATTGGCTCGTTCGGCCCGACCTCATCGATCAAATTGCTGCCAAAGATTCTTCATCGATTTCGCCAGGCGCATCCGGGCATTGAGGTGCACATTGATGAAGGGCCGGACCGACAGGTGACGCAGTGGCTCGAAGAGCGGCGAATCGATGTTGGTTTTGTTGTGCTGCCGCAGGAGCGCTTCGACACTTTCGCCTTGATTGAAGACCAGATGGTCGCCCTGCTTGCGCTCGATCACCCGCTGGCGACGCGTTCCGCGGTGAGCCTGAAGGACCTGTGCGACGACCCGTTCGTGCTCACCCAGGCCGGTTCTTCGGAACTGGTGTCGCGGCTGTTCATGGCGGCAGGCCTGCAACCGAACATTCGCTACCGCTGCTCCCAATTGCTCAGCACCCTCGACACGGTCAGTCGGGGCGACGCGATCACGATTGTGGCCGAAGGCTCGTTGCCAGACGATCCAACGCCGCGTTACGTGAGGAAACCGTTGTTGCCCGTTGTGCAGCGCCAGATCGGCCTGGCCGTCCTCGATCAGCGTCAGTCATCACCCGCCGCACGGGCGTTTATCGAGTTGGCGACGCGCCTCAATCATCAATGAGCAGCACTAGCGTCGACGACCATCTATCCTCCCCTCTGACTCCACTGTTTTTGCGCCGTGCGCCATTGCCCGGCCTGCACTTCAGAGCCCTACTCCATCGCGACAGGATGCGCTCATGCCGTTGACCGTCAGACCCCGCCGCAAGCGCAGCATCCGTATCGTCGTGACGCTGCTCTGCGGCATGCTCCCGATCGTCTTCGGCAGTGTGATTCTGTATCTGCAGGCTGAGCGCACGCTACAACACAGCACTCGGCAAACCGCGGAGGAGGCCCTGCGCCAGTTCGACTTGATGCTCGACAACACCGCTCAAGCCGCTCGCGAACTGTTGCCGCTGGCCGGAAAAGACTGTGAAGAGGTGAAACTGGCGCTGCGCGAGCAAGTCACCCGCCGCCCGTTCGTGCGTTCGACCAATCTGGTCTGGGACAACAACCTTTATTGCAGTTCACTGTTCGGCCCCTTCAAAGAGGCGGTCAACGCTGGCGATTACCATGAGGGCAAACTGTGGCTGATGAATGGCAATCCGGTCACGCCCAATACCGCATTGCTGGTGTATCGCCTGAGCGACGGTCGTGGCGGCGCACTGACCACGCTGGATGGCTATCACTTGAGCAACATTTTGCGCCTGATCGGTCGAGAAACCCTGCTGTTGCTGCAAGTCGGTGACAACTGGCTGTCCGCTGACGGCAAAGTGCATCAGGGTGCCCTGCCCGCGTTGCCTGTGGCACAAAGCATGTTGCAGTCCAATCGGTACGCCTTCAGTGTTTCTGCAGGTTTCCCGCAGGGCGAAACCTGGCGCTACATGGCCGACGCATACCCACCACTGTTCAGTCTGCTGATCTTTTTCGGTGTGGTCTCCGGTGCGATCGGCCACATCGTGCAGAAGCGCTCGACGTCACCAAGCCATGAGATGCTTCGCGCGCTAGAGGCAGGCGAATTCATTCCTTACTTCCAGCCCGTGGTGCATGGCGACAGTAAACAATGGTCGGGCACTGAAGTGCTGATGCGCTGGAATCATCCCAAGGAAGGCCTGGTGCGCCCGGATCTGTTTATCCCGTTCGCCGAACACTCCGGACTCATTGTGCCGATGACCCGCGCGCTGATGCAGCAGACCGCGGCGCTGTTGGGGCCACAGTCTGCGGGCTTTGCCACGCCGTTTCATATCGGCATCAACATTACCGCGAGCCATTGCCACGACCTGGAACTGGTCGAGGACTGCAGGGAGTTTCTTGCGGCCTTCATGCCGGGCAGCATCAGCCTGGTTCTGGAGTTGACCGAGCGCGAGCTGATCGAACCGACTGACATCACCCGTCAACTGTTCGAACAGTTGCACTCGCTGGGTGTGAAAATCGCAATCGACGACTTCGGTACCGGCCATTCAAGTCTCGGTTACTTGCGCAAATTCAATGTCGACTTCCTCAAGATCGATCAGAGCTTCGTCGCAATGATCGGCATTGACGCGCTCTCGCGGCATATTCTCGACACGATTATCGAACTCTCGGCCAAGCTGGATCTGGGTATTGTTGCCGAAGGTGTCGAAACTCAGGCGCAAGCCGAATACCTGACCGCTCATCACGTTAACTTCATGCAAGGCTATCTGTTTGGCAAACCCATGCCCGCCGCCGACTTCATCAACGCATTAAGTCACCATTAACTAAACGCGATTAAGCCGCAGCTGCCGATTCGGCGCACCAAATTGATACAAAAGACCGCTGTTGTTACATGAAGACAACAACAGGATTTACTCTGAGCGCATTAACTACTACAATTTTTTCAACCTGAGCAAGATTGGCAGGTGAGCCACTTATCACCGAGTCGCTTCAAGGCTCTTGGCTTACAGCTTTGTTTGCGGTTGGTATCAGCCAAATACACTATTGGAGTAAAGATATTGTCCAGACTCGCTGAATTTCGTGCAGCTGAAAAGGCCCTTCAGGAACAGCTCAAGCAGCTGGAGTCGCTGAAGAACGATGCCGGGCTCAAGAAAGAAATCGAATTCGAAGAAAAGCTCCAGGGGCTGATGAAAACCTACGGCAAAGGCCTGAAAGACATCATCGCCATTCTCGATCCGAACCCGGCAAAATCCGGCCTGCAAACCTCTGCAGCCCCTAAAACCCGCCGCGCACGCGTGGTCAAGGTTTATCACAACCCGCACACCGGTGAACTGATTGAAACCAAAGGTGGCAACCACCGTGGCCTGAAAGCCTGGAAGGAACAATACGGTGCAGCCACCGTTGATTCCTGGTTGCGCGGTTAATTCCACGCCAACAAAAAAGCCCTGCTCGATGCAGGGCTTTTTTATTGACAATATCTAACAAATGAAATGATTTTCATCGAGCAAGTTGAGATCGTCCTGTAACGTGCGAACGGTAGAGCGCTAAAATATTTTGCGCCGCGATGTTGCGATCAGCGCCACGGTTAAACTTTGTGCTTAATCCGTTCGGGTATCTAACCGCGCGGCAATAGAACAGCGCGTTAAAGTTTCAGGTTGTTTCTCACCGCCACTATTTCTTCGGCGCTCGCTTTATAAACCTCGGCCTGTCCGGCATAGGAAAGAACGTACGCTTTATCCGCCTCGACCGCTGCCACCAAGGTTTGCGACAAAACATGCCGGCCGTTTTCGGTGATCGTGCAAGTGGTTTCCAGGGCAGACAAAGACCCCAGCGTCGCCGGGTGCACTTTGTTGCAGACGCTTTGATAACCGCCCTGGAAAAAGTCTTTCTGGATCGACTTGCGCATCTCCAGCAGCACGCCCTGCAAGTTGACTTGGTGACCCGCCTCTACCTGCGTCATGGTCAACTCCATCACCATCACCTGATTGCCATCGGCATCGTTTTTCACCGCCCGCTGCCGGGAAACCTGCGCTGATGCATCAGGCAGTGCTTCCACCTCCCAACCCGCCGGCCAGGTAATGCCGGGCTCGGCCGCCGATACGTCAGCGGCAGCAACAGAAAACGCAAAACAAACTAACAGGGGTTTGAACAGTCGGATCATTGCCGCACGCACTCGCAGATTGAGCGACAAAGTCTGAGCCCCGCCCGCGCGCAGGGCAAGTCCGCCCTTTCATTTGGCGATGCTGGCAGGCATGCGTATCATTGCGCCCATTCACTCGCCCATTGTTATTGGAGGGCCCATGAGCCTGCACGAACTGAACACTTTCCCCGGCGTCACCGCCACGCCAGACAGCGCAACCCGCAACTTCGTTTTCAACCACACCATGCTGCGTGTGAAAGACATCACCAAGTCCCTGGACTTCTACACCCGCGTACTGGGTTTCTCGCTGGTCGAGAAGCGCGATTTCGCCGAAGCCGAGTTCAGCCTGTACTTCCTCGCGCTGGTCGACAAGGCACAGATCCCGGACGATGCCGCCGCACGTACCGAGTGGATGAAGTCGATCCCGGGCATTCTGGAACTGACTCACAACCACGGCACCGAAAACGATGCAGACTTCGCCTACCACAACGGCAACACCGATCCGCGTGGTTTTGGCCACATCTGCATTTCGGTGCCGGACATCGTGGCGGCGTGCGCACGTTTTGAAGAATTGGGTTGCGACTTCCAGAAACGCCTGACCGATGGCCGCATGAAGAGCCTGGCATTCATCAAGGATCCGGACGGTTACTGGGTCGAAATCATCCAGCCAACCCCGCTGTAACTGACAGCCCTCTGTAGGAGTGAGCCTGCTCGCGATTGCGCTGTGTCAGGCCATGATGTTCTGAATGTGCCGCCGCAATCGCGAGCAGGCTCACTCCTACAAATTGGATGTGTGTCAGGCATAAAAAACCCGTGATCGCTCACGGGTTTTTTCAGTTCTGCCAGGACGTTTAAGCCGGAGCGGACGTGCGAATCAAGTGATCAAACGCGCTCAACGAAGCCTTGGCGCCCTCGCCCACCGCAATCACGATTTGCTTGTACGGCACAGTCGTCACGTCACCAGCAGCAAAGATCCCCGGAATCGAAGTCTCGCCACGGTTATCGACAATGATCTCGCCACGCGGCGACAGCTCGATGGTGCCTTTGAGCCAGTCCGTGTTCGGCAGCAAACCGATCTGCACGAAGATCCCTTCCAACTCGACCGTGCGCAGTTCATCAGTGTTGCGATCCTTGTAGCGCAGGCCATTGACCTTCTGCCCGTCGCCAGTCACTTCAGTGGTTTGCGCACTGGTGATCACGGTAACGTTCTTGAGGCTGTGCAATTTGCGCTGCAATACGGCGTCGGCACGCAGTTGCACGTCGAATTCCAGCAGCGTTACGTGAGACACGATACCGGCCAGGTCGATCGCCGCTTCAACGCCTGAGTTACCGCCGCCGATCACCGCGACACGCTTGCCCTTGAACAACGGACCATCGCAGTGCGGGCAGTACGCCACGCCTTTGTTGCGGTAATCCTGCTCACCCGGGACGTTCATTTCACGCCAGCGCGCGCCGGTCGCCAGAATCACGCTTTTGGCTTTCAGGGTCGCACCGCTGGCAAAGCGGATTTCGTGCAGCTCGCCGTTCTTGCCCGGGATCAGCTTGTCGGCACGTTGCAGGTTCATGATGTCGACGTCGTACTGCTTGACGTGTTCTTCCAATGCCGTGGCCAGTTTCGGCCCTTCGGTTTCCTGCACGGAAATAAAGTTCTCGATGGCCATGGTGTCGAGCACCTGACCGCCGAAGCGTTCAGCGGCAACACCGGTGCGGATGCCTTTGCGGGCGGCATAGATGGCTGCCGAAGCACCGGCCGGGCCACCGCCGACGACCAGTACGTCGAAAGCCTCTTTGGCGCTGATCTTCTCGGCCTGACGCTCGATAGCGCCGGTGTCGAGTTTGGCGAGAATCTCTTCCAGGCCCATGCGGCCCTGACCGAAGTTTTCACCGTTCAAGTAGATGCTCGGCACGGCCATGATCTTGCGATCATTGACTTCGTCCTGGAACAGCGCGCCGTCGATGGCGACGTGGCGGATGTTCGGGTTGAGCACGGCCATCAGGTTCAGTGCCTGAACGACGTCCGGGCAGTTCTGGCAGGACAGCGAGAAATAAGTCTCGAAGCTGAACTCGCCTTTGAGCGAGCGGATTTGCTCGATCACTTCGGCGCTGGCTTTCGATGGATGACCGCCGACTTGCAGCAAGGCCAATACCAGCGAAGTAAATTCGTGGCCCATCGGAATGCCGGCGAAACGCAGACTGATGTCAGCGCCCGGGCGGTTGATCGAGAACGATGGCTTGCGTGCATCGTCACCGCTGTCGATCAAGGTAATTTGGCTCGAAAGACTGGCAACGTCTTTCAGCAGTTCCAGCATTTCACGGGATTTCGCACCGTCGTCGAGGGAAGCAACGATCTCGATCGGCTGGGTGACCCGTTCCAGGTACGATTTCAACTGGGCTTTAAGATTGGCGTCCAACATACGGGCGATTTCCTTTATTTGAGGCGAAAAAAAGCCCGAGCGAATCTCGCCCGGGCATTTTTTTGGGCGGTGCAGCGTACTTAAGAAGGTGCGGCGTACCGCCCTGAGTTGCGTGTCACAGACTTAGATCTTGCCGACCAGGTCCAGGGACGGAGCCAGAGTGGCCTCGCCTTCTTTCCACTTGGCTGGGCAAACTTCGCCTGGGTGAGCAGCAACGTACTGAGCAGCCTTGATCTTGCGCAGCAGCTCGGAAGCGTCACGGCCAACGCCGCCATCGTTCAGTTCAACGATTTTGATCTGGCCTTCAGGGTTGATCACGAAGGTGCCACGGTCAGCCAGACCCACTTCTTCGATCAGCACGTCGAAGTTGCGGGAGATGGCGTGGGTCGGGTCGCCGATCATGGTGTATTCGATTTTGCCGATGGCTGGCGAAGTGTTGTGCCAGGCAGCGTGGGCAAAGTGGGTGTCGGTGGAAACGCTGTAGATCTCTACGCCGAGTTTCTGGAAGGCAGCGTAGTTGTCAGCCAGGTCTTCCAGTTCGGTTGGGCAAACGAAGGTGAAGTCGGCTGGGTAGAAGAACACGACCGACCACTTGCCTTTCAGGTCAGCGTCCGAGACTTGAACGAAGTCGCCGTTTTTGAACGCGGTAGCTTTGAACGGTTTTACTTGGCTGTTGATGATAGGCATTGATGACTCTCCGTCAGGGTTGTGAATTCGATGGGTGAATCCTACCCACTCGCTCGACGGATGGCTCATTGGCAAACCTGATGCTGCTGATTTGTTTTCGCTATTAGCTGACTGTATTAATAGAAGAAAACGATATCTACTACGAAGCCGGGTTATCCATAATCCGAGCCATCCCCTGGAATGGGTTGGCTTCAACATAGCGCATGGCGGACTTCATGTCCTTCCAGCCCACGTAGCTCATCAGGGATTTCAGATCCCAACCGCTTTGATGGGCCCAGGTCGCAAAGCCACGGCGCAAGGAGTGACTGGTGTAGTTTTCGGCAGCGATGCCGGCGCGCTGCAATGCCTGGCGCAATAAAGGGATGATGCTGTTGGCGTGCAGCCCCTCCTCGTTCAGATTGCCCCAGCGATCGATGCTGCGAAAAACCGGGCCGCGCACCAGCGCCGCTTCGGTGATCCAGTCGATATAAGCCTGCACCGGGCACAGCTTGAGCAGCGCCGGGGCTTGATAGGTCTGCCCGAGGTTTTCCCGATCACCCTTGCTGCGCGGCAAATACAAGGTGATGCCTTTACCAGCGTGCGCTTGCACGTGTTCGATTTGCAGGCGGCAGAGTTCGTCGCTGCGAAAGCCGCGCCAAAAGCCCAGCAGAATCAGTGCGCGATCACGGTAAGCCTTGAGCAGTGACGGACGATCCTGCTGCTCGCGCGCGATTTGCACTTCGTGCTCCAGCCAATCGATGACGCGCTGCAGATCCTGCAACTGCAGCGGCTCGGCCTGTTTTTCCTGCGCCGGATGCAGCGCCCTTATGCCCTTGAACACTTTGCGCACCACTGGCGACTTGGTCGGGTCGGCAAAGCCTTGGCTGTTGTGCCACTGCGCCAGCGCCGACAGACGCAGTTTCAAGGTGTTAATCGAAAGCTCGCCCGCGTGCGCCACCAGATACCGCGCAACGCTATCGGCGGTGGCCGGCAGGAACCCACCCCATTTCACTTCGAAATGCTCGATGGCCGCGCGATAGCTACGGCGCGTGTTGTCACGTGTGGCGGCTTGCAGATAGCGATCCAGATCGCTCATGGGCTGTTTTCTCGCTGGCGTACTGATACAGGGATGCAGATGTGCATTTTGCCGCCTGACACTGGGTAATACCAGTATATCCCGCCTCTTATATTTCAGTCATTTACCTTTATTTTCAGCATGGTACACTGCGCACTTTAGTGGCATGTACCACAGTACGAAACCGTAGGAGATGACATGGCCCGTGGCGGCATTACCAAAGCACTGGTGCAGATTGCGCGCACAGCAATCCTGGCGCGCGGCGAACACCCAAGCATCGATGCAGTACGCATCGAAATGGGCAACACCGGCTCGAAAACCACGATCCATCGCTATTTGAAGGAGCTGGACGACGGCGCTCAACTGATCGAAGCCTCAGCAGAACCCATCGACGATGAGCTGACCGCCCTCGTCTCCCGTCTCGCTCAGCGACTGAAAGAGCAGGCGCAGGAGCCCATCGAGCAGGCTCGCGAGCAGTTCGAAGAACAGCGTGAGGCGCTGGAATCAGAGTTGAAGCAAGTTCGTCAGGCGCTGGAAAAAATCGAGCACGAGCACGGCATTCAAGGTGCAGCGCTGGAGCGCGAATCCGAAGCACTGAACAACACGCGCTCGATGCTGCAGACCGAACAAACCCGCAACGCCGGGTTGAACCAGGCATTGGCGGACTTTGAATTGCGCTTGCAGGACAAGGACGAGCAGATCCGCTCGCTGGAAGAAAAGCATCTGCACGCTCGCGATGCGCTGGAACACTACCGCAACGCCACCAGAGAACAGCGCGAACAGGAGCAGAGTCGCCACGAAGGCCAGGTACAGCAGATTCAGGCAGAACTGCGTCAGGCGCAACAAAGCGCGTTGGTGCGTCAGGACGAAATCACTCAATTGCACCGCGACAACGAACGCCTGCTGACCGAGAACCGCGGCACCCTGCGCGAACTGAACCTGATGCAGGATCAGCTCAAGCAAAGCAATCAGCGCCAGGATCAATTGCTGGAACAGGCGACGCGCGTCGACAGCGAGCGCACCCTCCTCCAGGAACGCTTGCGCGTGGCCACCCTGGAAAGCCAGACACTCAAGCAGAACATCGAGGAGCAGACGCTGCTCAATCAGTCGCTGGAAAAGGCATTAAGCAACGCTCAGACGAGCCTGGAAGAAAGCCAACGTCTGGCCACTACCGTTGCGGCAGCGCCAGACTCAGCCAAACCGAAGGACGCTTAAGCGCCGACCGGCGTACGCATGGTGACAAATTCTTCGGCGGCCGTCGGGTGTACCCCGATCGTGTCGTCGAAGTCACGCTTGGTCGCGCCAGCCTTCAGGGCAATCGCCAAACCCTGGACGATCTCGCCAGCGTCCGGACCGACCATGTGGCAGCCGAGGACTTTGTCGGTCTTGCCGTCGACTACCAGTTTCATCAGCGTCTTCTCCTGACACTCGGTCAGGGTCAGCTTCATCGGGCGGAAACGGCTTTCGAAAATCACCACGTCGTGACCAGCCTCGCGCGCCTCTTCTTCGGTCAAACCGACTGTACCGATGTTCGGCAGGCTGAACACTGCGGTCGGGATCATCTTGTAATCCACTGGACGGTATTGCTCAGGCTTGAACAGACGACGCGCTACGGCCATGCCTTCTGCCAGAGCCACAGGCGTCAGCTGTACACGACCGATGACATCGCCCAGCGCCAGAATCGATGGCTCGCTGGTCTGGTATTGCTCGTCGACCTTGATGAAGCCTTTGTCGGTGAGCTGCACATCGGTGTTTTCCAGCCCCAGATTGTCGAGCATCGGACGCCGGCCGGTTGCATAGAAAATGCAATCCGCTTCCAGCTCACGACCATCCTTGAGGGTGGCTTTCAGGCTGCCGTCGGCCTGCTTGTCGATGCGCGCAATGTCGGCGTTGAATTGCAGATCCAGACCACGCTTGGTCAGCTCTTCCTGCAAATGCTTGCGCACCGAACCATCGAAGCCGCGCAGGAACAGATCACCGCGATACAGCAGCGTGGTGTTCGCGCCGAGACCATGGAAAATCCCGGCGAACTCGACTGCGATGTAACCGCCGCCAACCACCAGCACACGTTTTGGCAGTTCTTTGAGGAAGAACGCCTCGTTCGAACCGATCGCATGCTCGCGCCCCGGAATCTCCGGAATCTGCGGCCAACCACCGGTAGCAATCAGAATATTCTTCGCGGTAAAGCGCTCGCCATTCACCTCAACCTCATGCGGGCCGACAATCTTCGCGTGCGCTTCATGCAAGGTCACGCCACTGTTGACCAGCAAATTGCGATAAATGCCGTTGAGCCGATTGATCTCGCGATCCTTGTTGGCAATCAGCGTCGCCCAATCGAAATTCGCTTCGCCCAGGCTCCAGCCAAAACCGGACGCCTGCTCAAAGTCTTCGGCGAAATGCGCGCCGTACACCAGCAACTTTTTCGGCACACAGCCGACGTTGACACAGGTCCCGCCCAGATAACGGCTCTCCGCCACCGCCACTTTCGCGCCAAAACCGGCCGCAAAACGCGCAGCGCGCACACCGCCGGAACCGGCACCAATCACATAAAGGTCAAAATCGTAGGCCATTTCTATCTCCTCGGCAGGGGATCAGCATACCTGCAGATGCTCATTGGGCAAGCACTGCCATTCGCATGGGAGGGCAAAATGAAAAAACCCGCCGAAGCGGGTTTTTCTTACAAACCAATCAAGCGCTCTTAGTAAGCCTTGCCAGTCTTGTAAAAGTTCTCGAAGCAGAAGTTTGTCGCTTCGATGTAGCCTTCAGCGCCACCGCAGTCGAAACGCTTGCCTTTGAATTTGTAGGCCATGACGCAGCCGTTCTGGGCTTGTTTCATCAGGGCGTCGGTGATCTGGATTTCGCCGCCCTTGCCTGGCTCGGTTTGTTCGATCAGGTCGAAGATGTCCGGAGTCAGGATGTAACGGCCGATGATCGCCAGGTTCGACGGCGCATCTTCCGGCTTTGGTTTCTCGACCATGCTGTGCACGCGATAGATGTCGTCGCGGATCATTTCGCCAGCGATTACGCCGTACTTGCTGGTTTCCTCTGGATCGACTTCCTGGATGGCGATGATCGAGCAGCGGAACTGCTTGTACAGCTTGACCATTTGGGTCAGTACGCCGTCGCCGTCGAGGTTGACGCACAGGTCGTCCGCCAGTACCACGGCGAAC
Source organism: Pseudomonas sp. GM80 (assembly GCF_000282515.1). Taxonomy (GTDB): domain Bacteria; phylum Pseudomonadota; class Gammaproteobacteria; order Pseudomonadales; family Pseudomonadaceae; genus Aquipseudomonas. Next base: position 70,778 of record NZ_AKJD01000094.1, read on the forward strand.
GGTTCGTCACCGATCAGCGGACGACCGGTCAGGATCGCGTGGCCGAGGCCTTTCATTTCGGTCTGACGGGTGTAGGAGAACGAGCACTCGTCGAGCAGTTTGCGGATACCGACCAGGTATTTCTCTTTGTCGGTGCCCTTGATCTGGTTTTCCAGCTCGTAGCTGATGTCGAAGTGGTCTTCCAGCGCGCGTTTGCCACGACCAGTCACGATGGAGATTTCAGTCAGGCCAGCGTCCAGAGCTTCTTCAACGCCGTACTGGATCAGTGGCTTGTTTACCACCGGCAGCATTTCTTTGGGCATGGCTTTAGTCGCTGGCAGGAAGCGAGTACCGTAACCGGCTGCTGGGAACAAGCATTTCTTGATCATATAAGTCCTTGAAAAGGCTGTGTGTACGAGTTTCGGCGCAGTCTAATCAGGCGGCGTGCACCTTACAATGCCCCGCACTGGCTAACCGATGCCATCATAGAGAAATATTCTCGCCGATAGTTCCGTTGGCGCCCTCAGGCAGCAAAATCAGCTTAGCCCAAAGATGCCGCCAAACTGCATCACCATACGCGCATCGCCCCCCAATGCGAGCATTTGCCGGTATCATGGCGCCTTTGAACCAGCGAACGAGACAGATAGATGGCCGCGGTAAAAATCGTCAACGGGTATGTGATCGACAAGAAAGACGGCAAGTGGACGCTGACCACGACCAACGGCGAGCACATCGCCGGCCCCTTCGACAGCGAGCAAATGGCGACTGATGTGGCATCGGTGTTTACCGACACGCCTGCATCGGCGAAGCGTCGTGGTAAAGATCAGGACTGATCAAAGGCGACACGCCCCGAGCCCTGCCCATGTGCAGGGCTTTTTTGTACGCGCGTGCAAACAAGTGGCCAATCGCTATAACCTTTTCACACGGGCGCTGTCAGAGCGTCTAGTCCCCCACGCTGAAGACGACATAACCATGAACATGAATAAATTGCTGCCCCTTCTTGCGGTACTGGCGCTGAGCGGCTGCGCGACCTCAGAGACCACTTACCTGAACAACGGCGAACAGGGCCTGTCCATCGATTGCTCGGGCGAGGCCAACTCCTGGGCCACCTGCTACGAAAAGGCAGACGCCTCCTGCGCCGGTACCGGGTATCGCATCGTCGGGACTGACGGCACGCCGCAGCCCAAGGAAAGCGACAAAACCCTCGGCGTCGACGTCGGCAATTACAAAAACCGCAGCGTCGTTGTGGTCTGCAAATAGCCGTTACATGTGGATTTCGGCGAACTTGATCCCCAGGCCGCGCACGACTTCGATCAAGTCGTCGAGCCGGTTGAAGGATTCGACTTCGTCGTTATCGTCGACCAGGAAGTAACTGCGCCCGGCGCTTTTCTTGAAAAAAACGATCCACTCCCCCGGATTCGCCGGGTTTTGAATCACATGGGTGGCAGAGATCAGGCCCTCTACGTGGCGCTCCCGTACTTGCTCTCGCTTCATCGCGACTCCATAAAGAAAAATGCCGTCACAGCAGGACTGTGACGGCATCGATGCTGATAACTGAAGAGTCTATCAGCCAGAAATGCAGGCATTGGCAGCGTTACGCACATCCCGTGGGCGCACTGGCACGTTGGACATGCGCTCATGCAGCTTGATGCTGCTGCCGCCGGAGCGGTCTTCGATATCAAAGACCGCGGCCGGGCCGGAAGACAGTTTGCCCGGGACGATTACCCGAACCCCGTCCTTGTGCGGCTGCAACTGCAACGCACCACGGCTGTCCGCGAGCTTTTCGGCCAGGCACTGCGCATATTCATGGGGTTTCTTACCGGAGATCACACTCATGGTCGGCAGTGTTTCATTGATTTCGGAAACACTCGCGCAACCACCCATAGCCAGAATCAACGGCACACACACCACACCCCACTTCATACAAAACCTCCGTTAAAGACCGTCCGACAGCACAAATGCCGTTTTTCTCCGGGGCCTTCTGCATTTAACCCGCATCCGATTGCGAATATCTGTTCAAAATTGTCAAACCAACGCCCGACGGCCAGATAATAACCCGTGCGGGCTGATAAACTGCGCCCAATCGACAAGCTATCGTTTTGATTTTGTAGAAAAAGCCCTTCTGGAGGCGCCCATGAAATTTATTCACCAGCGCGAGCACCTCAACGAAGACGACATCGTCGTCATCCAATGCTCGCAAACCTGCAACATCCGTCTGATGAACGACGCCAACTTCCGCAGCTTTAAAAATGGCGGCCGTCACACCTATCACGGCGGCGCTTTCGACACGTTTCCGGCCCGCATCACTGCACCGAGCACCGGTTTCTGGAACATCACCATCGACACCGTCAACCGTCGCCCGATCAGTGTTACGCGCAAACCGACGTTGACCCACTCGATCAAGATCATCCGTCGCTCCAGCACCAAACTCAGCTGAGCCGCCCCGCCCATTCAGACAGGTAAGCATGACCGTGGCCCAAACGACCAAATACGTCATCAAGTACAAGCTCAACGGTGAGCGCCGTTTCGAGTTCGCGCAACTGGTAAACGGCACCGAAGCAGAAGCCAAGGCCGAGCTCGACAAACTCCATGACTCGCAAGACGTCATCAGCGATATCGCCGTCAGCAAAGCCCTGTAACACCCCGTCGGGGAGTTCGACCGCAAGCGGCGGATTGTTCTGCCGCAACGCCAAGCCCAGACTGACCGCCTCGACCTTGAGTCAAGGAGTCAGCATGTCGATGTCCCCTTCCCGGCTGGAAACGCTCGGCTGGGCAAACCTGGAACACCAGTTGGATCAGCACGGCTGCGTCATTATTCGCTCGCCACTGGGGCGCAAGGTGTAATCGACGGCGAATATCGGTGACCCTGCGTCACGGCGTCAGTCGCCTGCACAGTGGCAATCGGCATACCCTAGGCATCATCTTTCACGACGCTTTGTGACTAGCATGCACCCGAGCAATTTCGATCTATTCGCCGACCGCGAAACCGAGCAGCAACCGCGCGCCGAGCAAATTGGCGAGCAGTCGTGGCTGCTGCGCGGTTTTGCCCTGCCGTTGATCGAGCAACTGTTGCCCGCACTCGAGTCGATTCTCCTCGCAGCGCCCCTGCGTCACATGATGACGCCGGGCGGTTTCAGCATGTCGGTGGGCACCAGCAGTTGTGGGGCGCTGGGCTGGATCACTGATCGCACTGGCTATCGCTATTCAAGTGTCGATCCGCTGAGCGGATCGCCGTGGCCGGCGTTGCCGCCGGTGTTTGCCGAGCTGGCCCATTCGGCGGCGACACGCGCAGGCTTTGCCGGGTTCGACGCCGATTCCTGCCTGATCAACCGATATGTCCCAGGCGCCAAGATGTCATTGCATCAAGACAAAGACGAAAAGGCCTACGCAGCACCGATCGTTTCGCTGTCGCTCGGGTTACCGGCGATGTTTCTGTTTGGCGGTTTCAATCGCAGTGACAAAAGCCAGCGTATTGCGCTGCTGCATGGCGATATGCTGATCTGGGGCGGCGTTGACCGTTTGCGCTTCCATGGCGTGTTGCCGATCAAGCAAGGTCGACACCCGCGCCTCGGCGAACAGCGGATCAACCTGACCTTCCGCGTTGCAGGATAAATACAAAAGGATCGCCGGCAGAGTTTGACCGCAAGGCCCGGAGTGTTGCGGCCCGCGCCGCTGGTTAACCTGAATCAAACAGGCCAACGGACTACCGCTCATGAAAACGCTTTCGACCACCCTTAACATCGAAGACGATCCACGCTGGGCCGCCGTGATTGCCCGGGACCCTCGGGCGGACGGGCAGTTTGTCTATGCGGTTAAAACCACCGGCATCTATTGCCGCCCAAGCAGCCTCGCACGCTTGCCGAAGCCGCAGAATGTCGAGTTTTTCGACACCGCCGAACAGGCCGAGGCAGCGGGTTACCGGCCGAGCAAGCGCGCCGGCAAGGATCAAAGTGAAGTCGCCGCGCAGCATGCCGCGACTGTAGCGACGGCCTGCCGCCAGATCGAATCTGCCGAGACGTTGCCGACGCTCAATCAACTGGCCGACACCGCCGGACTGAGCCCGTTTCACTTCCACCGCATATTCAAAGCCGCGACCGGCCTCACACCCAAAGGCTATGCCGCCGCCCAGCGCTCGCGCAAAGTGCGCGAACGCCTGGCTGACGGTGGTTCGGTGACGGATGCGCTGTATGACGCAGGATTCAATTCCAACAGCCGCTTCTACGAGGCAGCCGATCACGTGCTGGGCATGAAACCCGGCGACTATCGCGCTGCCGGGCAAAACAACGACATTCGTTTCGCCGTCGGCCAATGCTCGCTCGGGGCGATTCTGGTCGCGCAAAGCGAACGCGGGGTGTGCGCCATTCTGCTGGGCGATGATCCGCATCAACTGGTCTGCGATCTGCAGGATCAATTTCGCAAGGCGAATCTGATCGGTGCCGATGACGGTTTTGAGCAGTTGATTGCCAAGGTTGTGGGGTTTGTCGAAGCGCCGGCGATTGGCCTGGATTTGCCACTGGATGTCCGTGGCACCGCGTTTCAGGAGCGCGTTTGGCAAGCGCTGCGGGAAATCCCCGCCGGCAGCACTGCCAGTTATGCCGACATTGCTCAACGCATCGGCGCCCCAACGTCCATGCGTGCCGTGGCCCAAGCGTGTGGCGCCAACCGGCTGGCCGTGGCGATCCCCTGCCATCGCGTGGTGCGCAGCGACGGCAATCTGTCCGGCTATCGCTGGGGTGTTGAGCGTAAACGCCAGTTGCTTGAGCGCGAGCTGACTTAGCGAATACCGATATGGACCGCGACTGACTCGGGGCCGGTGTAGCTTTCGAAATCAGTCGCGAAGCGCCGTTGAATTTGTGGGTTGGCCTCGAAGAAGGTCCAAATCTTGCCCCAAATGGCAATCACTGCATCAGGCAGCGGCCCCTGCGCCTCGAACACCAGATAGTCGCCTGCTTCAATGGTGACTGACTGGAAATCCGCAGAAGGCTCGTCCACCGCAACACCCGCCGTGACATCGAATGCGCCCGTGGCATCGGCCTCGTAAGCCGAATACACGCCGTAGACCGGAGAACCGACGCGTTTGCCGGGAATAACCTCGGCCAAGCCCTTAGCGAAAAACTCCCCCCACATCGGGCCAATGTTCGCTGTTTCAGGGTTGGGTTCTACTGCATTGGTCGTGCGCACACGCAGACCCGAGACCGTGAACGCGTCGATCTGCTGTCGTTTCAAGTCCATCGAAAAATCCGCTCCCTGCTGATTGAGTGCGGCTGTGCAGCGCCGCGATGGCGCTTACTGTGTCAGCGATTGACGTCTACCACAACCCGTCCGCGCAGCTGTCCCGCGAGCAGTTTTGGCGCTGCGTCGATCGCTTCGCTCAAGGCGATTTCGTGACTGATCAATGACAACAAGGCGAAGTCCAGATCCCTCGCTAAACGATCCCAGGCGTGCAAACGTCGCGCCTTTGGCTGGTTGACACTATTAATCCCGGCCAGCGTAACGCCACGCAAAATGAACGGCGCCACGGACGCCGGAAAATCCATGCCCTGAGCCAGACCGCACGCAGCAACCGTGCCTTCGGCGCGTGTACTGGCGCAGGCATTCGCCAGTGTGTGGCTGCCGACAGAGTCGATCACCGCCGCCCAGCGTTCTTTGGCCAAGGGTTTGCCCGGCTCGGACAACGTGGCGCGATCAATGATTTCGCTGGCGCCCAATTGCCGCAGATATTCATGCTCGGACACCCGGCCAGTGGACGCTACCACGCGATAGCCGAGCTGGCTGAGCAGCGCGATGGCGAAACTGCCCACACCGCCATTGGCGCCCGTGACCAGCACCTCGCCCTGATCCGGCGTCACGCCGTTGCGCTCCAGCGCCAGAATGCACAGCATCGCCGTATAACCCGCGGTGCCGATGGCCATCGCTTGCGCTGCGGTAAAGGCTTTGGGCAACGGGATCAACCAGTCGCCATTGAGCCGGGCTTTCTGTGCCAACCCGCCCCAATGGTTTTCGCCCACTCCCCAACCATTGAGCAGCACCTGGTCGCCGACTTTATAGTCCGGGTGCGAGCTGACCTCGACCGTTCCGGCCAGATCGATCCCCGGCACCATCGGAAACTTGCGCACCACCGGGCTGCTGCCGGTAATCGCCAGACCATCCTTGAAATTCAGCGTGCTGTAGGCGACGCGCACGGTTACATCGCCTTCGGGCAACTGATCGTCATTGAGTTGTTGAAGATTGGCGCGATAACCGCTGTCGTCTTTGTCGATCACAATGGCATTGAACATGATGGCCTCGCAGGACGGATTTTCAGAATGTGGTGCCTTGAAATACCACATCGCAACACATTGCCACACTCGACTTTCTGCCAATCCGCGAATCGACCGGGTATTTCCATGACGGGCGACTATGCTTTTTCGACGACCGTGGATTCGCGGTTTTTTCCCAGGCAAACGGTCTGTCGATGGAGCTGACAATGTCTTACCCGCGTGCGCTTTTAATGATGTTGATGGTGGGTCTGCTGAGCGCTGGCAATACCTGGGCGGCGCCTGCCAGCAAGGCTAACGAGGCGGCACCGAGCGAGCCGGCCTGGCCTCAGGTCATCACCAGCGGTAAGGCCAAACTGACGGTGTACCAGCCGCAACTCGACAGTTGGGATGGCTACACCCTGAACGCGCGCGCCGCCGTCGAAGCCAGTGGTGCCGATGGCAAGTCCACCTACGGTATCGTCCAGTTCAGTGCCCACACACTCGTCGACAAGGCCACGCGCTGGGTCGCGCTCGACCAGTACAAGATCATCAAGGCGGATTTCCCGGCGGATGCCAGTCAATCGCAGACCTGGCTCGCGGCCCTGCAGAAAGACGCCGACAGTCGCAAGAAAACCATTTCGCTGGATCAACTGGAAGCCGCCGTCGGCGTGCTCTCGGCAGAACAGAAAGCCGACAGCGCGCCACTGGAAAATACCCCGCCCACCATCGTCAGTTCCGATGTCCCGGCGCTGCTGGTGTACATCGACGGCGATGCGGCGTATCGGCCTGTCGAAGGCACCGACTTGCAGCGCGTGATCAACACGCGTCCGCTGCTGCTCAAGGATGCGCAAGGCAAACACTATCTGCATGTCTTCGATGGCTGGATGGTTGCCGACCGGTTGAACGGTGATTACGCCCGCCTGCCCTCGCCACCGGCTGATCTGGAGCAAGCCAAACAGGCCGCTATCAAGAGTCGGCAAGTCGATTTGCTGACCGGTCAGAGTGATCCCAAAGACAAGGTCCCCAGCCTGGCTAAACCGCCGCAACCGAAAATTTTTCTCGCCACCACACCTACCGAACTGCTCGTCACCGATGGCGCCGCGCAATGGTTGCCGATTCAGGGCACCCGCCTGTTGTACGTGAGCAACACCACCGGACACATCTTCAAGGAGATTGGCGACCAGAACAGTTACGTGCTGATCTCCGGGCGCTGGTTCCGCGCCAATGACATGAAGGGACCATGGACGTTTACCCCGGCGGATAAACTGCCTGCAGATTTCGCCAACATTCCCGATGACAGCCCGAAAGAGAACGTCAAAGCCTCGGTAGCCGGCACCCCGCAAGCCAAGGAAGCCGCCATTGCTGCGACGATTCCGCAGACTTCGGCAATCAAGAAAAGCGCTGTGAAAATGACCGCGCCACAGTTCGATGGCGAGCCACAACTCAAAGCCATCAACAGCACGCCATTGCAATACGTGGTCAACAGCGCCACGCCGATTATCCGCGTCGACAACGCCAGTTGGTACGCGGTGGAAAACGGTATCTGGTTCACCTCCACCACGGTCAACGGCCCCTGGGTTGTGGCCGGCGCCGTGCCGGCAGTGATCTACTCGATTCCGCCAAGCTCGCCCATGCATTACCTCACCTACGTCAAAGTCTACGAGGCCAGCGGCGACACCGTGGTGGTCGGTTACACCCCCGGTTACCAGGGTTCCAATCTGGACCCGGCCACCGGCGTCGTGGTCTATGGCACCGGTTATCCGTATACGCCGTGGGTGGGTAACGTCTGGTATGGGCCGCCCGTCACTTACGGCTTCGGTGTCGCCATCCGCTACACACCCTGGACAGGCTGGACGTTCGGTTTCGGTTTCGGCTGGAGCTGGGGAGGCAGCACGGTCGCGATGGGTTGGGGATGGGGCGCCTATCCGTGGTGGGGCAATTACGGCTGGGGTTACGCCTGGGGCCCGCACTTGTATCCCGCGCCGCTGGCGTGGGGCGGCGCGGCTTACGGTTATCACGGTGGCGCAGTGGCCTGGGGGCCCGGCGGCTGGGCAGGTACCACCGGCAATATTTATCATCAGTGGGGAGATCGAGCGACTGTCAGCCGCTACGGCGCAGGTTATAACGCCTGGACGGGCAATCGCTGGGCCGGTCAGGTCGGTTCCTCCTACAACTCGCGCACCGGGGTCGCCGCTGCCGGGCAACGTGGCGCAGTACACAACGTCTACACCGGTAACTACGCCGCCGGGCGCAGCGGTGAAATGGTCGGCCCGAACGGTGGGGCGATCGCCGGTGGCCGCGTGACTGCGGGCAATGTGCGCAACGGTACGCAAGTGACGGCCAATCGCGGCGCGGTCTACAACCCGAACACCGGCAACACCACGCAATTCGGCGGTATCCATGGACGTAACGGCGGTGCCGCGCACATCGGTGACAACGTTTACGCCGGCCACGATGGCAACGTGTACAAGAAGACCGACAACGGTTGGCAGTCAATGGTCGGGGGCGGCGGCACACGAACAGCACCGATCAACAACAATGTGCAATTGCAGAACCTCAACCGTGAATCCGCTGCACGCAATTTTGGTAACCAGCGCACCAACAACTTTCACAACTCTTCGCAATTCATGAACCATTCGTTTGGCGGCGGTGGAGGTGGCGGTTTTCACCGACGCTGAAAACCTGAACAACAGGTTCTGAATTTCGAACTGGCTCTGAGCCGGGTTTTACTGTTAAAAAACCGGCTCTGCCCGTTTCGTTGTTCGGAGAACCGCTGTCATGAGCCAATGGCCCGATACCCGCATTCTTGATCTTTTCGGCATCGAAGTGCCGATCATTCAGGCGCCGATGGCCGGTGCGACGAACGCATCCATGGTGATCGCCGTGTGCAACGCCGGTGGCCTCGGCTCTATGCCGGCGGCGATGCTGAGCATCGAGCAATTGCGCGAAGCCCTGCAGACCATTCGTCAACACACCACCAAACCGTTCAACGTCAATTTCTTCTGCCATCAGCCTCCAGCGGCGGATGAGCAACGCGCCAGTGACTGGAAGAATCTGCTGGAACCTTACTACCGTGAACTGGGCGTCGATTTTGATGCGCCGACGCCGGTGTCCAACCGCGCGCCATTCGATGCGGCGGCATGCGAAGTGCTGGAAGAGTTTCGCCCGCAGGTGGTGAGCTTTCACTTCGGTCTGCCGGAGCAATCCTTGCTTGATCGGGTCAAGGCCACGGGAGCGAAAATTCTGTCCTCGGCCACCACTGTCGAAGAAGCCGTATGGCTGGAGCACAACGGTTGTGATGCGGTCATCGCCATGGGCTATGAGGCTGGCGGTCATCGCGGGATGTTTCTCAGTGAAGATTTGAGCAGCCAGGTCGGCACGTTTGCGCTGCTGCCGCAGGTCGTCGATGCCGTGAGTGTGCCGGTGATTGCCGCCGGGGCTATTGCTGATCCTCGGGGTGTCGCGGCAGCATTCATGTTGGGCGCAGCTGCGGTGCAAGTGGGCACGGCCTATCTGTTCACGCCAGAAGCGAAGGTCAGTGCCGCGCATCACCAGGCCCTGCGTTCTGCCAAAGAAAGTGAAACCGCCGTCACCAATCTTTTTACCGGTCGCCCGGCGCGGGGTATTCTCAACCGCGTGATGCGCGAGCTGGGCCCGATGTCGCCGGCGGCACCGGCCTTTCCGTTGGCCGGAGGCGCGTTGATGCCATTGCGGGCGAAAAACGAATCGCAGTTTGCCAACCTCTGGGCCGGACAGGCATTCACGTTGGGTCGCGATGTCAGCAGCGCGGAGCTGACACGGCAATTGGCCGAGGGTGGACTGCAGAAACTGACTCAGGGTCAAGAGCGATCACGATGAGCGATGCCACCCCTGTTGGCATTGCTTAAAGCAACACTTTCCGTTTAGCGGCATTTCGCTATATATTTCGCTATATAGCGATTTCACCCCTCGCATCGGGCGGTCCACCTCCAACAATAACTGCCCTCTGCACACGCCAACAACGGAGCTGTTACATGACCATTCGTGCCTCACGTTTTGCCCCTACCTGCCTGGCCACCTTGTTGGCGGTGTTTGCCGTCGGTGCCGCCCAGGCTGATGAAGTGCAAGTGGCTGTCGCAGCCAACTTCACCGCACCGATCCAGGCGATCGCCGCCGATTTCGAAAAAGACACCGGGCACAAACTGGTCGCAGCCTACGGCGCCACCGGTCAGTTCTACACCCAGATCAAAAACGGCGCGCCGTTTGAAGTGTTCCTCTCGGCAGACGACACCACTCCGGAAAAACTCGAGAAGGAAGGCGATACCGTCAAAGGCTCGCGCTTCACTTACGCCATCGGCACCCTGGCGCTGTGGTCGGCGAAAGAAGGTTACGTTGACGCCAAAGGCGAAGTTCTGAAAAAGAACGAATACCAGCACCTGTCTATCGCCAATCCAAAAGCGGCGCCATACGGTCTGGCTGCCACCCAAGTACTGGAAAAGCTCAAGCTGACCGAAGCAACCAAAACCAAAATCGTTGAAGGCCAGAACATCACTCAGGCCTACCAGTTTGTTTCCACCGGTAACGCCGAGCTGGGCTTCGTTGCTCTGTCGCAGATCTTCAAGGATGGCAAAGTCACCAGCGGCTCGGCGTGGATCGTGCCGGCCAGCATGCACGACCCGATCAAACAGGACGCGGTAATCCTCAACAAAGGCAAAGACAACGCCGCTGCCAAGGCCCTGGTTGAATACCTCAAAGGCCCGAAAGCCGCTGCGGTGATCAAGTCTTACGGCTATCAGCTCTAAATGTCGCTGACGAGTGCCGATTTCGCGGCGATCTGGCTGACCCTGAAACTGGCGTCCCTGACCACCGCGATCCTGCTGGTGGTCGGCACTCCGATTGCCCTGTGGTTGTCGCGCACCCGTTCCTGGTTGCGCGGCCCGATCGGGGCGATCGTCGCCCTGCCCCTCGTGTTGCCGCCGACCGTGATCGGCTTTTACCTGCTGTTGATGATGGGCCCGCACGGCTTTCTCGGCCAGTTCACCCAATGGCTGGGCCTGGGCACCCTGACGTTCAGCTTCACTGGGCTGGTAATCGGTTCGGTGATCTATTCCATGCCGTTCGTGGTGCAACCGTTGCAAAACGCGTTCTCGGCGATCGGCACCCGCCCACTGGAAGTGGCCGCGACCTTGCGCGCCAATCCATGGGACACTTTTTTCAGCGTGATTCTGCCGCTCGCTCGCCCAGGATTTGTCACGGCGGCGATCCTCGGGTTCGCGCACACCGTCGGTGAATTCGGCGTCGTGCTGATGATCGGCGGCAACATCCCCGACAAGACTCGCGTGGTTTCGGTGCAGATCTACGATCACGTCGAAGCCATGGAATACGCGCAAGCGCACTGGCTGGCCGGTGCGATGCTGGTGTTTTCGTTCCTGGTGTTGCTGGCGCTGTACTCCAGCCGCAAGACTCGCGCTGGCTGGAGCTGATCAATGATCGATGCACGTCTGCAACTGGCTTATTCCGGCTTCAACCTCGACGTCGACCTGCATTTGCCGGGTCGCGGCGTCTCCGCGCTGTTCGGCCATTCCGGCTCAGGCAAGACCACTTGCCTGCGTTGCATTGCCGGGCTTGAACGCGCCGAACACGGTTTCGTGCAAATCAACGACGAAATCTGGCAGGACAGCGATAACGGCATTTTTGTCCCGCCACACAAGCGCGCACTGGGTTATGTGTTTCAGGAAGCCAGCCTGTTTCCACACTTGTCCGTGCTGGCCAATCTGCAATTCGGCCTCAAGCGCATTGCCAGATCCCAGCGTCGCGTCGACATGGCGCAAGCCACCGAACTGCTCGGCATTGGCCATTTACTTGAACGTCATCCGCAGCATTTGTCCGGGGGTGAACGCCAGCGGGTCGGCATCGCCCGCGCCTTGCTAACCAGTCCGAAACTGCTGCTGATGGACGAACCCCTCGCCGCGCTCGACAGCCAGCGCAAAAACGAAATCCTCCCATACCTGCAACGCCTGCACGACGAACTGGATATTCCGGTGCTGTACGTCAGCCACGCGCAGGACGAAGTGGCCCGTCTGGCCGATCACCTGGTGTTGCTCAGCGAAGGCAAAGCGCTGGCCAGTGGCCCGATCGGCGAAACCCTTGCGCGCCTCGACCTGCCGATGGCCATGGGTGATGACGCGGGCGTGATCATCGAGGGGCAAGTCAGTGCCTACGATGCGCAGTATCAATTGCTCAGCCTGCAACTGCCCGCGACCGCAATGAACATCCGCGTGACGCACGCACCGATGTCAGTGGGCCAGGCCCTGCGCTGCAAGGTGCACGCGCGCGACATCAGTCTGACTCTGCAAAACAACGAACTCAGCAGCATCCTCAATCGCCTGCCGGTCACAGTGGTCAGCGAGCAGGCGGCGGACAACGCCGCGCATGTGCTGATCCGTCTCGACGCCGGCGGGACGCCGTTGCTGGCACGGATCACACGGTTCTCCCGGGATCAGTTGGGCGTGCATCCGGGCCAGCAACTCTGGGCGCAGATCAAGGCTGTTGCCGTACTCGCGTAAATCATTCGGCACCACGGCAACGGCGCGCGGTCAATCGTTATACAGACCACCGCGCCACCGAAGGAAGCCGCCATGCCCGATACCGAGTTGATCGATGCTCTGCCATCCGACCTGCACTATGTCGATGACACGCAGCCCGGTATCACCCGCAAGAAACTGCGCGGCAAGTTCAGTTATTTCGAGCCGTCCGGCCAGCGCATCACCGACCCCGACGAGATCAAACGCATCAACGCCCTCGCCGTGCCGCCGGCTTACACCAATGTGTGGATCTGCCCCGACCCGCGGGGCCATCTGCAAGCGACCGGCCGTGATGCCCGTGGCCGCAAGCAATATCGCTATCACTCGCGCTGGCGCGAAGTGCGCGATGCTGACAAGTATTCGCGTCTGCGTGAATTTGGGCTGGCATTGCCAAAACTGCGCAAGCAACTGGAAACGCTGCTGGAGGCACCTGGGTTCAGTCGCGACAAGGTCATGGCCACAGTGATCACCTTGCTCGACGCCACGCTCATTCGCGTCGGCAATACGCAGTACGCCCGTGACAACCGCTCTTATGGTCTGACCACGCTGCGCAGCCGCCACGTTGAAGTCAACGGCAGTGCGATCCTGTTTCAGTTTCGCGGCAAAAGCGGCATCGAACACCAGATCACCGTCAAGGATCGGCGCCTGGCGCGCATCATCAAGCGCTGCCTGGAGATTCCCGGGCAAAACCTGTTTCAGTACCTGGATGAAAACGGTGAGCGACACACAGTCAGCTCTTCGGACGTCAACGCCTACCTGCAAACGCTCACCGGCGCCGACTTCACCGCCAAGGATTACCGCACCTGGGCCGGCAGCGCCCTCGCATTGGCGGTGCTGCGAGAGCTGAGCCATGAGACGGAGACCGAAGCCAAGCGGCATGTGGTGGAGATGGTCAAGGGTGTCGCCAAGCAACTGGGCAATACGCCTGCGGTGTGTCGCAAGTGCTACATCCACCCCGCCGTGGTGGAAAAATTCATGCTCGGCGCCCTCGCCGAATTACCGCGACCGCGCATTCGCAAAGGCTTGCGTGCTGAGGAAGTGGCGCTGGCAATGTTTCTCGAACGCATGAGCGAGATGACAGACACGCCTTGATCGATTGCCCATCGTCCTCTAGGCTAGCCACCTTTCCCTCTCCCAGGACGACCGCAGAAGTGAACAACCCGGCCCTTTAAAAATGCATTCGCGACACGTCGTCAACGGCGCGTGTCAGTTTTCACGACATTTTTCTGGAGGTGCCGATGACTCACGTCTCGCGTACGCCTGCACTCGTCTCGCTGAACCAATTGAGCTTTCAATTCGCCAACGGCGAGACGATTTTCGACGCACTGAATCTCACGTTCGATCACTTGCCGACCGCCATTGTGGGGCGCAACGGTGCCGGCAAAAGTGTGCTTGCACGGCTGATCGCCGGCCATCTGCAGCCTACTGCGGGCAGTGTGGTGCAAGCGGTTGCAGTGCGTTATATCCCACAGATATTCGTCGCCACGCCCGGCCAGTCGATCGCCGAAGCGACGGGCACGGCTTCAGTGCTCGCGGCCTTGCAACGGCTGAAACTCGGTAGCGCCACCGATGACGATTTCGACACCATCGGCGAGCAATGGGACCTGGCAGAGCGCCTTCGCCAGCTTCTCGACGAGGCCGGGCTCAGTGAGCTCGATGCGACGGATCTGACGGAACATCTCAGCGGCGGTCAGCAGGCCCGGATCGCCCTGATTGGCGCACTGTTGAGCCAGGCGCAATTGCTGATACTCGATGAGCCCACCAATCATCTGGACAGCGCCGGCCGGCAATGGCTGATGAGCAGGCTCGAACAATGGCGCGGCGGTCTGATTGTGGTCAGCCATGATCGGCAGTTGCTGCAACACATGCGCAGGATCGTCGAACTCACGTCGTTGGGCGCGACGGTGTTCAGCGGCTGTTACGCGGATTTCGTAGAACAACGCCAGCGCCAACGGGCGGCGGCTCAGGCGCAGCTCGATCAGGCACGCATTGAGCGCCAGCGGCACCGCGCGCGTCTGCAACGCGAGCACGACACGATCCAGCGTCACGCCGCCGGCACCCGACGCAATGCCGAAACGGCCAACGTCTCCAGCATGGAGCGGTCGGCCATGAAAGCCGCCGCGAAGGAGATCATGGGCCAGATGAAAGTCGGCCATCAGGCCCGTAAAGCCGATCTGGACGAGCGCGTTCGCGAGGCATACGCCCGAGTCGTGCCGGATGATGGAGTGTTGATCAACCTGCCTGGCAGTGTTGTGCCCAGCGGTCGCCAAGTGTGCACGTTGGTGGACGCCTGTCTGCCGTGGCTGCCGGTGGATGCGTTGACCCGTCGCGTGAATCTGAACATCCACGGCCCGATGCGCATTGCTATCAGTGGCCCGAACGGCTGTGGCAAGTCGACCCTGCTGAAAATGCTCGCTACAGAACTGGCACCTGTGAGCGGTGAATGCAGCACCCATGTGCCTTTTGCGTTTCTCGATCAGCAACTGAAGCTACTGGATGCCCAAACCAGCATCGTTGAACAATTGCAGGCCCAGCAGACACCGCTCAACCAAGGCACCTTGCGCAGTTTCCTGGCCCAGCTGCAACTGAATGCACAGCGCGTGACGCAACCCTGTGACTTGCTCAGCGGCGGTGAACGCCTGAAAGCCGCTCTCGCCCTGGCGTTATGGCGCCAGACGCCGGCGCAACTGCTGTTGCTCGATGAACCGACCAATCACCTTGATCTGTCTTCGGTACAGGCATTTGAACAAGCCTTGCAGACATTTCCGGGCGCGATTGTCGCCGTTTCCCACGATCTGGCGTTTCTCCAGGCGTTGCATCCCAGCCATTGGCTCACTTGGCATCCCGCCGGCTGGCACTGGCAACCGACGAGTTGAGCTGTCTATTTTTTGCACGATTGCCGCAGGCTTCTATAGTTGATCTGACACGAATCAACTGCGGTGACGCCATGGAAGACATTTTCGTCGTAAAGCGTTGCAACAAGATCATTATTCACGGTCGGCGCGCCGGCGAAAGCCAGCACGATCCCGCCGAAGCCATTGGCTGGTTTCGCATCTGCGACACCCGCACTGGCGGTTTCATCGGCGACGGCTACGACGCCCAGGAGGACGCACAGCTTGAATGTCAGCGCCTCAATGCAGTCAGTTCGCCCATACCGGCCCGCGAGGTTTCCGGCTGATGCCGATCATAACCGGGTCTATACTGAAACCAGCTGAAGGAGCAGCACCCCAACGGCACAAGGCTCGCCACTCGCGGGCTTTTTGCTGCAGCTCAGCGGTTTCATAGAACGGAGGTGTTCCATGTCCGAAAAAGAGTCCATCACCACCCTCCTCACCCTGCTCGACGCACGGCAGGCGCGCCTCGCAGCCGCTTGCAAGGAGATCGCCGACTGGGTCGATCACCAAGGCGGCCATCCGACAGCCCTGCGCATTCGCGATCGGCTGAACGACATCGAGAAGGATGCCCCGCTGATTCGCAACACGTTGTCGGCGCTCAAACCTGTGGATCGGCCACTGCCACGCTTCAGATAATCATCACGGTACCAACCCATCGCCCCGCCGCAAGGTTCGCGGGGCGTTAAACGGCAATTGCAGTGTTGTCGAGTGATCGATTGCGCGGCACTTTCAGGCTTTCCTGGCCAAACTGTTTCTTTTCACACAATCCTCACATCTGCGCGCTTACAGTGAACTCACTCCTTTAGTGACTACCTTTAACGCCCGCCCGCATGCGGGTGTTTTTTTGCCGATAGTTCGTCTGCCGAACAGTCATGGCTGTCAGTTGTCATAACTTTGTACACGTCACGAAGGAGACAGTTCATGGTTATCCATTTCAACGTCGACGGGCATCTGGCCTGTGGCCATAAAGGCAAACACCTCACTGCCAGTCGCGAACTCAATCGCGTGAAATGCCGCAGCTGCCGCAGCACCGATGCCTACAAACAAGCGCGAAAAGATCAACGCAACAACGCACGCCGTGTCGCCCGTCAGGCAAAAACCACGCACCACGCCGTCAACTGGCGCGCGGAGTGGACTGAACGGCTGGCCGCGATGGCCGGACGGCAACGCTTGCCTCGTGGCTTTGCCCGGCAAGCGTACGTTTAAACCTGCATAAAAAATGGGCCGATAAAATCGGCCCATTTGCGTTAGTTGTTCACTGACAATTTTTAACTTGTTCGTTTCCGATCGTGTTCACGCGAGTTTGCGCTCTCTACGTAACTTGACCTACTTAACAATCACACCTCTCATGTATTGATTCAGATCTCGTAGATCATTAACAGTCCAAGCATGGGGCGCCAGCTTTACACCATTCTCTCGCAACGCTTTGGGGATCAAGTCCCCATTGGGGCGAAGTATGATCGATGACACGATAACGCCTGGATAATCACTGAGTCGCTTCTTGAAGGCAGAAGTGGTCAGGTCAGGCGTAGGCGGATTGCTTTTATGGGCCAGCGGGCCGGTTCCTTTAATCTCGGCTCCATGACACATGGCACATCTCTGTGTATAGAGCGCTTTGCCATTGGCCGTATCCCCGAAGGACAATGAGGTTTGAACCAGTGTTACCAGCGCTAACGACGCGGCGAATAATATTTTCATCCTTGATGCAGCCTTAATCCTGGCAAAAGATGACGCGCGATTGGCATCAGCTATAGAAAGGGCGAAACAGTTTTGATGCGGCGCACAGACGACCAAGCCGTACGTCCACGATCGAAAGGCAAAAAGTAATGCCTAGCAAGTGAATTGCGCACCCACATCAAAATAACCGAGCGGAAACAAACAAGGGCTTGCATCAGCTTTCGCCCGCAAACCCTTGATTTTAAGATGGTGCCCGAAGCCGGAATCGAACCGGCACGCCCTTACGAGCGGGGGATTTTAAGTCCATTATTTTTCCCTTATAAATCATATGCTTATAGTATTTATTTTTCCGCATCACACAGTTTCCTTGTTCGTTCTAGGGTAGTGAAACCAGGACCTCAAAAGAAATTGCGGAAAGAATTCGGGCCGCCGGAAGCCCGCATTTCAAGGCAAGGCAGACGGATGTCCGTCGTGTTCGCCAGGGCAAATTGGTGCAGAAGTTCCAGAGTTTGGAACTACACAGCGTTCGGCAGGTTCAGTGCGGCCAATGGTTCGGCCATGCTTACTCCCATTTCCAACCGATGGTGTTCGCCGACGGCTCAGGCGTCAGTTCGAATACCCGACATTGATCAGCGGCCAGCCGCCTCCCGGGTCAGTAAAGCCGTCGATCAATTACCCTGCAGTACGTGCCCGTAAGGAAGGATTACCCGCAGCAGGTCGTCGGACTTGGGTCATTGTAAATAATGCTGCAGTTCAATGCTGGCGCGTCCAGTTCCGGCATCGCTCAAGCGAACTGGACATTCGAGCGTTGTTCGCTCGATCGGACCCTGCCCGAGATAATGGGCGATCCCCATTACGGTTACCACGCACTCATAAACTTCAGACATGCACGGTTGTTCCCTGTTGGAGTAAATGGCGATGCAGGCATCAACCAGACAGTCAGACAATGGTAGACCAGCCCCTATAGGACTGGTATGCACGCTGCCCAAAAAAGGCCCCACACTGGGACTAGGTGTGGGGGCCGATTGAACATAGGCTGGAATTCTGTCAATCGGTAGGCCGTTTATGAATTTCTGAGTCGCATGATCGCGTCGGTGATCGCTTGCGCATTTCTATCCAGCGTTTCCAAGGCTGAAACGGCATTATCGGCGACTTTGTCTGCACCAGAATCTGAGATCCACTGGGCAATCTCTTCGATCGCCGCACCGAGGGCATGGTGGTTGTGCAGGAGTAATGTCAAGGCATCGGCTGTTGCAATGTTGCAGTCTGGATTATTCGGCATGGCTGTCATCCTTGAAAGATATTCAAAAGCTTAGTTCATCTGACGCCAAGGTTGGAATGTTCACTTCAACTGGGACCTTGAAGTGAACGCAAAGGCGGCACTACGTGTTGAAAGCGCCGCTAGGATAGCTAGAAACAAACAAGTTTTTTATCTGCTCCCACAATCTCCGCTGAAAAAAGAGCAGGTACGTCTGCCTCCAATAGCGAGCCGGACAAATAACACAATTACTTGGCCAACCAGAAAAAATAATATCCGGTAGAAATTGCAATCAAAAACGCAATCAACCCCCCCCAGAAAAAATTTTTCGCAGTTGATCTTCGATTAGCAATCACACTAACCTGCTTCCCGAACAAAAATACATTTCCTGGATAAAGATAATTGAAAACCTTTTTAAACGGCACTACGGTTAAGACAATGATCATCACAGGAAACATCATCATTACATAGAAGAAAGTTGGAATCTTGATCTTGACTTCCCTTGACTTGATAAGGTAGTCAAGTTTTTCATTTGCACTTGTACTAGCAAGTATGGAATTTAATGTCTCTGTGTCCGTCAGCTGTGGTGCCATATTCATCATAGAATATATAAAGAAAGCTAGCATAAGCGATGTAAAAATCAACAGGACCGATTTTTGATTGGAAAAATTGAGACTCGGTATATTGCAAACTTCTTTCTGTATGTATTCTTTAAGCTCAGAGGCCAGCAGATACACATCATCTCTCACTTCGCCAGAAACGGTAAACTCAACGCCTTGCTCTGAGTCAAAATATATTTCGAGCAGCAGACTGGGGTCTGCATACTCAATCTTGATGTTTTTAATTTTCCGCGTTGAGTCGTTATCCTCAGTCAATATACGGTCTACTTCAGACGTTCTATATACCAGAGAATCTTCTCGAAAAATTTCAAAAATTATGTCCTTGTGATTCTCCTCTGGAACCCTCTTCTTAATATCAGAATAAATTCTTCGCAGAGTCTCTTCATTCAACTCAAATCGTTTTGGGAATTTCTTGATAATTTTCGCCGACATATTCCGCTAACTCCATGCAGTATTTATTTTATTAATTTAAGTCTAATTTATAATAGCACTTACCGAATCAATGCAACGCACCCTGATGGACCTTGGAATAAAAAACCGATACAACAGCAGTGCTTAAATCGGGAGAATCTTATCTAATATAGTCAGCTCACTTACTTTCTCGCCCCTTTCAGTGCTCCCGGTTTGCATACAATCAACGGATTATGGATCGCCCATGATGTTATTGCTACAAATGCTTGGCCAGACCTTACGGTATGTATTACATCTCAACGTTGCACAGCCACGACCCCAACAGCGTG
This sequence comes from Pseudomonas sp. GM80, assembly GCF_000282515.1. Taxonomy (GTDB): domain Bacteria; phylum Pseudomonadota; class Gammaproteobacteria; order Pseudomonadales; family Pseudomonadaceae; genus Aquipseudomonas. Next base: position 90,748 of record NZ_AKJD01000094.1, read on the forward strand.
GTGAGCGACAGCTTTGAGATCAATGGAGAGTTGAAAGGAGCTGCGAATTTTCATCGCCGCTGGCCTGATTAACATAGACACAGGCAGACACCCATCCGGATTATTTACTCACCAAAATAGCGCCCCAGTCCCATCTCAGTCCCATATGGCCATTTTTCGCATGCCAAAAACCACAACCCCCTGACTTTCTCTAGCAAAATCAGTGGTTTGCGTTTACTGAATGTGGCGGTGAAGGAGAGATTCGAACTCCACAACTTCTGCGACAACAAATATTCACTGCGATACCTTGTCAATGACACCTTTTCGCCAGAAGAAGTCGCCTGATGAGACAGCCTTCGACCCGAAGCGGAATATCACTTAGGGCTTACTGAGATTTTTGCCAAAATAATCTATGACCTCATTGGCCTGCGTACCCTGGCGGAAACGTTTCTGACCTTCGAAGTCCGTCGAGGGCAGCATGTGGATTATCTGATGATCCGCATAGAGGGACATAACATCATGCGGACTCAACCCTCCGGCGCGTTGTCCCGTAAGCGTGTTAGTCGCCTCAATGGCAGCACCAATCATTACGTCCGCCAGCTGTACTGCAGGACTAGTCCTCGAGTCGACTTGCGTCACTGACTGGAGCTTGAGTGGAAAGGTGAGGCTTGCGATCTCCGATTGGCGAAATGTCACCTCGTCCTTGTGATTAATAAAGCGCAACAGCAAGTCATGGTAAGAGAGCAGGTTCTTGGACTGATCATGCTCAACCAAGTATGGACCATCAGCCATGACTTCCATCCGGCTTATTAGCGATTGCAACACCACAAAAGCGGCGTCAGTGGTGACACCTGATGTGGCGATCGCTTGAAGGCATTCCGGCGCGGCATACTTCGCCAAAGGCCCCAACGCCTCCGGTAGTTCCTGCCAGCGAGTGGCGCGAGCAGCTGCTACGAGGTCAGCAAGTGCTGCTGGGCTTTTTTCCTTTACGGCGCGCTGGAAACAAACGAGCATCAGCCTAAAGGCTGTCTCTCCGAGAAGAGTGGGGCCCGCCACATAAAGCAGCGACCCGAGCGCATAGTTCTGACCATCCTTATAAAAGTCGCATCCGCGCTCGTAGTAGTACGGTTCAACTGCGTAATCCAGAAACATCAACAGCAGCAAAAAGCGCTTGTCACAGACGTAGGTAACGCACTTGTGATGGGTCAGGACATCGCGCATTAACGCCAGAAGCCGTGGGTGATTGGCTGACCGGCGTGACAGAGCGCGGTACTTGAGCTCTTCCGCTTGTAGCTTAGGAAAGTGCTCTTTGATCAAGCGTCTGGCCTGATCATCATCAATGGCAATGGCAGCGGCCCCTTGGAACCTCTGCTCGAGGTTCAGCAGGTCAAATCCGGTATAGCCACTTTCGTCGACTCTAAAGCACTCCATACGCAACTCCCGGGGGTCGTCGACAGCACTGAAAGAGAATGTCTCTTCTTCTGTATGTGCCGCAGGGTTACTAATGACGACGGACAATTATCGCGGATTAGCAGCATCGGCGACCGCTTGCACAACTGCCGCCTGGGCTGCTCCAGCGATAGCAACAGGCATTGAGCCAAGCCCAAGCTGATTCATCCTTTCAAGGGTTTCCACAATGGTGAGGACGAGGTTCGGATCGTAGTCATCTCTGTCAGCCTCTTCGTGAATACCTTTGTTTAGATACGTCCATACGTTCGATTGAACCGGAACACCTATTACCTCTCCAAGCCCCTGAACGACGCCTGGTTTGTCCTGATGCACGAATGTTCTGGCGTCATCGAGCCGCTTTTTCAAAGCCTCGCAGAGATTTCTCAGATTTGGCTCCGCCCCGCGGCCGGCTAGCGGCAGGGTTATTACACCGAGGTCGTTCTTGCCGAGCCACTTCCAAATCTTGTCCGTAAGCATTTCCAGTGCCTGCCTGGATGCGCCCAATGCGTTGCGCCAGTCACCAATGTCCAAAGCAGCACGGGCTTGCTGCAGATAGTTGAAGGTGTTCTCGTTACCCCTTACCCGCGGCCGGTGATCCCCGATATGGGGCATGAAGTAGTAAGCCGTCCATTGGCCTCTCTCGACATGATTCTGCAGATCCTTGATGAATTCGCTGCTGTGGCACGTGACGATAATTTGAGTTGCTGCGAAGCGATCGCTCTGGAAAATCGCCTCTCTGATGCCTTCACGGTGCTCGGTGTCAATCGCGTTGATCGCATCGTCAAAGATGATCGTCGGCGCCTGAATATGCAGTGCCTTTGCAAGAAGGATTGCAACGCCCAGGCAACGAACATGCCCCTCGCTGAGGACGTGCAACGCATCTACCCTGGTCTCTGGAGCAGCGCGAAACGCCAGCCCGATGCGCTCGTCTTCGTTGGTCGGCAGATAAAGTGCCGCTAGCTTGTCGCCGTCATGATCGCGTCTATTGAACTCGTTGTAGATCTCCAGAGCGACAGTGTTAAGCCCCGCTATGAGCGCACCGGGCAGCTCTGATCTGAACTGCCTGAGTAGCCTCAAGAATTCGTCATAGGCCGCTTTAATGCGTCGACCGAGTGCTAGCTGCACTGCCTCTTGCTGCACTGCATCGATGAGCGCAGCGTTTGCTTGGTCAAAGTTGGCAATTGTCTGTCTAGCTATGCCAACTAGTCGGGCCACCTCAGCGCGGCGTGTTTGAAAACCTGCTACAGCCTGCGCTGCCTGAACGAGTCGAGTGCGTTCATGTGCCAGTGCCGCGCGATCTGCCAGTGCCTGGTTTGTCTGAGCATCAATCCTTTCGCACTCGGCTGCTAAGTCGATGATCCGTTGCGCCATCGAAGGCGTATCGCCTTGTTTTACACCGCTCGCTTTCCACCAGGCATTACTGTGGTCAGCACCAGGTGATGCGAGATATCGCAACCTGTCATCAGCATGATCAGGGTGGGCACTAACTCGCTGACCGAAGGCAGTTAAAAGCCCCTCCAAACCTCGGGAAGCACGTTCCCATTCGCCTCGCACTGTGTTTTTTTCAGCCTGCAAGTTGGCGAGCTCTTGAAGCTGAGCCAGACCGTTACGTGCCTGCACGTATGGGTCACGTACAACGTGATAGTCACCATTGATTGGCGTCCCACAAGCGGGGCAGTTATCGGGCGACAAGGCTTGTAGGCCAAGAACCGCGTTGTACAGATTTTGGAATGAGGTCTCACCAGTCTTTGCGGTGAGCCTTTTGTCCACATCCTCAAGCCGCTCCTGCTCACGATCAGCAGCCTGATATGCCATAGCTAACGCGTTGTTGCTAACGCCATAAACACCTGGTGTTGGCCCATCCAGTTGCGCATTGAGGTAATGCAGACGACCTGGAGCTGCATCGCTGCCTATGAGTTCAAGAAGCTGCTGGTACGAAAGGCCGGCAGCATAAGCTCCGGCATAAGCAGCTTCCTCTTGCGCGATTGCCTGAACTGCTTGGAGCTCGCCATTTATTGTCGCTTGATCGCGCTGCAGCGCTGCACGCTGTGTTTCCAACTCTTGCTGTTTGATCGCAACCAGGTCGAGCTGCTGGTCCATCGACTCGTTGAAGTTAGTGACGAAGTCATGGAACTGCTCCATACCAAACAAAGCCGCTATCAGATCCTTCTTTTCGCCTGCGCTCTTAGCAGCAATTCGCGAAAAGTTATCTATGCGGTTTTTCTCAACGAAGCAGAATCGATAGGCCTCTGAGTCCGCTTGCACTGTCGACACCTGACCGTCCGCACCTCGCGCAGCGAGGACGGGGGCTTCATACCTATTTTCGTGAAGGTTCGCGAAATAGCGCTGAGGAGGGATTCGCTTAGCCGACGCCTCATCTACGCCCCCCAAAAGTGCCAGCTCTAACGCCTCGCAAAGGCTCGTTTTGCCGCTGCCATTAGGGCCGTAGAACATGGTAATTCGCTGAGGAAAGTTGAACGTCTCAGCCACTCGGAAGCCACGAAAAGGGCCGACGGTTAGACGATCCAATGCGCTCCACGCCCACTGGCCAACAGTAATCGCCCCAGCAACTGCGGGAGGAGTGAAATCTGTCTGGAGCAGAGACTCTCTAGCCTTAGCGGCCAATACCACCGATCGGCGGCTCAAAGCACGCGAGTTTGCGGCCACAGTGTCGAAGTTTTGGTCGACCAGATTTGCAAAGCGTCGAGTGTCTTCGGTAGAACCGCGTTCTGGAACATGAAGCCAAGCTAGGAATTGCTGGTAGTCATGCAGAGCCGAACTCATATCGTTTACCTCCTGTAAACGTACCGCGGTCAACATCCAATCGCTGCGATAATTCCAACCACATCTTCTGATGCCGAAATCGAATTGGCAAGAGCGTCGGATTCAATAACCCCAAGCCCTTCAGGGACTAAGTGCGCGATGTCGAGGTAGCGCGATCAAAATCAAAGCCCACGCTGGCCGGCTTCGGTGAAAGCATCACTAAATTGATCCGCAGAGGCGCTATGCATGATCACGATCCGAATGCATCGCTGCCAAAACTGTTGCCTATGAGGTTGAAGAGAACTGCGAGGAAACCTGAGCCGAAGGCACAAAAATGTTCCATAATCAAAGCGGAACAGTTCGAGTCATAACTTATTGAAATTACTTGATTTATATATGGACTTGAAAACCGTCGACTGT
>NZ_AKJD01000095.1 GCF_000282515.1 Pseudomonas sp. GM80
AGCAGTCGCAAATCCGCCAGATACGGTTTACCTGATGATCCGGGCCAAAAAGTTCGGGGCTGCCATGCAGCCCATCGGGGATAAATCCCCTCACCACAGGGGTTGTGGGAATGTTTTGGTTTAGCCGGCAACCACGAAGATGATGATCGGGCCGCACACAGCCAGCAAGACGTTGGAAATGGCGTAGCACACGGTGAAGCCGATCACCGGGGTGTTGCTGCCCGACTGTTCGATGATCTTGTTCATCGACGCCGCTTCCGTCTGTGCGCCGGCCAGAGCGCCAAACAGGATCATCGGGTGCAAGCGCAGCACGTAGCGGCCGAAGTACAACGCCACCAATGGCGGCAAGATCGTCACCACCGCGCCAGACAACAACAACGCCAGGCCCTGCTCCTTCATCGCGGCAAACGCCGCTGGCCCGGCCAGCAAACCGACCACGGCGCCGAATGCGGTCAAGCCAAACTCGGAAAACGCCCACTGCGCCGCCGGTGGCAACGCGCCGATTTCCGGGTGGCGGGAGTTGTACCAGCCGATCACCAATGCGGCGACCAGCACCCCGCCGCCGATGCCCAGTTCCACCGGAATCATGCCGACGTGCGTCGACAACAACCCCAGCAGTGAACCGAGCACCATGCCCAATGTGTGCATGGCGATATCGCTTTTGTAGTTGTTCTTGCGAATCCGTCCAAGACGCTTGGCGATGGCTTCGACACTGGCCGTGCGCCCGGTCAACGTCAGCACGTCACCACGGCGTAACACCGTGTTGGGCAGCAAGGGCAGCTCGTAGCCCTGACGGGAGATGGTGTTGACGAAGCACCCCAGGCGCCCATCGCTGGCCAATCGGGTTTTCGCTTCATGAATGGTTTTGCCGGCAAACTCCGCCGAGGTCAGCACGATGTCCACTTCGCGCGTCGGGAATGACAAGGACTCGGGATGATCGATCTCCGGTCCGACCCAGTGACTCAGCGTGCCCACCGCATCGCGCAAGGCATACACGCCCACCACATCGCCGGCCATCAGGACGAAGTGTTCATCGCGCTCGATGATCTGCCCGGCGCGCACCACACGTTCCACCGTCAATGAGTCATGCAGCTTTTCAAAATCGACGATGCGCTGACCATCCGCCTGGCCGTTACTGGCGACCTGATGCGCCCGAACCACAATGCGCGTATAGGGCACGGTGATCGCCTCCTCTTCCTTGGCGATGCCCAGTTCCAGCTCCAGTTCACGCGCTGATTCACGCAGGTTCACCCCGAGCAATTTCGGCGCGATGCTGCCGACAAATACGATCAGGCCGATGGTGCCGAACAGATAGGTAATGGCATAGGCGATTGCCATGTGGCTATTGAGCTGAGCCTTGGCCGCGGCATCAATCGTCAGTTGATTGATCGCGCTGGTCGCGGTGCCCATGATCGCCGTGTCGGTCAGCGCGCCCGCGCCTAGCCCGGCGGTAAATCCGGCGTCGAAATCGAACACCGAGTACATCAGCAAAATCGCCCCCAGCGCCGTCGCGCACAGCACCACCGAAAGCAGCACCAGTTTCAGCGTGCCACGATTGAGGCTGCCGAAAAACTCCGGGCCACTTTTGAAACCGACGGCGTAGATGAACATCACGAAAAACACCGACTTCAACCCCGCCGGCACTTCCAGACCGATCTGGCCGATCAGCAAGCCCATCAGCAACGCACCGGCCACCGAGCCCAGGTGAAAACTGCCGATGCGAATCCGGCCGATAAACACCCCCAGGGCAATCGCCAGAAACACGGCGATTTCCGGGTCAGTGCGTAAGGCGTGGAGGATGAATTCCTGCATGGGGCGAACTCCCTATGAACGGCGGTCACTGATCCTTCGGTTCTTGAGCTGGCGCGGTGTACCACTTGTCCCTTGGTACCCATTTCTCTTGTTGTGGATCGCCCAGATAGTGCGGCGACATGATTTGCACGCCGTACTCGTTGAATACGTCCTGAATATTGGCGTGGAGCATGCTCAGCAACACCGCACGGGGTCGCGGCTGGCTCGGGATCGCCTGTGCGACCAATCGGTACTCGGGATAGAAGTCCGAGAGTGCCGTCTGGAACACCTGCGCCGGCGGGTCTTCGAGAATCCCCGGCGTACGTTGCGCCGCCTCCAGCAACATCGCCTCGACCTGGCGCCAAGGTGTGTCGTAACCGATGGTCACCACGGTATCGACCACGTAGCCCGGGCCCTGCACGGTGCGCGAATAGTTTTTGGTGACCGTGCCGGTGATCATCGAATTGGGCAGTGTCAGCACTTCACCCAGACCGGTACGAATCCGCGTGGTGAACATACCCAGTTCGGTGACCGTGCCTTCGTATTCGCCGATTTTGACGAACTCGCCGGGGCGTAACGTGCGTGTGTAGGTGAGGATCAAACCGGCAGCGGCCTGCCCGACCACGCTGGTGGCGCCGAGGGAAATCATCAGGCCGATCAACACCGACAACCCCTTGAACGCATCTGTGCCCGCTCCCGGCAAGTACGGATAAGCCATGGCCAGCGCAAACAACCAGATCGCCAGCGCGGTCAGGCGTTGGGTCGGTTGCAGGGTTTCGTGATTGAGCCAACTGAAAGTGCCCGGCGTGGCCATACGGCGCAGAATTCTCCGGGTGAACGCGGTGACACCACGGGCGATAAAGAAAATCGCCAGCGCCACGCCCAGTCCGGGAATCGCCCCGACAATGCCTTGCAACAGATACCCGGCCAGCTCGAACAGGTAATTGTTGAGGCTTTCGCCCCACGGCCGCGTATAGGGAAAGCGCGACAGGACAAAACCCAGCCATTCATAGGTCAACAGCAAAATCACCAGCCAGCGCAGCAACAGCAGCAAGCGGCTGACCAGCGGATAGAGGAAGTTGGAATCGATCAGTTGCACCCGGCCGACCTTCAGCGCCTGGGTGTGGCGATCCATCAGCGCGGGGAGTTTGGCCAGCAACTTGCGGCGCAGATACGCCAGGCACCACAGCAACACGAGGTAAACCAGCGTGGCCACGGCAGCCAGCCCCAGTGAGCGCAGGATCATCTGCAGGTTGCGCGCTTCACGGGTTTCAGTCACCACCTGACGCAGTTTCTCCGCTGCGCCTTCAGCGGCTTGTTGCACCGAAGAGTATTCGAGGCTGTCGATGTCGTTGGGTGCGACGATGAAGGCACGCTTGTCGCCGATCAGCACCATATAACTGTTCTGGATCGCGTCGGTGGTGATGTTCAGCGCCGCATCTTCATCCAGCGCCTCGCTGATGACCATTTTTGCCCGTTTGACCCGCGAGGCCGGTGCTTCCCCCAGAATGGTCGCGCGAAACAGCATGATGCTGCGGTTGGCGACCTTCAGCTCTACCGCTTCGCCCGCCGTTTTTGCCCCGTCATCGACCGCCCAGCCGAGCCCGCTCCAGAGCGCCGCGAACACCACTATCCAAACCGCCAGCAGCCTGCTTCGCATGCGCCTGTTTCCTTACGCCCAAGTGTCAGAGAGGGATACGTAAGCCAGCGTAGTTGAGCGATGAACGGTTGTCAGATTCCCGCCCGCCAACAAGTGTCACGGCAAATTTTCTCGGCGGGTGTCGTCCAGTACCTCGGTGACATCGGCCGGTTGATAGACCCAACCGATAAACAGTTCATAGCCCACCGCGAGGATCACCGGGCCGGTGAACAGGCCGATGATGCCGCTGGTGACCATGCCGCCGAGTGCGCCGATCAGCACCACCGGCATTGGCACCGCCACGCCGCGCCCCAGCAGCATGGGTTTGAGCACGTTGTCGGAGAGCCCGGCAATAATGATCCACACCGTAAAGATGACGGTGCTGGCACTGACGCCATCCTGCGCAAAAACATAGATCACCACCGGCACGGTAATCAGTAGAACCGGCAATTGCATGATGCCCAGCAGCAGCACCATCAACGCCAGAATGCCGGCGGCCGGAATGCCCATGATCACCAGCGCGACACCGATCAGCAGCATCTGGATAAACGCGATCCCCACCACGCCTTGCGCCACGGCGCGAATGGTCGAAGTGCACAGCTCGGCGATTTGCGGCCCGCGTACCGGCCCGGAAATCCGTGTGGTGATCGCTACGGCCGTGCGGTGCCCACGCTCACCGTTTTTCATGATCAGGCCGGCAACGATCAAGGCCACGACAAACACCACAATCCCCGCGCCGACACCGGCCGCTTGGTGCAGCAGCACTTTGCCCCAGTTGCTCAGGTGCGGCGCCAGCTCTTTGAAGGCCCAGCTCAAATCCTGCGAGGCATGCTGCCAGATGCCGAACAGCGGCGCGCCAATCAATGGCCAGCTCTCGACGCTGGCCGGTGGCGGCGGAATCTCGAATTGGCCCGCCTCCATCGTGTGCATGCCGACCTTCACTGAATCGGCAACCGAGGCGCCGAGCAGGCTCAGCGGCACCATCAGAATCAGCAGCCCGAAGAGCACGAGAATAACCGCCGCCCAACCGTAGCGATTGCCCAGTTTGCGTCCCAGTGTCTGATTCAACGGATACAGGGTGATGGCCAGAATCAGCGCCCACAGCATGACGTTGAGGAACGGATGGAAGATGTCGAAGCAAAACAATACCAGGGTGGCGATCAGCCCCGCGCGGATCAGCACGTCCAGCAGCGCTCGGGAATTGTTGAAGACCAGCAGCGGTTTTTCTTCCATAACGATTCTCCTGAGGGAGCCTTTGACCGGTTGGCTGAGCCTAGAACACATCTGAGGGATCGGCGGTTTTTCGTCACCTTGCGAGGCGCCGCACGGAACAAACGACTGCGCTGACTGGTGCATGGGCCAAAGCACGTCTAAAACTGATGCAGGTCCATTTATAAGGAAGTACCGGATGAAAACCACGCACTCCCTGATCATTCTTGCGTTGGCGGGCAGTACCGGTCAGGCGCTGGCGGGCGGTATCGATCTGTATGAAGCGGGCCAGGAAGGCGCAGGACTGGCCAATGCCGGATCGGCCGCGCTGGCCACCGACCCCAGCGTGCTGATGAGTAACCCGGCCGGGATTGCCGCGCTCAAGGGCACGCAAGTTTCGCTGACCGGTCAGGCCGTGCTCGGAGGTCTGGGCTTTGATCGCGACAGCGACAATGACTTCTCCGGCAACGAGGGCGGCAATCCACTGCCGATCCTGCCGGGCACCAGTTTCTTTATCAGCCACGAAATCAATGACCGTGCCAGCATTGGTTTCGGCATGTATGGCAACTTCGGTCTGAGTGTGAAGTACGACGATGACTGGGCCGGCCGTTACTTCAGCCAGGAATCGACGCTGATCGGCATTTCGATGCAACCGACCTTTGCCTACAAGATCACCGATGACCTGTCGATGGGCATTGGCCCACGCCTGGTCTACGGCTACTACTACACAAAAATGGCCATCGACAATAACGCCTTCCTGCCGGGCACGCCGTTTCAGGAAGATGGCAAGTTGCAGTACAAGGACACCGACATCGGCACTGGCATCAATCTCGGCCTGCGCTATCAGTTGAATGAGCGCACCACCGTCGGCCTGGCCTATACCAGTAAAGTCAAACTGGAATTCAAGGACTCACCTTCCGTTCATGGCATTCGCAATCCGCTGCTCAATCTGGCGCTGTCGCGGCTGGACGTTGACGAGCTGGAAATCGACATGAACATCCCGCAGACCGCGACCCTGAGCATTGCCCATCAATTGAACGAACAATGGACGTTACTGAGTTCGGTGAACTGGCAGGACTGGAGCGACTTTGCCGACATCGGCGTGTCGGTAGACTCAGCCGCAGGTGATGTCTCTCGTTCGGTCGACCGCAAGTATCAGGACACCTGGCACCTGTCGATCGGGGCGCAAAACCAGATCAGTCCGAAACTGCGCTGGAACATGGGCGTGGGTTACGACAGCTCCGCCGTCAAGGATAAGGATCGCACCGTCGACAACCCGATGAACGAGACCTGGCGGCTGGCGACCGGGTTGAGCTACAAACTGGCCGAAGACACTGACATCAACCTCAATTACACGCTGGTCTGGCTGGGCGACATGGACGTGCAGCAAACCAAGCGCAATGGCCAGTCGCTGTCAGGGAGTTATCCCAACAGCGCGCTGCATATTGTTGGTGGTGGCGTGACGTGGCGATTCTGATGCAGTGGCATTCCACTGCCATGCACACGGAATCCTGTGGCAATGAAGCCCTTGTGGCGAGGGAGCAAGCTCCCTCGCCACAGTTTTCGCCTCAGCGCTCCAGCATGCCGTGACACAACAGGTGCAGAACCCCGCGCATGTGCAAGGCATGCGCAACTCTGTCCGGGGTTTCCTGTGTTGCCAGACGAATGAACGCCATGTTCGCGTACTGGTTGAACAGCGTTGCCACGACGTCGAGATCAATCGATTCGCGCACCTTGCCGGCCTGCTGGAAATGCAGAAGCAGCGCCTTGGTCTCTTCAATCACCGCCGCGTTCCATGGACTCATCGCTTCGGCCAGTTCGCCAGTGAGCAGAAACGGTGCCAGCTCCCGCCACAGCGAGGCCGGCATTGCTTGTAGCTGGTAATCGGTCATCAGCCCTTCAAACGTGCACAGCGCCTCCAGCGGATCGCTGGCATCGTCGAGATTTGCCCGCGCCTCGCGCATGGCTTGTTCGTCAGGTTGCTTGAGCAACGCCAGCAAAATCTCCTGCTTGCCGCCGAAGTAATTCACCACCGTCGGGGCGGAAACGCCGGCCTGTACGGCGATCTGTTCCAGCGTGGTAGCCGCGAAGCCGTTGCGCTTGAACAACTCGAGCGCCGCTGCGGCGATAACTTCCCTGCGCTGCTCTTTCTGCCGCTCTCTGAGTCCGCTCATGTTGCCTCTGATGATCCTTGCCAATGGCGCCCAGCCTACGGGGATATTTTTTCACCGACAAATTTTTTCTTTACAAAAATATTTTAAGGTGACAAAACTTTACTCGTGCAGCGTTGCACTCACTCGCTCAATGTCCCGGAGATCCGCCATGTCCGCCGAATTCGATTCAACCCGCACTACCCGCGATTACCAAGCCGCTGACGCTGCCCACCACATCCACGCGTTCGTCGATCAGAAGGCTCTCAACGAGGAAGGCCCGCGGGTAATGGTCAGCGGTGATCGTCTGGCACTGTGGGACAACGACGGCAATCGTTATCTGGACGGCATGTCCGGTCTGTGGTGTACCAATCTTGGTTACGGGCGCAAGGATCTCGCCGCTGCCGCGACCGCGCAGTTGGAACAACTGCCCTACTACAACATGTTTTTCCACACCACCCACCCGGCGGTGATCGAGCTGTCGGAGTTGCTGTTCAGCCTGCTGCCCAAGCACTACAGCCACGCGATTTACACCAACTCCGGCTCTGAAGCCAACGAAGTGCTGATCCGCACGGTGCGCAAGTTTTGGCAGGTGATGGGCAAGCCCGAGAAGAAAATCATGATCGGCCGCTGGAACGGCTACCACGGCTCGACCCTCGCGGCGACGGCGCTGGGCGGCATGAAATTCATGCACGAAATGGGCGGCACTATCCCGGATGTGGCGCACATCGACGAGCCGTACTGGTTTGCTCACGAAGGCAACCTCAGCCCGGAGGCGTTCGGCCTGCAAGCGGCGCGGCAACTGGAAGACAAGATTCTTGAGTTGGGCGCGGACAAGGTTGCCGCGTTTGTCGCCGAACCGTTTCAGGGTGCAGGTGGCATGATCATTCCGCCGGCGACGTACTGGCCGGAGATTCAGCGCATCTGCCGTAAATACGATGTGCTGCTGTGCGCCGACGAAGTGATCGGCGGGTTCGGCCGCACCGGCGAATGGTTCGCGCATCAGACCTTCGGCTTTGAGCCCGACACCTTGTCGATCGCCAAGGGCCTGACCTCGGGTTACATCCCTATGGGTGGCCTGATTCTGTCGCGGCGCATGGCCGAGGCGCTGGTGGAAAAAGGCGGTGTGTTTGCGCACGGGCTGACCTATTCCGGCCACCCGGTGGCGGCGGCGGTGGCGATTGCCAACCTCAAGGCGTTGCGCGATGAGGGCGTGGTTGCGCAAGTGAAGGCCGATACCGGGCCGTATCTGCAGAATTGCCTGCGCGAAGTGTTCGGCAATCACCCGTTGGTCGGTGAGATTCAGGGCGTTGGCCTGGTGGCCGCGTTGCAGTTTGCCGAGGACAAGGCCAGTCGCAAGCGTTTTGCCAATGAAAATGATATTGCCTGGCGCTGCCGTACGATTGGCTTTGAGGAGGGTTTGATCATTCGCTCGACGTTGGGGCGGATGATCATGGCGCCGGCGTTGATTGCCACACGCACGGAGCTGGATGAGTTGATCGACAAAACACGGATTGCCGTGGATCGCACGGCGCGCGAGTACGGCGTCCTCTAATACCCATGTAGGAGCTGCCGCAGGCTGCGATCTTTTTTAAAACAACATCAAAAGATCGCAGCGTGCCGCAGCTCCTACAGGTGTCCGCCCGGCCGTTATTGGCGGACAAATATCAATCCTTCGTCACCGCGCAATACCCATGTAGGAGCTGCCGCAGGCTGCGATCTTTTGATCTTGTTCTTGAAAACAACATCAAAAGATCGCAGCGTGCCGCAGCTCCTACAGGTATGCGCCCGGCCGTTATTGGCGACCAAAGATCAATCCTTCGTCACTGCGCAATACCCATGTAGGAGCTGCCGCAGGCTGCGATCTTTTGATCTTGACCTTAAAACAACATCAAAAGATCGCAACGTGCCGCAGCTCCTGCAGGTGTCCGTCCAGTAGTTATTGGCGGACAAAGATGGATCGCGGCGATTACTCCGTGCGCCGCTTGGTGTTAAATAGGCGCCAGTCTTAACCTTGTCGCTTAAAGCCGTGCAACGAGAACCGATATGAACACCCCTTCCAAGAAAAGCACCCACATTCAAACGGCGGTGACCGCATGATCGAAGTCACCGAAGTGTCCATTGCCCAACTGCGCGCAGCACTGGAGTCCGGCCAGACCACCGCCGTTGAACTGGTGCAGGCCTACCTTGCACGCATCGACGCCTACGATGGCGCCGATACCCCGACCGCGCTGAATGCCGTGGTGGTACGCAATCCCGAGGCGCTGAACGAAGCGCAAGCCGCCGACGCCCGCCGGGCCAAAGGCGAAACCCTTGGCCCGCTCGACGGCATTCCCTACACCGCCAAAGACAGTTATCTGGTCAAGGGCCTGACCGCCGCGTCGGGCAGCCCGGCGTTTGCCGATCTGGTCGCGCACCGCGACGCGTTCACCATTGAGCGCCTGCGCGCGGCCGGGGCGATTTGTCTGGGCAAGACCAACATGCCGCCGATGGCCAATGGCGGCATGCAGCGCGGCGTTTATGGTCGCGCCGAAAGTCCGTACAACGCCGATTACCTGACCGCGCCGTTTGCGTCTGGCTCGTCCAACGGTGCCGGCACGGCGACGGCGGCGAGTTTTGCCGCATTCGGTCTGGCCGAAGAAACCTGGTCGAGTGGTCGTGGCCCGGCCTCGAACAATGGCCTGTGCGCCTACACGCCGTCGCGCGGTGTGATTTCGGTGCGCGGCAACTGGCCGCTGACGCCGACCATGGACGTGGTTGTACCTTACGCACGAACCATGGCCGACCTGCTGGAAGTGCTCGACATCGTTGTTGCCGAAGACCCGGACACCCGTGGCGATCTGTGGCGCCTGCAACCGTGGGTGCCGATCCCCAGCGTCAACTCCGTGCGCCCTGCCGCTTACGCTGAGCTGGCAGCCGATGCCAAGGCGTTGGCCGGCAAGCGTTTCGCCGTGCCGCGCATGTTCATCAATGCCGACCCTGAAGCGGGCACCAGCGAGGCGCCGGGCATCGGTGGCCCGACTGGCCAGCGCATCAACACCCGCGAGTCGGTGATTGATCTGTGGAAACAGGCCCGTCAGGCCCTCGAAGCTGCTGGTGCCGAAGTCATCGAAACCGACTTCCCGCTGGTCTCCAATTGCGAGGGCGACCGTCCGGGCGCACCGACTGTGTTCACCCGGGGCCTGGTGTCGAAAGAGTTTCTCCACCACGAACTGTGGGACCTGACTGCCTGGGCGTTTGACGATTTTCTGCGCGCCAACGGCGATCCGAAACTCAATCGTCTGGTCGACGTCGACGGGGCGAAGATCTTCCCGCACGAACCGGGCACGCTGCCCAACCGTGAAGGTGATCTGGTGGCTGGCATGGACGAATACGTGCGCATGGCCGAGCGCGGCATCACTCCGTGGAATGAGATTTCTACAGTGCCGGACGGCCTGCGCGGTCTGGAGCAGACCCGGCGTATCGACCTCGAAGACTGGATGGATAAGCTGGGCCTCGACGCCGTGCTGTTCCCGACGGTCGCCGATGTGGGCCCGGCGGATGCGGACGTCAATCCTGCGTCTGCGGACATTGCCTGGAGCAACGGCATTTGGGTGGCCAATGGCAACCTCGCGATCCGCCACCTCGGCGTGCCCACCGTCACCGTGCCGATGGGCGTGATGGCCGACATCGGCATGCCGGTCGGTCTGACCTTCGCTGGCCGCGCCTACGACGACTCGAGCCTGCTGCGCCTGGCCGCCGCATTCGAGTCAACCGGCAACAAGCGCCAGATCCCGCCCCGCACCCCGCCATTGTCGTAACGCGGTAAAAAGGTGTGTCAGTCAACAAAAATGTTGCCTGACACACCGCCATCGCTGGCAAGCCAGCTCCCACAGGTTTCTTCCTCATTCAACCAAGACCCTGTAGGAGTGAGCCTGCTCGCGATGGCGGTGAATCAGCTTGGATGAATGTGGCTGACACACCGCCATCGCGAGCAGGCTCACTCCTACAAGGGATTGTGCGTGGCCATTGATCTTGAGCCCCCCCAGCTGGCTTGCCAGCGATGGCGTCAGCACTGCCACAGCAAGTCAGCACATGGGCTCAATCGCGTTCCCTGAAACTTCACGATCATCCAGGTCACCTTAATTGCTGCTGGCCACTGACCATGATCGACCGCGCCCCCTCGCGCCTTACCTTGCTCGCGCTGCTCTGCGGTTTGAGCGCAACGGCTGCCGCTGAAGGTTATCTCGATGACGCCAAAACCGAAGTGCTCAGCCGTAACTTCTTCCTCAGTAACGACTACCGCTCGCCCTCACCCTCCGGAAAAAACTACAAACAGGAATGGGCTCAGGGGTTTATCGGCACCTTCTCATCCGGTTTCACACCGGGAGCGGTTGGTTTCGGCATCGACGCGCACGCCTTTTACGGCTTGAAACTCGATGGCGGCAAAGGCCATTCCGGCACGGGGCTGCTGCCGGTGGACAGTGACGGGCGCAGCGAAAATGACTATTCCAGCGCCGGCGGTGCCCTCAAGTTGAGGGCCTCACGCACCACCCTCGCTTTCGGCGAAATGACCGTGGAAACCCCGGTCTTCGACACCTCAGACAAACGCCTGCAACCGGAATACGCCACAGGCTTTCTGCTCAACAGCCGCGAGATCGACAATCTGAACCTGGTGGCCGGCCACTTCACCGCGTTCAAAAATCAGGACAGCTCATCCGGCAAAGGCGACTTTTACGGCTATGGCGCCAATACCGAAGCCGGCGGTATCAGCTTTATCGGCGCCGATCTGTTCCCTGACAGCGCTTTCGGCGGCGCGCTCTACGCCTCCGACCTGAGTGACACCTGGCACCAGTACTACGCCAATCTGCATTTCAAACAATCCGGCGTGTTGCTCGATGCCAACCTTTATCACACCCGCGACACCGGCCGAGCGCTGGCTGGTGCCATCGACAACACTGCGTTCAGCCTGTCCGGCAAATACGCCTTCGGCCCTCATGCGCTGCTGCTCGGCTGGCAGCGCATCAATGGCGACACGCCGTTCGATTTCGTCGGCGGCGACTCGATCTACCTCGCCAACTCGATCAAATACGCCGATTTCAACGGCGCTCACGAACGCTCCTGGCAAGTGCGCTATGACCTCGACTTCGGCGCCTTCGGCATCCCCGGTCTGGGCTTCATGACCCGCTACGTTTCCGGCAGCCACATCGACGGCACCCATGCGCCTCAGGGCGGCGCCTACAACCCGTTTGGTGCCGACAGCGGTGAGTTCCAGCCGCAGCAAGGCGATGGCGGCAAACATTGGGAGCGGGATATTGATTTGAAATACGTCGTCCAGTCAGGCACGGCAAAAGACTTGTCGGTGCAGCTCTCCCACGTCAGCCACCGCGCCAATGACGCACAGGCCGGCGATGACATCGACCGCATCTACGTGGTGATCCAATACCCATTGGCGTTCTGAAAAACCCGCCTGAATCTATGGCGTCTGCGTGGCTTCATCGATGTTTTCCAGCCAGAGCGGGTCGATCAGATTGCCGCCATGTTCCGGCTTCATCTCGACCTCTTCGTGTTCGATCAGGCCCTTGTGATTGAAGTAGACGATGTAGCGCGTAAAACCTTCCGGAAAGTGCTTATCGGCATAGAGCGTCGCCCCGGCGGGCAGCACGTAGCGGGTGCCGTCGCCATCGATTCCGCCGATGTACAAGGGTTCGGTGGTTCTGATCATGGGCATGCCGCGCGTCGCCGAGGCGTGTGTCACCGCGAAATAAAGCCACGCCGCAGCATTCGCGCACACCAACAGAATGAAAAAAAGCACTGTGCTTCGGGTTGTACTTCTCAAGCGAATCTCCGGCAGTCCATTGTCAGGATTGGCGGATATTACCAATGTAGGCGCCGCCGCAGGCTGCGATCTTTTGATCTCGCAAATATGGCGGAAGGCAGCCGGAGTCGAACCTGCCCGGGAACGGATGCCGTCCCCAACCGGGTTTGAAGCCCGGCCGCGCCACCGGGCGCGATTGCCTTCCTTGAATTCAGTGCGCGTCGGCGCTGGCCAACGCGTTGTCGTAGCGGATTTGTCGTGATTCGCCGCTGCGCCGGGTCAGGCCGATACGGTCGAAGTATTCGAGGAACTGAATACAGCGTTTGCGTCCCAAGCCTAGCGCATCGCGGAAGGTTGTCACCTGGATCTGCGGATTTTCCTTGGCGAGATTGAGCAACACGTCGACCATTCGGCGCAGTTGCACATCACTCAAAAACAGGTCGCGCACCACTTGATGCATCAGGCCCAGCCGCGCCAGTTTGCGCAGCAGCAGGCGCACCACCGCGTCGTCCTGGCCAAGCGCTTTGGCCGCGTCACGCACCCACGGCGGGTCGAAGCCGCCGTGGTCAAACACCGGTTGCAGTTGTTGCCAAAGCATTTCGTCCTCGGCATTCAAACGTACCTGATGATCCGGCAGGTGCAGCCACGGGCCGCTGGCGGTGATCGCGCCGGTGTCGCGCAATTCGTCGAGCAGGCGGGTGAACGTCGAACGTTCCAGCGGCAACGCACTGAAGCGCCTCAGACGATCACGGTCCGGCCCCATTTGATCGGGCTCCAGCGCATGAAACTTGGCCAGTTGCTCCAGCAGGGTGAATTTCAACTGCCCCCAGCGCTGCACGTTGAACAGCACCGGGCCTTGACGGGTGTCGATCAACCGCACGTTTTCCGGCAGCGCCCACGTTGAACGCAGGCGATTGAATTGACGTTCCAGCCGTTGCGGATCAAGACCGCCCGCGCTGTGATCAACCAACACCGGCAATACCTGTTCGAAGCTTTCGCTGCTGGCCAGGGCCTGAAGTTGCGCCAATCGTTCGGGACTGCGGCGCTGTCGGGCCGGGGCAAACGGGTCGAGCACCCGGCCGCCACCGAGGGTGCGTTGCGCGCTGGAATCGCGCAGGATCAGCCGATCGCCCTGCACCGCGTGAACCGGCGCGTTGATCAGCAGTTGCGCGAACATGCGCGCGCCGGGACTCAGGCGCGATCCTTCGAGCAACGCGACTCGCGCGATGACATCCTGCGTGCCGAGGTGTACGTGGACGGGGTGAAAATGTTCGAACGTGCGCTCGCCGGGCAACAGCTGGAATTCGATGTCGATGCGCTGAGTCGGTGCATATAGCCACTCCGCCAGCAGCCATTGGCCGCGATGGATCTGCGCCAGTTCAAGGCGTTCACCGCTGAGGTTCAAGGCAACCCTCTGCCCGGCGAAGGCCTGCTCGGCAGTCTGGTTCTGCGCATGCAAGCCGCGCACCCTGACCGATTTGCCGGACGGTGCGAGTGTGAGTTTATCGCCCACTGAAACCTCACCGGCCAACGCCGTGCCGGTCACCACAATCCCGGCGCCGGCAACGCTGAACGCACGGTCGATGGCCAGGCGAAAACCACCCTCGTGACTGCGCACCTGCACGTCACGTTGCACCTGCAATAACGCCTCGCGCAGCTGATCAACGCCCTGCCCGCTGACGCTCGAAACAATCACGATTGGCGCCTCGGCGAATGGCCCGGCTTCCAGCAGATCAAGCACCTGGCGCTGAACCTCCTCCACCCTGCCCGCCTCGACCCGGTCACATTTGGTGATCGCCACCAGCGCCCGGGGAATGCCGAGCAATTCGACAATCGCCAGATGTTCGCGGGTCTGCGGCATCACGCCGTCATCCGCCGCGACCACCAGCAACACCAGATCAATGCCTTGCGCGCCAGCAAGCATGTTGTGGGTGAATTTCTCATGACCGGGCACGTCGATAAACCCGGTGAGGCCCGCCCCCGGTTCGAGTTCGGCATAGAGATAACCGAGGTCGATGGTCATGCCGCGCTCGCGCTCCTGCGGGCGGCGGTCGCCGGATTGCCCGGTCAGGGCTTGCAGCAGCGACGTCTTGCCGTGGTCGATGTGCCCCGCCGTGCCGACGATCACCGATCGACCTGCAAGTGTGGCAACTGCGCGAGCCACGCCGGCTCATCGTCGAGTTGGCGCAAGTCCAGCCACAGCGCATCGTCGTCGATTCGCCCGAGCACCGGGATCGGCAGCCCGCGCAATTGGGCTTCAAGATTCAACAAGTAACGCCCGCGCAAACGCTTCGACACCTGCGGGCGCATGCATAGTGCCGCGCTCGGCAAGCGTGCCACCGGTTGGCTGCCGCTGCCGATCATGCCTAAGGCGTGCACGGCGCTGACCGTCCAGGTTTCCCCCAGCACGTCAGCCAGCGCCGGTTGCAAGCGTGAGGCTTGCGCGAAGATATCGGCTTGCGGTCGGGTCAACAGGCGCAGACTTGGCAAGCGTTCAGCGAGGCGATCCGGATCGCGGTACAGCCCCAACACCGCTTCCAGTGCCGCCAAAGTCAACTTGTCGACCCGCAATGCGCGTTTCAGCGGGTTTTTCTTGATCTTCGCGATCAGTTCTTTGCGCCCGACGATCAGTCCCGCCTGCGGCCCACCGAGCAGCTTGTCTCCGCTGAAGGTGACGATGTCCGCGCCATCGAGCAATGCCTGGCGCACCGTCGGTTCTGCCGGCAGGCCCCAACGCGTCAGATCGAGCAGACTGCCGCTGCCCAGATCCTCCAGCAGCGGCAAGCCATGCCGATGGGCCAACTCGGCCAGCTCGGCCGTGGGCACCCGCGCGGTAAAACCTTCGATGCTGTAGTTGCTCGCGTGCACGCGCATGATCAAACCGCTGCGTAGGTTGATCGCTGCTTCGTAGTCTTTGGCATGGGTACGATTGGTGGTGCCGACCTCATGCAGACGCACGCCGGCGCGGGCCATGATGTCGGGGATGCGAAACGCGCCGCCGATTTCGATCAACTCACCGCGCGAGATGATGCCTTCTTTGCGCGCGCCCAGACTGTTGAGCGTCAGCAGCACAGCGGCGGCATTGTTATTGACCACGGTGACGGCTTCGGCGCCGGTCAGTTCGCGGATCAGGCCTTCGATCAGATCATCGCGATCGCCGCGTTTGCCGCTGGCCAGATCGAATTCCAGATTGAGCGGATATCGCGCGGCCATTTGCACCGCTTCGATGGCTTCGTCGGGCAACAACGCGCGGCCAAGGTTGGTGTGCAGCACCGTGCCGGTCAGGTTGAACACCCGGCGCACGTTGCTGCGCTGCTGCTGCGCCAAGCGTTCGCCGACGCGGCCGGCGAGTGCTTCGGGGCTGATTTCGATGGCTGACAGTTGCCCGTCCAACACGCCGGAGCGCAATTCATCGAGCAATTGCCGCAAACTGGCCAACAGCGACTCACGTCCGTAGCGCTCAAGTAACGGCACGCACGCCGGGTGACGCAACAAACCATCAATGGAAGGTAACCGCAGGGACATCAGCCACTCCTGGAGACAGATCACTGCGCCAGAGTGTAGACGCTCAGATCATTCGTCTCCCGGAGCCAGCAACAGATTCGGTGCCAGACGCTGATAACCGTCCTGGGCCAGACGCATGTCCAGAAGCAGACTGCTCAAATCGCCCGACAACGCCTCCGCATCGGCATCGTTTTCCAGATACACCAGTTTCAGATAACTGTTACAGCCCGGACAGACCTCCGCCCTTATCGGCGCTTGATTGGCGGCATGGCGATCATCCTCAAGGCTGAAATAGTCCAGGCCCTTGCTCGACTCGCAATACACGCATTTGACCCGCACCACATGCCATTCGCAGGCGCACAAAGAACAGACCAGATACCGCAAACCGTTGTGCTTGCCGCGATGACGGATCACCCCGGCCATCGCCGGTGAACCACAGGCCGGGCATTGGCTGAGGCTGTCGCCGGGTTTCAATTGCAGATTCGGCGCACTGAGGAGCCAGTGACTCCAGGCCGTTTGCAGTGCTGCGCCGAGGAACGGCACCAGTTGCGCCGGCACCATTGAATATTGGCCGCTGACCAACGCCACGGCCCACGAACGTAACTGGCCGGTACCGGCGACCCGCAACGTCGTCAGCGCATCGACCACGGCAGGCTGCTCATCAGGGACATAACGTTGCAACAGAGCCGCAAGATACGCCTGCCAGGCGTCTTCGCGGATCAACGTATCGGCGGCAAATGGCGGCAAACCATGCTGCTGACACGCCTCGATGCGTTGCTGATCAAACGGCGCCGTCAGCGGCGGATCGTCGAATATTTGCTGCTGCACCCGACACAACCCGGCGATCAGTCGCAGGTAATCAGCCAGCGCATGCCCTTCGGCCATTTGCTCCAGCCGTTGCGCGCGCAAGGTGAACAGATTATGCGGCGGCAGATGCAGAAACGGCGGCGAACTCGCCGCCGCCTCGATTTCCCCAGGTTCCAGAATGGTTGGCAAAAGTCAGCCCTTTTTGGTGATCGGTCGCTCCGGCACGTCCGGGTTGCGTTCATCGCGGGTGATCTCGCGATACCACAGTTCATGGTGTTTCTTCGCCCAGGCGCGGCTGACCCAGCCGTGCATCATCGCGTCGACCGAGCCCTTGATCCACAGCCCGGCGTAGATGTGAATGATGATGCTCAGCACCAGAATGAAACCGGCCAGCGCGTGCAACAGCATTGCCCAGCGAATCACGGTGATGCCGAAATACGCACTGAACCAGGCGCGCCAGATCACCAGCCCGGTGAACAGCAACCCGAGCATGCACAGCAGTAAAGTCCAGAACAGCAGCTTCTGCCCGGCGTTGTATTTGCCCACCGGCGGCACGGTTTCTTCATCGTTGACCAGCACCCGATCGATGCGTCGCAACCATTTGCCGTCGTTGCTGATGAAAAAATTCGCCCGCCAGAAATTCAACACCAGACCGAGGAACAACACGAACATGAGCACGCCCATGTAAGGATGCAGAATCCGCGTCCACGGCCCGCCGCCGAACAGGTTGCTCAGCCAGAACAGCGACGGATGAAACAACGCCAGCCCGGACAGCCCGGCCATGAAAAACAGGATCGCCACCAGCCAGTGATTGGTGCGCTGGTTGGCGGTGTAGCGCAGGATCGTCTTGTTGCTCATGGCCGGTCCTCCCCGCGTGGATCGAAGGTGTGTACCGCCGGGTCAACGACATGCACCGAGGTGTCGGGTGGTGTTGGATGTTCATCCTCTTCCACCCGGTTGGGACCGATGCGCACGTAATGGAAGAACCCGGCCAACACCGCCGCGCCCATGGCCAACAGACCCAAGGGTTTGCTGATGCCTTTCCACAGGCCCACCAACGGACTGATCGCCGGGTCCTGCGGCAGGTTGGCGTATATCGTCGGCGTATCGGCGTGGTGCAGCACGTACATCACGTGCGTGCCGCCGACGCCTGCCGGGTCATACAGACCGGCGTTTTCGAAACCACGGCTTTTCAGGTCGACGATGCGCTCGGCGGCATGTTCCTTCATGTCTTCCTTGGTGCCGAAGACGATGGCGCCGGTCGGGCAGGTTTTTACGCAGGCCGGTTCCAGCCCGACTGCGACCCGATCCGAACACAAGGTGCATTTGTAGGCCTTGTGATCCTTCTGCGAAATGCGCGGGATGTTGAACGGGCAACCGGTGATGCAATAACCGCAACCGATGCAGTGATCCTGATCGAAATCGACGATGCCGTTAGCGTGCTTGATGATCGCGCCGGGGCTCGGGCACGCCGCCAGGCAACCGGGCTCGGCGCAGTGCATGCAGCCGTCCTTGCGGATCAGCCATTCGAGGTTGCCGGCGTCGGTTTCGTGCTCGGTGAAGCGCATCAACGTCCAGGTTTCTGCGCTCAAATCCTGCGGGTTGTCGTAGGTGCCGTGGTTGTGGCCAACCTCGTCGCGCAGCTCGTTCCATTCCGAGCAGGCGACCTGGCAGGCCTTGCAGCCGATGCATTTGGTGGTGTCGATCAGCTTGGCCACCGCCTCCTGATTCCTCACCGACGGCGGCACGGTGGTGGTGGCCGAGCGGGCAATGATGTCTTGGCTGGCCATTTAAAGATTCTCCATCAGAGCTTCTCCACGTTGACCAGGAATGACTTGGATTCCGGGGTCTGTGTGTTGCCATCGCCGAGGAACGGCACCAGGGTGTTGGTCAGGTAACCGTGACGCGTCAGGCCGGTGAAACCCCAGTGCAGCGGGATGCCGATCTGATGCACGACCTGGCCGTTGACCTGCAACGGCCGGATTCTTTTCGTCACCACTGCCACCGCTTCGATAAAGCCGCGTTTGCAACTGACGCGCACCCGATCTCCGGCAGCAATGCCCTTCTCTTTCGCCAGCACTTCGCCGATTTCCACAAACTGCTCGGGTTGAGCAATCGCGTTCAACTTGCAGTGCTTGCTCCAGAAGTGGAAATGCTCGGTGAGCCGGTAACTGGTGCCGGCGTACGGGAAGTCCTTGGCCTCGCCGAGGGTTTCCCAGACCGAATCGAAGATCCGCGCCGCCGGGTTGCTGGTGGCTTTCTTGTTTTGCGGGTGCAACGGGTTGATGCCGATTGGCGTTTCGAACGGCTCGTAATGCTCGGGGAATGGGCCTTCGTTCATCTTGTCGACGGCGAAGAATCGCGCCACGCCTTCGGGGTTCATGATGAATGGGTTCATCCCGGCTTCTGGTGGCACGTCGGCCTTGTAGTCCGGCACGTCGGTGCCACCCCAGGCCTTGCCGTTCCACCAGACCAGACGTTTTTTCGGGTCCCATGGTTTGCCGGACACATCGGCCGAAGCGCGGTTGTAGAGAATCCGCCGATTCGCCGGCCACGCCCACGCCCAGCCCAAATGCTGGTGCATGCCATACGGATCGGCATTGTCGCGCCGCGCCATCTGGTTACCGGCCTCAGTCCAGCTACCGGCGAAAATCCAGCAGCCGGACGCGGTGCTGCCGTCATCCTTGAGCAAACCAAACCCGGCGAGTTGTGAGCCGGCCTTGACCGCGACGCCAGTGGCATCGGTGAAATCGGCGACAGCGCTGCCGTTGATTTCCTTCGCCAGTTCCTCCGGCGAAGGCTCGTCGGGGATCTTGTACGGCCACGTCAATTTCAACAGCGGATCAGGGAATTTGCCGCCCTCGGCCTGATAGCGCTTGCGCAGGCGCAGGAACATCTCGGCCATGATGCGAATGTCGGTCTGCGCTTCGCCCGGGCCATCGGCGCCTTTCCAGTGCCATTGCAGCCAGCGGCTGCTGTTGACCAGCGAGCCGTCCTCTTCGGCAAAACAGGTAGTGGGCAGGCGAATGACTTCGGTCTGGATGTCGGCGCTTTTCACATCGTTGTACGGCCCGACGTTGTGCCAGAACTCCGAGGTCTCTGTGGCCAGCGGGTCCATCACCACCAGCCATTTCAATTTCGCCAGGGCACCCATCACGCGGTTTTTGTCCGGCAGCGCGGCGATCGGATTGAAGCCCTGGCAGAAGTAGCCGTTGACCTTGCCCTGGCTCATCAGGTCGAACATTTTCAAGACGTCGTAATTGGGAATGTCGAGTTTCGGCAAATGGTCGTAGCACCAATTGTTTTCGGCAGTGGCGTTGGCGCCGTACCACGACTTCATCAGGCTGACGTGGAATTTGCTGTAGTTCTGCCAGTAGGACAGTTGGCCCGGTCTAAGCGGAACCTGCGTGCGCTTGTGGATGAACTGACCGTAGTCCTGCTCGCTGTCCTGACCCAAAGTCAGATAGCCCGGCAGTGCATTCGAGAGCAAGCCAAGATCGGTCAGGCCCTGAATGTTCGAGTGACCGCGCAAGGCGTTGACCCCACCGCCCGGCATGCCGACGTTGCCTAAAAGCAGTTGCACCATCGCCGCGCTGCGGATGATCTGCGCGCCGATCGAGTGCTGGGTCCAGCCGAGGGCGTAGAGAATCGTCATGGTCTTGCCCGGAATCGAGCAGGTGGCGATTTCGTCCCAGATTTTCTGCATGGCATCGACCGGCATCCCGCAAATCTGGCTGGCGAGGTCGATGTTGTAGCGGCTGTAATGCACCTTCATCAATTGATAGACGCAGCGCGGGTGTTGCAGGGTCGGATCGACTTTGGCAAAGCCGTCGTCGCCCATCTCGTAACCCCAACCGGATTTGTCGGTGTAGCTGCGCTTGGCCACGTCGTAGCCGCTGAAGATGCCGTCTTCGAAGCCGTAGCCTTCTTTGACGATGAACGAGACGTCGGTGTAATTGCGCACGTACTCGTGCTGGATTTTGTCCTCTGTCAGCAAGAAATTGATCAGCCCGCCCATGAAGGCGATGTCGGTGCCGGTGCGGATTGGCGCGTAGTAGTCGGCCACCGAAGCGGTCCGGGTAAAACGCGGATCGACCACGATCAGCCGCGCAGCGTTGTGCGCTTTGGCCTCGGTCACCCATTTGAAGCCGCACGGATGCGCTTCTGCTGCGTTGCCACCCATCACCAGGATCAGATTCGCGTTGGCGATATCGGTCCAGGTATTGGTCATGGCACCACGGCCGTACGTCGGGGCAAGACTTGCCACCGTCGGGCCGTGTCAGACACGCGCCTGGTTATCGAACCCCAGCATGCCGAGACTGCGAATCACCTTCTGGGTGATGTAACCGGCTTCGTTGGACGCCGCCGACGCGGCGAGGAACCCGGTGGTCAGCCAGCGGTTCACCGTTTGCCCGTTGGCATTTTGTTCGATGAAGTTGGCGTCGCGGTCGGCTTTCATCAGGTCGACGATGCGGTCGAGCGCCTCGTCCCAACTGATCCGCGTCCATTCACTGCTGCCCGGTTTGCGCGTTTGCGGGTAAAGCAAACGGCCGGGGCTGTGAATGAAGTCGAGCAGGCCTGCGCCTTTCGGGCAGAGGGTGCCGCGGTTGACCGGGTGGTCGGCGTCGCCCTCGATGTGAATGATGCTCTGCGCTACGTTCTTCGCAGTATCGCCCTGGCTGTACATGATCAAACCGCAACCGACCGAGCAATACGGGCAGGTGTTGCGGGTTTCATGGGTGTGGGCAAGCTTGAAGTGGCGCACCTGCTCGGCGAAGGCTGGCGTCGGGGCCATGCCCAACGCGCCCAGGCTCGAGCCTGCAAGGCCGATACCGGCGACCTTGAAGAACTGACGACGGCTGAGATCCATCGTGCACTCCTGATCAGGTGGAACCCGGTACTTGTGCCGGGTTTTATCTGGACAATCACGGTTGCGGCAAGCGTCTGCCGACCTTTTCACTGTAGACAAAGACCACACGATCCGTGTGAAAACCGACCGTCGGCCGCATGTCGGCACTCCCACTAACAACTGCAATCCCTGTGGGAGCTGGCTTGCCAGCGATCGCGGTTGGTCAGTCACCTACATTATTGGATGTGCCGACGCCATCGCTGGCAAGCCAGCTCCCACAAGGTTTTGTGTGTTCCCGTAGGGTCATGGGTTTATCATGGCCGGCAGAATCAACCCGCCTTGACGAGACCGCGCATGACTTTCGATTTTGATCAGCTATTCGACCGCCACAACACCGGCAGCACCAAATGGAGCCGCTACCCGGCCGACGTGTTGCCGATGTGGGTCGCTGACATGGATTTCGCCGCGCCACCGGTAATCATCGAAGCACTGCAACAGCGCCTGCTGCACCCGCTGGTGGGTTACAGCGTGGCGCAGGACAACTTGCGCGAAGCGATCGTCGCTGACCTCTGGGCCAAGTTCGCCTGGAAGGTCAAGCCGCAGGAGTTGATCTTCCTGCCGGGCGTCGAGTCCGGCTTCAACATGGCGCTGAAGGCGTTGGTGCAACCGCAACAGAACGTTGTGGTGCAGGTACCGAACTATCCGCCGCTGCGTCATGCACCGGGGCATTGGGGTTTGAACAAGGTCGAGCTGGAGTTCGACGCGCAGGCGGACGGTACTTATCTGACCTCGCTGGACGCACTGCGTGAATCGCTGAACGGTGGTGGCGCCCTGCTGCTGAGCAACCCGCACAACCCGATCGGCAAAGTATTTGGCCGTGAAGAACTGCAAGCCGTGGCGGATATCTGTGTGGCGCAAGACGCATGGATCATCTCCGACGAGATCCATGCCGAGCTGTGCTTCGACGGTCGCACGCATATCCCGACCGCTTCGCTGAGCCCGGAAATCGCCCGGCGCACCATCACCCTGATGTCCGCGAGCAAGGCTTACAACATCGCCGGCCTGAAAACTTCGTTCATGATCATCCAGGACGCCGCCCTGCGCGAACGCGTCAACCACGCGCGTTGCGGCATGGTCGACAGCGTCAACCCGCTGGGCATGGAAGCGACACGCGTGGCGTATAGCGAAGGCGCGCCGTGGCTCGCAGCGCTGAAAATCTACCTGCAGGCCAATCGCGACTGGCTGGTTGAAGCCGTGCGTAGCCGTTTGCCGGGCGTGACGATCAATGTGCCGCAGGGGACTTATCTGGCGTGGTTGGATTGTTCGGCGCTGGATCTGGACAACCCGCAGCAGTTCTTCCTCGAACAGGGCAAAGTCGGCCTCAGCGCCGGTGTGGATTTCGGTGACCAGCACCAACAGTTCGTGCGCCTGAACTTCGGCTGCCCGCGCTCGCTGCTGGAAGAAGGCATCGCCCGCATGGAACGCGCCCTGACTCACCGCGATACCTGAAATCACCACTAAACACTGTGGGAGCTGGCTTGCCAGCGATAGCGGTCTGACATTTAGCATGGATGTCTACAGATACGCCGCCATCGCTGGCAAGCCAGCTCCCACAGGTTTTTCATCTGTCTGCAAGACCGTCGTAAATCCGATCGAACTCACGGCAAACCATCCGGGTCAACCGCCCATACCTGCCCTGAGACCTCGGAGACCCGCGATGACCGACTATCCAAAACCACCCTTCCCCGCACAAGCCCAAGCCGTTCCCGGCTCGCAACGCAAAATGGAGCCGTACCCCGATTGCGGTGAGCAAAGCTATGTGGGTTCGGGGCGTCTAGCCGGCAAGATCGCCCTGATCACCGGGGCTGACAGCGGTATCGGCCGTGCAGTGGCGATCGCCTTCGCCCGTGAAGGTGCCGATGTTGCAATTGCTTATCTGAACGAGCATGAGGACGCCAAAGAAACCGCACGCTGGGTTGAACAGGCTGGGCGCCAGTGCCTGTTGTTGCCCGGCGACATTGCCCAAAAAGCCCATTGCCAGGCCTTGGTCGACGACACCGTCGAGCGCTTCGGCCGCATCGATGTGCTGGTCAACAACGCTGCGTTCCAGATGACCCACGAAAACTTCGATGAAATCCCCGACGAGGAATGGGTGATGACCTTCGACGTCAACATCACCGCGATCTTCCGTCTGTGCCAGGCGGCGATCAAACACATGCGCGCCGGTTCATCGATCATCAATACCAGTTCGATCAACTCCGACATGCCTAAGCCCACCCTGCTCGCCTACGCGACGACCAAAGGCGCGATTGCCAACTTCACCGGTGGTCTGGCGCAGATGCTCGGGCCCAAGGAAATCCGCGTGAACTGCGTGGCACCGGGGCCGATCTGGACGCCATTGATCGTCTCGACCATGCCCGACGAGGAAGTGCAGAACTTCGGTGCCGAAACCCCGCTCGGCCGCCCAGGCCAGCCGGTGGAAGTGGCGCCGATCTACGTGCTGCTGGCCTCGGACGAAGCCAGCTACATCACCGGCCAGCGCTACGGCGTGACCGGCGGCAAACCAATGCTCTAACACCAATCGATGTAGGAGCTGCCGCAGGCTGCGATCTTTTGATCTTGTTTTAATGGGCAAGATCAAAAGATCGCAG
>NZ_AKJD01000096.1 GCF_000282515.1 Pseudomonas sp. GM80
TGTGTTGAAAAGGGGATCAGGCTACAGCGGGCAGGGCGCCCATCTTGCCGTGGCAGTACACCAGCGGCCCGGCATCCTGCTCGGGCACGATCAGGTTCTTCACCGCGCCGACCATGATCGCGTGGTCACCCCCTTCATATTCGCGCCACAGCTCGCACTCGATGACTGCCGTTGCATTGGCCAGAATCGGGTTGCCCAACTTGCTCAACGTCCACTCGATGCCCTGCGCCTTGTCCTTGCCTTTACGGGCGAAGGCGTAGGCTTCGCTTTGCTGGCTACCGGATAAAAGGTGAATGGCAAAACGTTTGTTCTTGATCAAAACCGGATAGGAATCAGAGCTGTAGTTGGGGCAGAACAGCACCAGCGCCGGGTCCATCGACAGCGAACTGAACGCGCTGGCGGTCAGGCCGACGATCTGGCCATCGTCATCCAGCGTGGTGATGACAGTGACGCCGGACGGGAACGAGCCCATGACTTGTTTGTAGATGGCAGCATCGATCATTGGGTGGTCCTCGGGTGGTGTGACGCGGTTTTTATGTGTTTGTAGGTCTGATGGTATACCGTAATACATTCTTTGCAAGGGATTTTCAGGTGAACCGATAAACGTGCTGCTTTCGTCGTAAAGTCAATGTTTACGGGGCTTTAACCTGGTCAGAGGCGTGCGGAATCAGCGAGGATGGCGGATCAGATAGCGTTCAAATTAGCGGATCAGTCTTGTGCAAAGTTTGGAATACCATAATATGGTTTGCATCTGAGGGGCGACCAGAGAGTCCCCCCGGTTTGGCTTCATACAACGATAAGAACAGACAAACTCGAGTTCATGCATATGTCCCAGATGTCCCGGCAAGATCCGTTGATCGAGAATCATACGGTCGACTACGTCCCACTCGCGGAACGCCACGGGAAGGCCCGCGACCTGTTCACCCTTTGGTTCAGCACCAACATTGCGCCACTGCCCATTGTCACCGGCGCCATGGTGGTTCAAGTGTTCCATCTCGATTTGTTCTGGGGGCTGCTGGCGATTGCGCTGGGGCACATGATCGGCGGCGTGGTGATCGCGCTGGCGTCGGCCCAGGGCCCGCGCATGGGCATTCCGCAGATGGTCCAGAGCCGCGGTCAGTTCGGCCGCTATGGTGCGCTGCTGATCGTGTTTTTTGCGGCGATCATCTACATCGGCTTCTTCATTTCCAACATCGTGCTGGCCGGTAAATCCATCGTCGGCATCGCGCCGTCGGTGCCGGCGCCGCTGAGCATTCTGATCGGTGCGTTGGCGGCCACGGCGATTGGCGTGATCGGCTACAACTTCATTCACACGCTGAACCGCATCGGTACCTGGGTGATGGGCAGCGCGTTGCTCGCCGGTTTCATCTACATCTTTGCCCATGACTTGCCGGCGGACTTCTTTACGCGCGGCAGTTTCAACCTGTCGGGCTGGCTGGCGACGGTGTCGCTGGGGATCATCTGGCAGATCAGTTTCTCGCCGTACGTCTCTGACTATTCGCGTTACCTGCCGGCCGATATTGGTATCGCCAAGCCGTTCTGGGCGACGTATCTGGGCGCGACGCTGGGCACGATTTTGTCTTTCACGTTTGGCGCCGTGGCCGTGCTGGCGACGCCGGAAGGCACTGAAGCGATGGTCGCGGTCAAGCAGTCCACCGGGTGGCTGGGTCCGATTCTGATGGTGCTGTTCTTGCTCAATATCATCAGCCACAACGCGCTGAATCTGTACGGCGCGGTGCTCTCGATCATCACCTCGATCCAGACCTTCGCCAGCCAATGGACGCCAAGCATCAAGGTGCGCGTTGTTCTGTCGAGCGTGGTGTTGGCCGGTTGCTGCGTGGTGGCGCTGGGGGCTTCGGCGGATTTCATTTCCGAGTTCATCGGCCTGATTCTGGCGCTGTTGCTGGTGCTGGTGCCGTGGGCTTCGATCAACCTGATCGACTTCTACCTGATCAAGCGTGGCTGCTACGACATCACCTCGATCTTCCAGGCTGACGGCGGCATCTACGGTCGCTTCAATCTGCACGCGATCGTTGCCTACTTCATTGGCATCATTGTGCAGTTGCCGTTTGCCAACACTTCGCTGTACGTAGGGCCGTATGCCAATCTGGTGGATGGTGCGGACTTGTCTTGGCTGGTTGGTCTGGTGGTTACCGTTCCGCTGTATTACTGCCTGGCGACACGTGGCCAAGCGCAGCAGAGCAGGGTGGCAAAACTGGGCTACACAGACTAAGTCCCCCCGCAGCCAAAACTGTGGCGAGGGGATTTATCCCCGATCGGCTGCGAAGCAGTCGTGAAATCAGCGAATGCGGTTCTCCCTTGGATTGAAGGGGGGCCGCTTCGCAGCCCATCGGGGATAAATCCCCTCGCCACAAGTGATTTGCAGGATGCTCGCGCATCCGGGTGGTCATTCATATTGGCCACATCGATCCCCTTTTGGCCCATCCCCCACTGTGATCCGTCTACGCTGTCGGCAAGAATCAAAACCACAACTAGACGCTGGACCTTTTTACCCCGGCTACCCTTACAGCCGCTGCCGTGTACAGAACATAAAAACCATCGAACTCACGCCGCATTCTGGGGATACAACCATGGTCACGATGAAACGCATTCTGGGTGCCACCGTGTGTGGGCTGACGCTGCTGGCCAGCGCCGTCCAGGCCGAGCAACGCGAACTGCGGGTATACAACTGGGCGGATTACATTCTGCCGTCGGTGCCCAAGGATTTCGCTGCAAAAAGTGGCATCAAAGTGATCTGGGACACCTTCGACACCAATGAATCGCTGGAAGCCAAACTGCTCACCGGCAACTCCGGCTACGACCTCGTCGTGCCGTCGAACCAGTTCCTCGAAACGCAGATCAAGGCGGGCGTGTTCCAGAAACTCGACAAGTCGAAACTGCCGAACTGGAGCCACCAGGATCCGGAGCTGTTGAAACTGCTGGGCAAGAACGACCCGGGCAACCAGTACGGCGTGCCTTACATGGTCGGCACCGTGCTGATCGGCTTCAACCCGGCGAAGGTCAAGGCTGCGCTGGGCGATAACGCGCCGGTCGACAGTTGGGATCTGGTGTTCAAACCGGAGAACATGGAAAAGCTCAAATCCTGCGGCGTAGCAATGCTCGATTCACCGACGGAAATTCTGCCGCTGGCCCTGCATTATCTGGGACTCGATCCAAACAGCCAGAACCCCGCCGACTATGAAAAAGCCAAAGAACTGATGCTCAAGGTCCGCCCCTACGTGACCTACTTCAACTCGGCCAAGTACATGACCGACATCGCCAACGGCGACATCTGCGTGGCCATCGGGTATTCGGGCAGTTTCTACCAGTTCGGCAACCGTGCCAAAGAGGCGAAAAACGGTGTCGTGGTCGACTGGCGCTTGCCGAAGGAAGGCGCGCCAATCTGGTTCGATACCTTCGCGATTCCGAAGAGCGCGAAGAACGTCGAAGAGGCGCACGAATTCCTCAACAACTTGCTCGATCCGAAAGTGATCGCGCCCATCAGTGACTTCCTCGGCTACCCGAATGCGAACAAGGATTCGATCCCGCTGATCAACAAAGAAATCACTGACAACCCGAACCTGACACCAACGCCGGAGGCGCTGAAAAACCTCTACGTCGTCCAGCCATTGCCGCAAAAACTGGAACGCGTACGCACCCGCGTCTGGACCAACATCAAATCCGACAAATAACCCTCTGTTTCTATTACATCGCCGGATCGTGAAAACAACCCGTGTAGGAGCTGCCGCAGGCTGCGATCTTTAAAAGACAAGATCAAAAGATCGCAGCCTGCGGCAGCTCCTACAGGAGGTTTGCGCGGTTCTCTTTGCGGGAGATGAGCAGGCTCAACAGGACCGAGCCGAGAATCACCCCACCCACTACCGCCAGCGACCACTCCACCGGCATGTGCAGCCACGGCATCAACACCATCTTGCTGCCGATAAATACCAACACAATCGCCAGCCCATACTTGAGCAAATGAAAGCGCTCAGCCATGTCCGCCAGCAGGAAGTACAGCGCCCGCAGGCCCATGATCGCGAAGATGTTCGAGGTGAAAATGATGAACGGGTCGGTGGTCACAGCGAAGATTGCCGGGATGCTGTCGACCGCAAACATCAAGTCGCTCGCTTCGATCAACACCAACACCAGAAACATCGGCGTCGCCCAACGCACGCCGTTTTGCACAATGAAAAACCGCTCGCCATGAAAGCCGCTGGTAATGCGCAAATGCCCGCGTACCCAGCGCAGCAAGGGATTGTTGTCGAGGTCCGGTTGATGCTCGGCGAACACCAGCATCTTGACCCCGGTGATGATCAGGAACACACCGAACGCGTACAGCAGCCATGCGAACTGCGACACCAGCCACACGCCGGCGAAGATCATCGCCGCGCGCATCACAATCGCCCCGAGCACGCCGTACAGCAGCACCCGTCGCTGCAACTCGGGCGGCACGGCGAAGTAGGTGAAAATCATCACAAAGATGAACATGTTGTCGATCGACAGCGATTGCTCGATCAGGTAACCGGTGAGAAATTCCAGAGTCTTCTGCCGGGCGATATCCGCGCCGAACGTGCCGTTCAGGTACCACCAGAGCAGGGCGGCGAAACTCAGCGCCAACAAGCACCAGGCAATGACCCAGGACAAGGCTTCGCGCACTGACACCCGATGCGCCTTGCGTCCACCGAAAACAAACAGGTCCAATGCCAGCATCGCTAGCACAAAGACGATGAAGGCGCCCCACATCCAGGGTTCGCCGATGTTGATGTGAGTGGCTGGCATGTCACGCTCCCTGTCTGTGATTCGATTAGGCTCAGACGAAGCCATGCTAGCGGCGCGTTGGCGGGCAAGAAAAATCGTTTATTTCTGCGGTAGAGTTCGATAAAAACGAAGTGTCGGGCCAACAGGGGCATCCGATTCTTCCTCGATTTCCGGGTCGCACCGTTGGTGTCACCCTTACGGAGCGGCATTTTCAGCCATGCAAACCGACATTCTCGAACCGCAAGCCGTGTGCAGCCCGATCACCCGCAGCGCGATTTTTATCGTCGCGACACTCAATGAGGGGGCCTACGCCGCCGCAACCGTGAAAGGCTGGTGCGGTGATGTTGCCGGGCTGGTGCGGTCGGTCGGCAAGCGCGTGCCGTCAGGCAATCTGACCTGTATCTGCGGCTTTTCCTCGAACGCCTGGGATCGCCTGTTCGGCCACCCGCGCCCGGCGTCCCTGCACAGCTTTCGCGAATTCGGTGGAGAAGGGCGCCACGCACCGTCAACTCCGGGCGACCTGCTGTTGCACATCCGTGCCGATCAGATGGACCTGTGCTTTGAACTGGCCACGCAAATCATGGCCGTGCTGGGCGACGCCGTCAGCGTGGTCGACGAGGTGCAGGGCTTCCGCTATTTCGACATGCGCAGCATCATCGGTTTTGTCGACGGCACGGAAAACCCGGTCGGGCGCAAAGCGGTCAATTTCACCATCGTCGGTGACGAAGATCCGGAGTTCAGCGGTGGCAGCTACGTGCTGGTGCAGAAGTACCTGCACAACATGACTGCCTGGAATTCGCTGAGTGTCGAAGCGCAGGAACGGGTGATCGGTCGCAAGAAACTCTCCGACATCGAACTGGACGACTCGGTTAAACCTTCCAATTCACACAGTGCACTGACGACGATCACCACCGCCGAGGGCGAGGAGGTGAAAATCCTGCGCGACAACATGCCGTTCGGCCGGCCGGGCGCTGGCGAGTTCGGCACATTCTTCATCGGTTACGCGCGCAAGCCTGAACCGATGGAGCAGATGCTGGAGAACATGTTTGTCGGCAATCCGGTGGGCAACTATGACAAGTTGCTCGACTTCAGCACCGCCGTCACCGGCGGCTTGTACTTCGTACCTTCAGCCGATCTGCTGGAAGAACTCGCGGAGCGTTGATCAGCGAAAAAACTCCCCCGGCGTTTCGCCAAACTGTTGTCGGAACGCCGCGATAAACGCCGACGTCGAGTCGTATCCGCAGGCCAGCGCCACATCGGTCACGCGTTCGCCTTTCTCCAGCGGCGTCAGCGCCCCGAGCAAGCGCAGGCGTTGACGCCAGGCGCGGAAGGTCAAGCCGGTGTCGCGCAGGAACAGGCGGGTCAGGGTTTTTTCAGTGACGCCGAATTTCTCGCTCCAGTGGCTCAGCGTGGTCTGTTGTTCCGGATGTTGTTCCAGGCTCTGATAGATCTGCCGCAATCGTGGGTCCTGCGGCAGCGGCAGCATCAGATCGATCTGCGGGGCGTCGGCCAGTTGATCAAGGATGACCTGGGCCAGACGTCCATGCGGGCCACTCTGGTCGTATTCCACCGGGACCTGACTGAACGCGCGAATCAACTCTCTGAGCAAATCGCTTACGCCAAGTACATGACAGCGGTCGATCGCCCAACCGGCGACGCTGCAATCGATGTACAGACTGCGCATTTCGGTGTGCGGCGAGCTGAACACCCGATGCGGCACACCCGCCGGAATCCACACGGCGCGCTCTGGCGGGGCGACGAAGCGTCCTGCGCTGGTTTGTATTTCCAGCACGCCCTGAATCGCATAAGACAACTGCACCCACGGATGGCTATGGCGCCGGGTCAGGGCGCGATTGGGCAGCGATTCCGTGCGTCCATACAGAGGGCGCGGCAGGCTGGGCAGCCCGGGAATGCTGCGGCGGATGCTTTTGTCATGTCCTTTAGGCGGCATCTCAAGGCTCTTCGGCGTTAGTCGGTAATTTTCAGTCACGTTAGAGTCATCGGCACGCACTGGCAACCCCCGGATAAAAACACCATGACTCGCCCAAGATTTTTGCCCGATAACTTCACCCTGACGCTGATCGGCGTTGTGCTGCT
This sequence comes from Pseudomonas sp. GM80, assembly GCF_000282515.1. GTDB lineage: Bacteria > Pseudomonadota > Gammaproteobacteria > Pseudomonadales > Pseudomonadaceae > Aquipseudomonas. Next base: position 6,856 of record NZ_AKJD01000096.1, read on the forward strand.
CGCCAGTTTTCTGCCGGCCAGCGGCCAGGTCGCGGTCGGTTTTGGCTGGCTGACCAACATCGCCATCGCGCTGCTGTTTTTCCTGCATGGCGCCAAGCTTTCCCGCGAGTCGATCATCGCCGGCGCCGGTCACTGGCGTTTGCATCTGTTGGTGTTCGGCCTGACCTTCGTGCTGTTCCCGCTGTTGGGCCTGGCGCTGAAACCGCTGCTCTCACCGCTGATCGGCGACAAGCTGTACATGGGCATGTTGTACCTCTGCGCCTTGCCGGCCACGGTGCAGTCGGCGATTGCCTTCACCTCGCTGGCGCGGGGCAATATTCCGGCGGCGATTTGCAGCGCGGCGGCATCGAGCCTGTTCGGGATTTTCCTCACGCCGTTGCTGGTGACGCTGCTGCTCAACGTCCACGGTGATGGCGGCTCGACGCTGGATGCGATCCTGAAAATCAGCGTGCAATTGCTGCTGCCATTCATTGCCGGGCAGATCGCACGTCGCTGGATCGGCGCGTGGGTCGGGCGCAACAAGAACTGGCTGAAGTTCGTCGATCAGGGTTCGATTCTGTTGGTGGTTTACGGTGCGTTCAGCGAGGCCGTCAACGAAGGCATCTGGCATCAGATTCCGCTGATCGAGTTGCTGGGGCTGGTGGTGGTCTGCTGCATCCTGCTGGCGCTGGTGTTGCTGGCCTCGACCCTGTTGGGCAAGGTGTTTGGCTTCAATCAGGAAGACCGCATCACCATCCTGTTCTGCGGCTCGAAAAAGAGCCTGGCCACCGGCGTGCCGATGGCGCAGGTGCTGTTTGCCGGCAGCACGATTGGCGTGCTGATCCTGCCCTTGATGCTGTTCCATCAGATTCAGTTGATGGTCTGTGCCGTCCTGGCCCAGCGCTACGCAAAGCGCCCGGAATCGGTGCCGGAACTGATGGCCCAAGTCGACCCATAACACACCGTCTACGTGTAGGAGCTGCCGAAGGCTGCGATCTTTTGATCTTGTCTTTAAAAACAAAGTCAAAAGATCGCAGCCTGCGGCAGCTCCTACAGAGTTCCTGCGTATTTCACGGCTGCCGCCCGCGAGGGCACGTTCAGCGTGCGTAATAAAGAAGACACATGAATCCGTACCGTGAACGGTGAAATATCCAGTTCGCGGGCGATTTCCTTGTTGGTCTTGCCTTGGGCAATCAAGCGCAGCACGTCCTGCTGACGAGGCGTGAGGGCGGCGCCGCTTTCAAGCGGCAACAAGCCCGAAGGCGCAAACTTCACCAGCACCTCACCTTCACGAATCGCCAGAATCGCCTGACCGATTTCATCGGGGGCAATGTTCTTGCCGATAAAACCGTCGATCCCGGCGGCCATGACTTCGCTGATCAGCGACTCATCATCCACCATCGACACCACTATCAACGTGGTACGCGGCAAGCGTCGACGCAGTTCGGCCAACTGGCTGACGCAGGTCAGCCCGGGGAACCTGAGATCGAGAATCAGCGTCTCGGGTTCGTCACCCAAGGGCAGCAGGGCCAGTACGGCGTCGAGGTCACCGGCTTCGTCGATAACGGCTTCGGGCAGCAAACGCTGAACCGTGTGCAGCATTGCTTCGCGAAACAGCGGGTGATCGTCGGCTATGATAATTCGGCAGGTCATGGCGTGACCCTCCCTGGGTCAGGCGTTGCTTAAGGCCTGCACATTAGCACCGAGCGCAAGGGTTGCCTGTAGGTTCCTTTTGATTTTGACGATTGCCGCACAAGGATGTTTAACCATGAAGTTCGAGAAAAACACCGAACTCGACCAGGCCAATCTGCGCATTATCATCGCCAGTATTGCCGTGGTTTACATGCTCATCCTCGGTTTTTTGCCGGGCCAGCGCTTCGATACGTATCTGCCGGTGGTCACCTACATCTTTGTGTTTTTGCTGGCCTCGATAGGCTTGCGTCAGGCGATTGCGCGCTGGCCGGGGCATTACCCGGCGCGGCGGATTTTCGCCATGGTCCACGATTACACCGGCACCTGCTTTGGCCTTGTGGTCGGTGGCGAGGCGGCGTTGCCGCTGTATGCGGTGATCATCTGGGTCAACCTCGGCAATGGTATGCGCTATGGCTCGCGTTATCTGGCGATTGCCACGGCATTGGCGTTGCTGGCGCTGGTGTGTGTTTATCGTCTGACCCCGGTGTGGCAGGCGCAACCGTTCATGGTGTTGATGCTGATCATCACCAGCACGGTGATCCCGTTTTATGCGCACTTGCTGTTGGAGCGTACGCGCAAGGCCTCCGAAGAGGCGGTGGTGGCGAATCTGGAAAAGTCGCGGTTTCTTGCCCAGGCCAGTCATGATTTGCGCCAGCCTATTCACTCTATCGGCCTGTTCACCGCGTGCCTGCGTGAGTCACGATTAGGCGATGAGGAGCGGCGTCTGGTCGACAATATCGACCGTTCATTGCTCAATGTTTCACAGCTGTTTCGCTCGATTCTCGATCTGTACACCCTCGATAACGGTCGCGTCCTGCCGAAACTGCAAAGTGTGAATCTGGGCGAATGGCTGGCGGAGCTGATTCGCCAGAACGCTGAAGCCGCACATTGGGCCGGCGTTGAGCTGCGCTTGCGACCTTGCCCGTACTGGGTTCAGACCGATCCGGCACTGCTGGCGACCATGGTGCAAAACGTGCTTTCCAACTGCTTCAAATACGGTGCGCATCGGCCGGTTTTGATCGGCGTGCGTCGGCGCGGGGCAGGGCTGGCCATTGTGATTTATGACCAAGGCCACGGAATTGCCGAAGAGCATCTGGCCAAGGTGTTCGAGGAGTTTTATCGGGTGCGGCAAGTGCGTGACAAAGACGTCGAAGGCGTGGGGCTGGGGCTGGCGATCGTCAAGCGTCTGGGAGAGTTGATCGGCGTAAGTGTTGCCCTGCGCTCGCGGCTCGGGCGGGGAACGGCGGTGACCTTGTACGGGTTGCCGATCACCTCACCGCCGCAGTCAGCGGTCAATCGGGATGAGGCGCGTCAGGTCGGTTTGCTGACCGGGCTGAAGGTGTGTCTGGTGGAGGATGATCGCAACGTATTGCTCGCGACTTCGGCGCTGTTGGAGCGTTGGGGCTGTGTAGTTCAAGCTGAACTGAGCGGGCGGGATTTGATGACTGACTGCGACATCATCGTCGCCGATTATGACCTCGGCACCCACGCCACTGGCATCGAATGCATCGACGATGTGCGCAGGCAACGCGGTTGGGCCGTGCCAGCGATGATCATCACCGGACATGACGTCGAAAAAATCCAGGCAGCCCTGCACGACCGTGACATCGCCATTCTGTCCAAACCGGTACGCCCGGCCGAACTGCGCGCGACCTTGCGAGCCCTGCGCGATCGCCAGCCCGAACTCACCGAAAATGCCTTGTAGGTGTCCATGGGTCTGTAGGCGCTGCGGCACGCTGCGATCTTTTGATGTTGATGAGAAGAGCAAGATCAAAAGATCGCAGCCTCGTTGCACTCGACAGCTCCTACAGGGTCAAGCGTCTAGCGCTTGCACAGGTAATCCTGGGTGATGGTGGTCTGCAGGCAGTTGTATTGCCCCATGGTGCGGCAGATGTTTTTCTCGGAGCCGGTGACCTCGGCGTTTTTGTATCCCCAGGTCTTGCAGCGTTGCGCGGCGACGGTCAGGCCTTGTTCGGCGCTGGTCTGGCCGCTTTCGAATTGGCCCAGTTCATAAGAGACCTGGACGACGCCATCGTTTTTGCTGCCGCCAGTGGCTTCCCATTGTTTCGGCGTGGCACAGCCAGTGAGGAACAGGGCGCTAAGCGTGAGTGTTGCGATCAGGGATTTCATAGTGTTTCTTCCTTGGTGTTGTTCTGATTTCCAGGCACAACGATCCGCACGCTGCGAACAGGCAACGTCGAGGAGCATCGGGGATGCGGGGAATATAACGCCAGGTGAGGAGGCGGTCGATTAGCACAAATGTGCTAGTGCGGTGCTCAACAGGCGGCTCGTGGGAACCGCCCGTTGGGCCAAGGGATGATTACTGAGGGCTGTTGAACTGGTCGGAATAACTGCCTGTCATCAATGCGGAGGCGACCCGATCAGAGCCGACGCCGACCCGCGAATAGGCAACTCGGTTGACACCGGTACGATCAGCGCCATCAGCCGCCAATGCGCCTGCACCGACATGATCGGCACCATCAGAAGCGACTGCGCCCGCACCGACATGGTCAGCCCCGTCGGAAGCGACCGCGCCCGCACCAACATGGTCAGCCCCATCAGAAGCCACCGCGCCTGCACCGACATGATCGGCGCCGTCAGAAGCCACCGCGCC
>NZ_AKJD01000097.1 GCF_000282515.1 Pseudomonas sp. GM80
ACCTTATTCAGGACGGGACAGCTTCTGAAAAAAGGGGCATAAAAAAAGGCCATCCGAGGATGGCCTTCAAAAAACTAGAGAGGTTTTTTACTTACACCGCCGCAACCGGGCGCATGTAAGAGATTGGTGCGGTGCTGGCGTCATCGAACGTCACCACTTCCCAAGCATCTGTTTGCTCAATCAACTTGCGCAACAGCTGGTTGTTCAGTGCATGACCGGACTTGAAGCCTTTGAACTCACCAATCAGGCTGTTACCCAAAAGGTACAGGTCGCCAATGGCATCGAGGATCTTGTGCTTCACGAATTCGTCTTCATAGCGAAGGCCGTCTTCGTTCAGTACGCCATCGGCATCGACCACGATTGCGTTTTCAACGCTGCCGCCGAGTGCGAGGTTGTGCTTGCGCAGGTACTCGATATCACTCATGAAACCAAAGGTACGGGCGCGGCTGACTTCTTTTACGAACGAAGTGCTGGAAAAATCCACGCTTGCACTTTGGGTGCGGTCCCGGAAAACCGGGTGATCGAAATCGATCTCGAAGCTCACCTTGAACCCTTCGAAAGGGACGAAAGTGGCGCGCTTGTCGCCATCTTCCACTGTCACTTCACGCAGGATGCGGATGAATTTCTTGGCGGCGTCCTGTTCTTCCAGGCCTGCCGATTGAATCAGGAATACGAAGGGTCCAGCGCTGCCATCCATGATCGGGACTTCGGACGCGGAGAGCTCGACGTAGGCGTTATCGATGCCCAGGCCAGCCATGGCCGAGAGCAAGTGCTCTACCGTGTCCACTTTCACGTCGCCGTTAATCAGCGTCGTCGACATAGTGGTTTCACCGACGTTTTCCGCGCGGGCAGGGATCTGCACCACAGGGTCGAGGTCAGCGCGACAAAACACAATGCCAGTGTCGACAGGCGCAGGCTTGAGGGTCAGATAGACCTTCTCACCGGAGTGCAGGCCTACACCTGTGGCACGGATAATATTTTTCAGTGTGCGTTGTTTAATCATGGCTTGGGCCGCTTCAGCGCAAATTGCGAACTGGTATCAACAAAGGCTGGCGATGATAGCAGACCATGCCTTTGCTGAACACCAATCACCTTCATAGCCCTGATACATTCCATCAATCGGCCTGACGACGCAGGAATGCCGGGATGTCCAGGTAGTCCAGATCATCTTGCGGATTCATCTTCGCGGCAGCCGCAGCACCGGCCTGAGCCTGGTTGCGCATGACGGTCGGACGGTCCAGATCACGGTAGTTGACCGCTGGCGCTTCCTGACGGGCCGCAGCCGGTTGTTGCACCTGAGCGGAAGCCATGGAAGTGTGAACGGTGTTGTCGATGACCTTCACAGGCTTCTCGATTTTCGCGCCCAGACCGGTGGCAACCACAGTCACGTGCAGCTCGTCGCGCATGTCCGGATCGATAACGGTACCGACCTTGACCATGGCGTGCTCGGAAGCAAAGGCTTCGATGATCGAACCCACGTCGGAGTACTCACCCAGAGACAGGTCAGGACCGGCAGTGATGTTCACCAGGATGCCGCGTGCGCCTTGCAGGTTCACGTCTTCCAGCAGCGGGTTGCGGATGGCCGCTTCGGTGGCCTCACGTGCACGGTTCGGACCGCTGGCGCAGCCAGTGCCCATCATCGCCATGCCCATTTCGCTCATCACGGTACGTACGTCGGCGAAGTCGACGTTGATCATGCCCGGACGCTTGATGATGTCGGAGATACCGCGAACGGCACCGGCCAGTACATCGTCGGCCTTGGCGAAAGCCGACAGCAGGCTTGCGTCTTTACCGAGGATGGTCAGCAGCTTCTCGTTAGGAATGGTGATCAACGAGTCGACGCTTTCCGAGAGCATGCGGATGCCTTCGTCGGCGATCTGCATACGCTTGCGGCCTTCGAACGGGAACGGACGCGTCACGACCGCAACGGTCAGAATGCCCATTTCCTTGGCCACTTCGGCGATGATCGGCGCAGCACCGGTACCGGTACCGCCGCCCATGCCAGTGGTGATGAACACCATGTTGGTGCCCTGCAGCACTTCGGCAATACGCTCGCGGTCTTCCAGAGCAGCCTGACGGCCGACTTCAGGGTTCGCGCCGGCGCCGAGGCCTTTGGTCACGCCAGTGCCCAGTTGCAGGATGGTACGCGCGCCGATGTTTTTCAGCGCTTGAGCATCGGTGTTGGCGCAGATGAATTCAACGCCTTCGATGTTGCTCTTGACCATGTGGTTGACAGCGTTGCCGCCGCCACCGCCGACACCGATAACTTTGATTACCGGGCTTGCGGGGATGTTGTCTACGAGTTCGAACATTTTCCCTCTCCTTACATTCTCTAGTTTTTTCGCCTACTGCATTTTTGTTGCGGTGTTGCGGTAAAGCTTTAGAAGTTGCCTTGAACCCACTTCTTCAATCGGTCCAGCAACGGCGCCTGTGGCTCTTCGTTGCTGTAGCTGTCGCGGCTGCCGATGCCCGAGAACGAGATCCCGTCGGACTGCTTTTGCAGGCCGTACATCAACAAACCAACGCCAGTGGAATAAATCGGGTTGCGCACCACGTCATCCAGACCTTTGACGCCGTGCGGCACGCCCAGACGAACCGGCATGTGGAAGATTTCTTCGGCCAGTTCAGTGGCGCCTTCCATTTTCGAGGTGCCGCCGGTGAGGACGATGCCGGCCGGGATCAGGTCTTCGTAGCCGCTGCGACGCAGCTCGGCCTGAATCAGCGTGAACAGTTCGTCGTAACGCGGCTCGACCACTTCGGCCAGGGCCTGACGCGACAGTTCGCGCGGTGGACGGTCGCCGACGCTTGGCACCTTGATGGTTTCACCGGCACCGGCCAGTTTCGCCAGGGCGCAGGCGTAGCGGATTTTGATTTCTTCGGCGTACTGGGTCGGAGTGCGCAACGCCATGGCGATGTCGTTGGTCACTTGATCACCGGCAATCGGGATCACCGCGGTGTGACGGATCGCACCTTCGGTGAAGATTGCGATGTCGGTGGTGCCGCCGCCGATGTCGACCAGGCATACGCCCAGCTCTTTTTCGTCGTCGGTCAGTACCGAGTAGGCCGAGGCCAGTTGCTCGAGAATGATGTCGTCGATTTCCAGACCGCAGCGACGCACGCATTTTTCAATGTTCTGTGCGGCGTTGACGGCGCAGGTGACCACGTGAACCTTGGCTTCCAGACGCACGCCGGACATGCCCAGTGGCTCACGAACGCCTTCCTGGTTATCGATCACGTAATCCTGCGGCAGGGTGTGCAGCACGCGCTGGTCAGCCGGGATCGCTACAGCCTGGGCAGCGTCGAGCACGCGCTCAAGGTCAGCCGAGCTGACTTCGCGATCACGGATCGCGACGATGCCGTGGGAGTTCAGGCTGCGGATGTGATTGCCCGCCACGCCAACGAACGCCGAGTGAATGCGGCAGCCCGCCATCAGTTGGGCTTCTTCGATCGCGCGCTGGATCGATTGCACGGTGGACTCGATGTTGACCACCACGCCCTTCTTCAGGCCACGGGACGGATGGGTACCGATCCCGACGATTTCCAGCGAGCCGTCGTCGGAGACCTCGCCGACCAGCGCCACCACCTTGGAGGTGCCGATATCGAGACCGACGATCATTTTGCCGCTTTGCACGTTTGCCATGGGTCCTGCCTCTTCTTAATTCTTTGCGACAGCGGGTTTGTCTGTCGTCGGCGCTACAGGTTCCCGCCAGCCAACAGCAAGGCCGTTGGCGTAGCGCAGATCGATGCGCGCAATGTTCGTAATCTGGTCTTTAAGCGTCTTGTCATAGATGGCGATAAAGCGGCGCATCTTTTCCACCAGGTTGCCGCGTCCCAGCAGCAACTCGATGCCGGGGCCGGAACTGCCGGCACCGGTGGTCAGGAACCAACTGCCGCGTTCACGCAATTCCAGGCGCGCAATCGAGAAGCCCAACGGCCGCAGCATCTGGCTCAGCACCTGATACTGCTGCATCACTTGCTGCTGGGCCCGTTGTGGGCCGAACAGCTGTGGCAGGTGTTCGTAGTTCGCCAGCTCCTTGGGCGTAAACGCCTGGCCCTGGTTGTTCAGCAACGACTCGTCGCCCCATCGCGCCACCGGCAGTTGCTCTTCGAGGCGGATCACCACTTGATCCGGCCACACCCGACGCACTTCGGCGTGGGCGATCCAGGGCATCTGCTCAAGCTCGGTGCGCATCCCGGCCAGGTCGATGGTGAAGAAGCTCGACGCCACAAACGGGGCGATCCGCTGCTGCACCGCTTGCTGACTGATGTAGCTCAGGTCGCCCTGCACGGCGATCTTGGTGATCGGCCGGTCGGCGTACGGCAGCAACCGCGTTGCGCCTTCGTACGTCCCAAAACCCAGCACAACCAAGAGCACCGGCCAGAACAGGCTTTTCAGAAAACCAAAATTGGCTTTCGGCAGGCGCGCGGACATCGGCTCTTTCGCCACCATACGGCTGGCACCCCGTGGCACCGGCTTGCGGCCGGGTGCGGGAGGCTGATGTCGGAGCTGAGCGCCTTGCATCGTCTTAACCTCTAGCGTCTTCAACACTGGCGGCCAGAATGGCCAGTACCAGTTGCTGGAAATCCAGACCGGCCGCACGGGCCGCCATCGGCACCAGACTGTGATCGGTCATGCCCGGAGCGGTGTTCACTTCGAGGAACCAGAACTGCCCGTCAGCGTCCTGCATCACGTCCGCCCTGCCCCAACCGGCAATACCCAGCGCCTCACTGGCCTTGGCCGTGAGCTCCATGAGTTCCTGTTCCTTGGCGGCATCCAGCCCGCAGGGAATGCGGTACTGGGTATCGTTGGCGATGTACTTGGCGTCGTAGTCGTAGAACGTGTGCGGTGTACCCAGGGCGATTGGAGGCAACACCTGGTCACGCAGGGTGGCGATGGTGAACTCCGGACCTTGAATCCATTGCTCAACCAAAACTTGCGAATCGTAGGTACTGGCCGCTTTCCATGCGTCGATCAACTCGGACGCAGAACTCACTTTGGCCATCCCGATACTTGAACCTTCATGCGCCGGTTTGACGATCAAAGGGAAGCCCAGTTCCGTCGCCGCCGAAATACAATCGGCTTCGCTGCACAGCACGGCGTGACGCGGCGTCGGAATCCCGAGGCTGTGCCAGACCTGCTTGGTGCGCAGTTTGTCCATCGCCAGTGCCGAAGCCAGAATGCCGCTGCCGGTGTACGGAATGCCCGCCACTTCGAGCAGGCCCTGCATGCTGCCGTCTTCACCGCCACGGCCGTGAAGAATGATGAAGGCACGGTCGATTTTTTCGCTGAGCAGACGTTGCAGAATGTCGTCGCCAACGTCGATGCCGAACGCGTCCACGCCAGCGCTTTGCAGGGCATCGAGTACGGCGTTACCGGATTTTAGCGACACCTCACGCTCGGCACTCAAGCCGCCAAAGAGCACGGCGACGCGGCCGAAGTCTTTCGGCGCGATGGTGGAAAACAGCTTGGCGTAGGCAGCAGTCATTTCAACTTCCCCTCGACCGACGCCGCCACGGCGCCAGCGAACAATTCACTTTTCAACAGCTTCGGCGCGAGACCGCCGATATCACCGGCGCCCTGGCACAGCAGGATGTCGCCGGCACGCAGCAGCGGCTTGACCAGCGGCGCCAGATCAACGCCACGCTCGATGTAGATCGGGTCGAGCTGACCGCGCTGGCGGATGCTGTTGCACAGCTTGCGGCTGTCGGCGCCCGGAATCGGCTCTTCGCCGGCCGGATAGACTTCCATCAACAGCAGCACGTTGGCGTCGGCCAATACATTGACGAAGTCGTCGTACAGATCGCGGGTGCGGCTGTAACGGTGCGGTTGATACACCATCACCAGACGGCGCTCCGGCCAGCCACCGCGTACGGCTTTGATCACTGCGGCGACTTCGGTCGGGTGGTGACCATAGTCGTCGACCAGCATCACGTGGCCGCCGTCTACCGGCAGTTCGCCGTAGACCTGGAAGCGCCGGCCGACACCCTGGAAACCCGACAGGCCCTGAACGATGGCTTCATCGCTGACGCCCTCGTCGGTGGCGATGCAAATGGTCGCCAGCGAGTTGAGCACGTTGTGGTTGCCCGGCATGTTCACGGAAACATCCAGCGGCTCGCGGTCAGGACGCAGCACGGTGAAGAAGGTCTGCATGCCTTGCTGGCGAACATTGATCGCGCGCACGTCAGCGTCTTCGCTGAAGCCGTAGGTCACGGTCGGACGTTTCACCAGCGGCAGGATTTCGCGCACCACCGGGTCGTCCAGGCACATCACCGCCAAACCGTAGAACGGCAGGTTGTGCAGGAACTCGACGAAGGTTTTCTTCAGTTTGTTGAAGTCGCCGTCGTAGGTCGCCATGTGGTCGGCGTCGATGTTGGTAACCACGGCCACCAGCGGTTGCAGATGCAGGAAGCTCGCATCGCTTTCATCGGCTTCGGCGATCAGGTAGCGGCTGGTGCCGAGCTGGGCATTGGTGCCCGCGGCATTCAGACGGCCACCGATAACGAAGGTCGGGTCCAGACCACCGGCGGCGAACACCGAAGCGATCAGGCTGGTGGTGGTGGTTTTGCCGTGGGTACCGGCGACGGCGATGCCGTGGCGATAGCGCATCAGTTCAGCGAGCATTTCCGCACGCGGCACCACTGGAATGCGGCGCTCAAGCGCAGTCGCCACTTCCGGGTTGGAGGTGTTCACAGCGCTCGACACCACCAGTACATCGGCGGTCGCGGCGTTCTCGGCACGGTGGCCGATGTAGATGTGTGCGCCGAACGATTCGAGACGCTCGGTGACCGGCGAAGCTTTCAGGTCGGAACCGGACACTTCATAGCCCAGGTTCAACAACACTTCGGCGATACCGCACATGCCCACGCCGCCGATGCCGACGAAGTGGATGCGACGGATGCGGCGCATTTCCGGTTGCGGCATGGCTTTCTGATTCTCAACCATGGGCCACCTCCAGACAGGTATCGACCACGCTACGGGTGGCATCGGGTTTCGCCAGACGGCGGGCCGCTTGGGCCATATCTTCGAGTCGTTGCGGTTGCATCAAGACCTCTGTCAGGCGCGCGGCAAGGTCCGCGGCACCAGTCGTTCTTTGCGGCATCAGGAAGGCAGCGCCTTCACGGGCCAAATAATCGGCGTTGCGAGTCTGGTGATCGTCGATCGCGTGGGGCAAAGGCACCAGCATCGAGGGCAGACCGGCGGCAGCCAGCTCACTGATGGTCAACGCGCCTGCACGGCACACCACCAGGTCAGCCCAGCCATAGGCTTGGGCCATGTCTTTGATGAACGGCTGCACCTGCGCATCGACGCCGGCGGCGCGGTAGCGTTCTGCAGTCACTTCATCGTGGTTTTTGCCGGCCTGATGAAACACTTCCGGGCGCAAATCGACAGCGACTTGGGCCAGGGCTTCAGGCAGCAATTTGTTCAACGGTTCTGCGCCCAGGCTTCCGCCGAGGATCAGCAAACGCGCTTTGCGACCGGCCAGGGCTGGTCGCGATGTGTCGAGGAACAGCTCGCTGCGCACCGGGTTTCCGGTGGTACGGCGGGTGTCCGACAGAGTAAAGGTGTCGGGGAACGCTTCACACACTCGGGCGGCGAACGGCACCAGCAACCGATTGGCGGTGCCGGCGACGGCGTTCTGCTCGTGAACGATCACCGGCACGCCAGCCAGTTTCGCGGCGAGGCCACCGGGGCCAGTCACATAACCACCGAAACCGACCACACACACTGGCTTCAAGCGACGAATGATCGCCCGCGCCTGCCACACCGACTTGAGCAGCATGAACGGCGCCTTGAGCAGCGACAGCTTGCCCTTGCCACGCAGGCCGGTAGCGTTGATGCGGTGCAGTTCAAGACCTGCCGCCGGCACCAGTTCGTTCTCGATCCCGCGTGGCGTGCCGAGCCAGTGCACGGTGTAGCCGCGCGCCTGAAACTCGCGGGCACAGGCCAGCGCCGGGAACACGTGGCCGCCGGTTCCGCCGGCCATGATCAATACGTTAGCGCCCATGATTCGGCTCCTCGGCGAAGTCGCTCTCATGGAATTCCATCTCTTCACTGCCCAAGTGGGTTCGACTCTCCCACTCGATCCTCAGCAACAAGCCGAGACAGGCACAGCAAATCACCAACGAGCTACCGCCGTAACTGAGGAACGGCAAGGTCAGACCCTTGGTTGGCAACAGACCGACGTTCACACCGATGTTGATCAGGAACTGACCAATCCACAGGAACGACAAGCCGTAAGCCACATAAGCGGCAAAGAACTGTTTGGCCTTCTCGGCCCACAAGCCGATGTACATGCCGCGAATACACACGAACACGAACAGCGCGACGGTGCACAGCGAACCGACTGCGCCGAGCTCTTCAGCCAATACCGAGAACACGAAGTCGGTGTGCGCTTCCGGCAGGTAGAACTGCTTCTGCACGCTGTTGCCCAGGCCGACGCCCAGCCATTCACCGCGACCGAAGGCAATCAGGGCTTGCGACAGCTGATAGCCAGCGCCGAACTGGTCGGCCCACGGATCAGCGAAGTTAGTCAGACGCGCCATTCGGTACGGCTGCATCTGAATCAGCAAAACCACGGCCCCGACCGCCAACACCACCATCAGCGAGAAGCGGAACAACCCGACCCCGCCAAGGAACAGCATCGCCGCCGCAGCGCCCATCATTACGACGGTGGCACCGAAGTCCGGCTCCATCAGCAACAGGCCGGCCATCGGCAGCAGCACGATGAACGGCTTGAAGAAGCCCATCCAGCTCTCGCGCACTTCCTTCTGACGCCGCACCAGATAACCGGCGAGGTAGATCACCACGAACACTTTGGCGATTTCAGACGGTTGCACGTTGAAGAAGCTGAAACCGATCCAGCGCATCGAACCGTTCACTTCTCGGCCGATGCCGGGAATGATCACCATCACCAGCAAGCCGAACGCACCGAGCAGCATCAGCCAGCCGAGACGTTGCCAGGTGGCGATCGGAATCATCATGGTGATGACACACGCGCCCAGGCCCAGCACCACATAAATAAGGTGGCGGATCATGTAATACAGCGGACTGCCCGACTGTGCGGCTGCCACTTCAGTAGACGCCGAGGCAATCATGATCAACCCGAGACCAAGCAGCGCCAGGCAACCGGCGAGCATCGGGAAATCGAGGTCGATGCCGCGCCCGGTGATGATCGGCGACGGATACGGCTTGATGATATTGAACAGGCTCATGCCAGATCCTCCACAGCGCGGACGAACTGGTGACCACGGTCTTCATAATTCTTGAACATGTCGAAACTGGCGCAGGCCGGCGACAGCAGCACCACGTCACCCGGTTGGGCGGCGGCGCGGCATTGCGCAACGGCGTCGACCAGCGAGGTCGCGCGAATCAATGGCACGGCATCACCGATGGCTGCGCCGATCTTGTCGGAGTCGCGACCCATGAGGATCACGGCGCGGCAGTTGGCCGCCACCGGATCACGCAAATCGTTGAATTCGGCACCCTTGCCATCGCCACCGGCGATCAGGATGACCTTGCCGTCGATGTCCGCACCGAGGCCTTCGATGGCCGCCAGAGCGGCGCCAACGTTAGTGGCTTTGGAATCGTTGTAGTACGCCACGCCGTCGAGATCACGCACCCACTGGCAACGGTGTTCGAGACCGGCAAAGGTGCGCAAGGCCGAGAGCATGGCGTCGAACGGCAAGCCTACGGCATGCCCCAGCGCCAGCGCCGCAAGGGCATTGGACTGGTTATGCGCGCCGCGAATCTTCAGCTCACGCACCGGCATCAGGTTCTGGAATTCGAACGCGAGGTACTTCTCGCCATCTTCTTCGCGAATACCGAAGGCCTTGAAATCCGGTTTGCTCAGGCCGAAGGTCCAGCACGGCTGGCCCTCGCCCATCAACGGACGGGTCAGCGCATCCTGACGGTTGACCACGAACTGCCTGGCACCCCGGAATATCCGATGCTTGGCCAGGTGGTACGCCGGCAGACCGCTGTAGCGATCCATGTGGTCTTCGCTGATGTTCAGCACGGTCGCCACTTCGGCGTTGAGCTGGTCGGTGGTTTCCAGCTGGAAACTCGACAGCTCCATCACGTACAACTCGACGTCGTCGCTGAGCAGATCCAGCGCCGGGGTGCCAAGGTTGCCGCCGACGGCGACGCGTTTGCCGGCCGCAGCCGCCATCTCGCCGACCAGGGTGGTGACGGTGCTTTTCGCGTTGGAACCGCTGATGGCCACGATCGGCGCCTGCGCGTTACGCGCGAACAGCTCGATGTCGCCGGACAGTTTCACGCCACGGGCCGCAGCGGCTTGCAGGGCCGGGGTCGCCAGCGCCAGGCCGGGGCTCACGTAGAGCTCGTCGGCACGGCAGAGGAATTCGACGTCCAGCTCGCCACAACGCACTTCCACGTGCGGATAGTCACGCTTGAGCGTGGCCAGTTCCGGTGGATTTTCCCGCGTGTCCGCCACGGCAAACGACGTGCCCCGGTTCGCCAGGAAGCGAACCAGGGACATGCCGCTCTTGCCGAGGCCGACAACGATGCGGAAGTGGTCAGAAGCGATCAGAGACACTCGTTCTACCTCAGCTTCAGGGTGGCAAGGCCGACCAATACGAGAATCACGGTGATGATCCAGAAACGGACGATCACGCGCGGCTCGGGCCAGCCCTTGAGTTCAAAATGGTGGTGGATCGGTGCCATGCGGAACACACGGCGACCGGTCAGCTTAAAGGATGCAACCTGAATGACGACTGACAGGGTTTCCATCACGAACACGCCGCCCATGATGAACAGGACGATTTCCTGACGGACGATCACCGCGATCGTGCCCAGTGCCGCGCCGAGTGCCAGGGCACCGACGTCGCCCATGAACACTTGCGCCGGGTAGGTGTTGAACCAGAGGAAGCCGAGACCGGCGCCGATCAGCGCGCCGCAGAACACGATCAGTTCGCCCGCGCCCGGCACGTAAGGGATCAACAGGTATTCAGCGAATTTCACGTTACCCGACAGGTAGCAGAAGATGCCCAAGCCGCCGCCGACCATCACAGTTGGCATGATTGCCAGACCGTCGAGGCCGTCAGTCAGGTTGACCGCGTTGCTCGAACCGACGATCACGAAGTAGGTCAGCACGATGAACCCGAGACCCAGCGGAATGCTGTAGTCCTTGAGCATCGGCAGGATCAGCGTGGTTTCCACCGGGGTGGATGCGGTCATATAAAGGAAGATCGCTGCGCCGAGGCCGAACACCGACTGCCAGAAATACTTCCAGCGGCTCGGCAGGCCACGTGAGTTCTTCTCGATGACTTTACGGTAATCATCGACCCAGCCGATGGCGCCGAACAGCAGGGTCACCAGCAACACAGTCCAGACGTAGCGGTTGCTCAGGTCAGCCCAGAGCAAGGTGCTGACACCGATCGAAGACAGAATCAATGCGCCGCCCATAGTCGGAGTGCCCGACTTGGACAGGTGCGATTGCGGGCCGTCGTTACGCACGGATTGACCGATCTGACGGTTCTGCAGGGTGCGGATCATCCACGGGCCATAGCACAGCGACAAAACCAGCGCGGTCAGCACACCGAGGATCCCGCGCAGGGTCAGGTACTGAAAGACCGCGAAGCCTTTGTAGAACTGTTGCAGATACTCCGCTAGCAGCAGCAGCATTAATGTTTCTCCAGACTGGACCCGCACAGAGCCGCAACGATGTTTTCCATCGCTGCACTGCGCGAACCCTTGATCAAAATGGTGGTGTTTGTGTCCTGCTCGGCGTCGAGGGCCTGGATCAGCTCGGCTTGCGTGCCGAAGTGATGCGCCTGTTCACCGAATGCGTTCACGGCGTGAACCATGTTTGGCCCGACAGCGTAAAGCGCGGAAACCTTGCCCCGGGCGTACTCGCCCACGTCGCGGTGCCCCTGCTCCGCCCAATCGCCCAACTCGCCGATATCCCCGAGCACCAGGACGGTGCGGCCGGAAAAGCCGGCGAGTATATCAACGGCCGCGCACATTGAGGTGGGGTTTGCGTTGTAAGTGTCATCGATCACGCGCATACCGTTTTTCGCCAGTTGCGCGACGGTGCGACCCTTGACCGGTTGCACGGCGCCAAGCCCGGTGGCAATGCCGAACAGCGACACGCCCAAGGCGTGAGCGGCAGCGGCGGCGGCCATGGAGTTGGCGACGTTGTGGGTGCCGAGTAGGTTCAACTGAACGCCCTCGACACCTTCACGTGTGTGCAGATTGAAGGCCGGGCAACCACGGGCATCAGTGCTCAGGTCGCTGGCGTAGAAATCCGCCTGAGTGTTGCTCAGGGCGAACGTCAGCACTTTGCGCGCGCCCGCACGGGTCTTCCAGATACCGAAGGCCTTGTCATCGAGGTTGAGCACGGCGATGCCGTCAGCTGCCAGACCGTCGATGATTTCGCCTTTGGCTTCGACGATTTTTTCCGGCCCGCCAAACTCACCGACGTGAGCGGTGCCGGCATTGTTCAGGATCGCTACGTGCGGCTTGGTCAGGCCGACGGTGTAAGCGATTTCACCCAGACGCGAGGCGCCCAGTTCGATGACCGCCGAGGTATGTTCCGGGGCCAGTTCGAGCAGGGTCAGCGGTGCGCCGAGGTCATTGTTCAGATTGCCACGGGTCGCCAGCACCGGGCCGCGCGTGCGCAGGATGCTCGCGAGCATCTCCTTGACCGTGGTTTTGCCGCTGGAACCGGTGATCGCGGCGACTGGCTGAGTGAAAGCAGCGCGGTTCAGCGCGCCCAACTGGCCGAGGGCCTGACGGGTGTCTTTGACCAGCAGTTGCGGCAGCGTGCTGTCGGCGACTTCGCGCTCGACCAACGCAGCCACCGCGCCTTTGGCGGCGACGTCATTCAAATAGTCATGACCGTCGAAGCGCGGGCCGGTCAACGCAATGAACAGTTGGCCTGGCTGGATCGCACGGCTGTCGATGCTGACGCCGTCGAAACTGGCATCAGCAGCGATCAAACGCGCATCGAGCGCATTGGTCAGCTCGCTGAGTTTCAGGGCCTTAAGCATGGGCCACCTCCCAAGCGGTCAGGGCGTGATCGGCCTCGACCAGATCAGAGAAGGCATGGCGTTCGCCGTTGATTTCCTGATAGTCCTCGTGACCTTTACCGGCCAGTACGACCACGTCATCGGCGGACGCGCCGGCAATCAGTTGCGCAATTGCCTGGCCACGGCCAGCGACAAAGGTGACTTTATCCACAGCCGTGAAACCGGCGCGGATGTCATCGAAAATCACCGCAGGATCTTCGGTGCGCGGGTTGTCGTCGGTGACCAGCACCTGATCGGCCAGACGTTCGACCACTTCGGCCATCAACGGACGCTTGCCGCGATCACGGTCGCCGCCGCAGCCGAACAGGCACAGCAGTTGGCCTTTGACGTGCGGGCGCAACGCGGTCAGGACTTTTTCCAGCGCGTCCGGGGTGTGGGCGTAATCGACGACCACCAACGGCTGCGTGCCACCGCCCAGACGCTGCATGCGTCCGGCCGGGCCTTCGAGTTTCGGCAGCACTTTGAGAATTTCGTCGAGCGCGTAATCCAGACCGAGCAACGCGCCGACTGCCGCCAGGACGTTGCTCAGGTTGAAGCGACCGAGCAAGGTGCTGCGCAGATGATGTTCGCCCTGCGGCGTGACCAGCGTGGCGCGCACGCCGTGGTCGTCGAACTGTGCTTCGCGGCAATACAGATAGGCGCTGCTGTCGAGCAGGCTGTAGGTAATCAAGCGCGACTCACGTTTTTCAGCGGCCAGTTGCCGGCCAAAATCGTCGTCGAGGTTGACCACGCGGCACTTCAGATCATTCCAGGCGAACAGCTTGGCCTTGGCCTCGGCGTACGCCTCCATGGTGCCGTGATAATCCAGATGATCGCGGGACAGGTTGGTCATCACCGCGACGTCGAATGCCAGCGCGGTCACGCGGCCCTGATCCAGACCGTGGGACGACACTTCCATGGCCACGGCTTTGGCACCAGCCTTTTTCAGGTCGCCCAAGGTCGCTTGCACGGCAATCGGATTCGGCGTGGTGTGCAGACCGCTTTGCAGCGCGCCATAGAAGCCGGAACCGAGGGTGCCGACGATGCCGCAATGCTGGCCGAGCAGATCCAGCGCCTGCGCAACCAATTGGGTCACGCTGGTTTTGCCGTTGGTGCCGGTGACACCCACAAGATTCAGGTGATGACTTGGCTCGCCATAAAAACGCCCGGCGATGTCCGACAACTGCGCGGCCAGGCCTTTGACCGGAATCAGCGGCACGTCGGTGATCGGCAGCACGGTAGCGCCTTCCACTTCATAAGCCACAGCCGCCGCACCACGTTGCAGTGCATCGGCGATGTGCGCCCGGCCATCGAATTTACCGCCAGGCACGGCGAGGAACAGATCGCCGGCGCGTACGCTGCGGCTGTCCAGCGCCAATTCACGGATCAACAGATCGTGGCCGGCGTGGGGGAATATCTTGTTCAGACTTAATGACATCAGCCGCGCCCTCCATTGGCTTTCAGCGGAATGACCGGGGTAGCGTTGGCTTGTTGCGTCGTCGGCAAGTTGTCCGGCGTTACGTTCATCAGGCGCAGGGTGCCGGACATCACACGGCTGAATACTGGCGCCGATACCAGACCACCGAAGTAACCGGCCTTGGACGGTTCGTCGATCACCACAACAATGGCGTAACGCGGATCGCTCATCGGGCCGAAGCCGGCGAACAGCGAGCGGTACGAGTTCTCGGCGTAGCCCTTGGTGCCCACCGACGTTTTACGTGCAGTACCCGACTTGCCCGCCACGTGATACGCCGGCACCTGCGCACGGAATACACCGCGCGGCGCCTCAATCACTTGGGTGAGCATGCCTTGCATGGTTTTCGCCACGGCTTCCGGCAACACCTGGGTGGTCTGCGGTGGCTTGTCGGTTTTGATCAGGGTCAGCGGCGCGAGACGACCGTTGTTAGCCAGCGCCGAGAACGCGTGAACGAGCTGAATCGCGGTCACCGAAATACCGTAGCCGTACGACAGCGTTGCGGTTTCAGCCTTGCGCCAATCGCGGTAGTTCGGCAGGTTGCCGACACGTTCGCCCGGGAATCCAAGACCGGTGTCCTGGCCGAGGCCGACTTTCTGCGCGAGGCGGAAAATCGTTTCGCCGCCGATATCGAACGCGACCTTACTCATGCCGACGTTACTGGAATTGATCAGAATGCCGGTCAGGTCGAGTACCGGACCTTCGCTTTTGGAAACGTCCTTGATCGTGTATTTGCCGATCTGCAGGGAGCCCGGATACACCTCGACGGTGTCACTCGGTTTCCAGCGCCCGGTTTCAATCGCGGCGGCCATCGAGATGGCTTTCATGGTCGAACCCGGTTCGAACACGTCGATCATCGCGCGGTTACGCATCATCGCCGGTTGCAGGTTGCGACGGTTGTTCGGGTTGTAGGTCGGCTGGTTGACCATGGCCAGAATCTCACCGGTCTTGACGTCCATGATCACCAGACTGCCGGCCTTGGCGCCGTTCTCGATGATCGCGTTACGCAGTTCGCGGTTGGCCAGATATTGCAGACGCAGGTCAATGGACAACGCCAAGGGCTTGCCGGCCTTGGCGTTTTTGGTGACCTGGACATCCTTGATCAGCCGTCCGCGCCGATCCTTGATGACCTGTCGTTTGCCCGGCACCCCGGCGAGCCATTCGTCATAAGCCAGTTCGACACCTTCGCGACCGTGGTCATCAATATCGGTAAACCCGACCATGTGCGCAGTGACTTCACCGGCCGGATAGAACCGACGGAATTCTTCGATGCCGTAGACGCCCGGTACTTTCAGATCGAGCACAGACTGGCCCTGTTCGGGGGTCAGCCCGCGCACCAGATAAATGAATTCTTTGTTGGCCTGAGCCTCGAGGCGTTCGGTCAGGGCCTTTGGGTCCTGGCCCAGCGCGGCGGCGAGTGCCGGCCACTTCTCTTTGGCCGTCTGCATTTCCTTGGCGTTGGCCCACAGCGTGGTCACCGGAGTACTCACGGCCAAAGGCTCGCCGTTACGGTCGGTGATCAGACCCCGGTGAGCCGGAATCGGAATGTGTCGCAGACTGCGCGCGTCGCCCTGACCTTTGAGGAAGTCACGGTCAACCACTTGCAGGTCGATGATGCGCCAGCAGATCGCCGCGACCATCACACCGAGCAGCGCGACCATCAGGCGGAAACGCCATGGGAACAGAGCGCCTTCGAGTTTCATCATGGCGCCACCATCTTCACGTCAGCCGCGCCAGGAATGTGCATTTTCAGTTGTTCGGTGGCCAGCACTTCGATGCGGCTGTGCGCGGTCCAGGTGCTTTGCTCAAGAATCAGACGGCCCCACTCGGCCTGCGCCTTGTCGCGCACGCTGAGTTCGTTGTAAAGGGTGTTGAGCAACTGCCGGTTCCAGTGCGCGCTGTACGACACGGCGATGGCCGACACGAGCACGCCGATAAACAGCAGCAGCATCAGAAAGCTGCCGCCGGGCAGTGGCTTGGCGAAAAGCTTGCTCACCGCAGCTTCTCCGCGACGCGCATGACAGCGCTACGGGAACGTGGGTTGGCTTTGAGTTCGGCGTCGGAGGCCGTCTGCGCTTTGCCATGGACTTTGATTTTCGGTTCGAACGCGACGTGGCGAACCGGCAGGTTGCGCGGCAGGTTGTCGGCTTCGCCTTTCACCAGCTTGCGCATGAACAGTTTGACGATGCGGTCTTCCAGCGAGTGGAAGCTGATCACCACCAGGCGGCCGCCAATTTCCAAGGCGTCCAGCGCCGCTTCGAGGCCGGCTTCCAGATCACCCAGTTCGTTGTTGACGTGAATACGCAAACCCTGGAATGCACGGGTGGCCGGGTTCTTGCCCTTTTCCCACGCCGGGTTGGCGACTTTCAACACTTCAGCCAGGTCGGCAGTGCGCTCGAACGGCTTGATGTCGCGACGCTCGGCGACGGCGCGAGCCATACGACCGGAGAAACGTTCTTCGCCGTATTCCTTGAACACCCGGGCGATTTCCTCAGCCGGCGCGGTGTTGACGAATTCGGCAGCGCTGATACCCCGGGACGGGTCCATGCGCATGTCCAGCGGGCCGTCATTGAGAAAACTGAAACCGCGCTCGGCGTCGTCGAGCTGCGGTGAGGACACGCCGAGGTCGAGCAAAATACCGCTGACCTTGCCGCTCAGACCTTGCTCGGCAACCACCGAACCGAGTTCGGCAAAGCTGCGCTGCACAACGACAAAGCGGCCGTCTTCGGCCGCTAGCGTTTGCCCGGTGGCAATCGCTTGTGGATCTTTGTCGAACCCGATGAGCCGACCGTCGGTGCCGAGCTGGCTGAGGATCAGCCGGCTGTGGCCGCCGCGTCCGAACGTGCCGTCCAGATAGCAGCCATCAGGACGTACGGCGAGAGCCTCGACGGCTTCGTCAAGCAGTACGGTGATGTGGTTAAAGCCGCTATCAATAGTCACAGGATCAAATCACGCAGTTCATCAGGCATCGCGCCCGGTTGTTGAATGGCAGCAAGGTCAGCGGCAGATACCGCGTTCCATGCATCTTCGTCCCACAATTGGAACTTGTTCAGTTGGCCCACCAGCATCGCGCGCTTATCCAGCTTGGCGTACTCGCGCAAACGCGGTGGAACCAGAAAACGGCCACTGCCATCGAGCTCGAGGTCGACGGCGTTGCCGATCAATAAACGCTGCAAGCGACGGTTCTCTTCGCGAAGCGAAGGGAGTGCGCGCAACTTGGTTTCAATAATTTCCCACTCGTCGAGCGGATAGACACACAGACACGGATCAACGGCATCAATGGTGACGATCAACTGGCCAGAACTACGCGAATCGAGCTCGTCACGGTACCGGCTCGGCATGGCGAGACGGCCCTTTGCATCGAGACTGATAGCGTTAGCTCCGCGAAACACGTCTGCGTTTCTCCAATTTTTATCGTTTTGAGCTCAAAAAACCCACTTCATGCCACTTTCCGCCACTTGCGCACACTATAGGAATGCGCCCACCACACCGTCAAGGCGCGGATTAAAGGAAAACCCTTACAGAACGGAGATTTAGGAGCATAAAAGAAGGAGTAACGACAATCTGGCGCTGACTTTTGACCTATAACTTGATGCAGCACTGATAGCTGCGCTCGAAAGTTAAAGTAATTTGTTAAGAGTAAGATTTTTTCGGTATTACAAAAGCGCTTCTGCTGTTGATTGAAGCGAGGTGGGAAATGGCTATTACTGCGCGTGCCGCTGCCGAAGTTTCAGAACAGGCCTGCTGATATTACACAGCCCTGTTGCCAATGATTCAAGCAGGGAAAGAAAAAGGTGGAGAGTCGATCTGTAAGCCGGGTTCTGTCTTGAACAGTCATTCGTCTACGATGGCCATCACTGGACATCTTTAGCAACCTACCCGGTCCCAGCGCGGGCCACGCCTTGGGACCCTATTTGGTCTTGCTCCAAGTGGGGTTTACCTAGCCACGAACTGTTGCCAGACGTGCGGTGCGCTCTTACCGCACCTTTTCACCCTTACCGGCGCCGAAGCGCTTAGGCGGTTATTTTCTGTGGCACTTTCCGTAGGCTCACGCCTCCCAGGCATTACCTGGCACTTCGCCCTATGGAGCCCGGACTTTCCTCCCCCCCCTAATTTTCATAGAGGGCAGCGACTGTCCGATCGACTCTCCGCCGCGAAGGTTAACGGCAGAGCGCCCGAAGAACAAGCGCTAATAGCCGCAAAACCTGTCGGATCGACGGGTTACTCGCCCTTCTGTTTATCCAGCGCGACCTGATACAGCACGTTTTTGCGCTCGCCAGTGATCTGCGCAGCCAAGGCCGCGGCACGCTTGAGCGGCATCTCTTCGAGCAACAGATTGAGGACGCGCATCGCCTCGCTGCTGACGGCGTCTTCAGACTCCGGCGCGGTCCAGCCCGCGACCAGCACGACGCACTCGCCGCGCTGCTGATTACTGTCGGATTCAACAAATGCGCGCAGCTCGGCCAGCGGCAAGCCTTTCAACGTCTCGAAGGTCTTGGTGATTTCACGGGCGAGCAAGGCCTGACGCTCACCCCCAAACACCGCTTCCATATCCTGCAGACACTCAAGAATGCGGTGCGGCGCCTCGTAAAAAATCAGCGTGCGCGGCTCTTCTTTAACTGCTTCGAGGCGCGCCTTGCGCCCCACCGATTTGGCCGGCAGGAAACCTTCAAAGATAAAACGGTCGGACGGCAGCCCCGCCGCCGACAGCGCTGCAATCAGCGCACAGGCACCCGGCACCGGCACCACATTGATCCCGGCAGCACGCGCCTGTCGGACCAGGTGATAACCCGGATCGGAAATCAGCGGCGTGCCGGCATCGGAAATCAGCGCGACGTTATCGCCCGCGAGCAGACGGGTAATAAAGCGGCTACCTTCATCTCGTTCATTGTGTTCGTGACAAGCGGCCAGCGGCGTGGAAATACCGAAGTGCTGCATCAGGCGCGCCGAGTGACGGGTGTCTTCGGCAGCGATCAGCGCTACTTCACGCAGGATTTTCAGTGCCCGGGCGCTGATGTCGTCCAGGTTGCCAATGGGCGTCGCCACCACATAAAGCGAGCCAGCAGCGGAATTCAAAGGACCTGGAGCAGTCAAAGCGCACACCTCGTGTTCGGTAAAAGCGCGCATTGTAGCGCGTCACGCGACGGGCGATACGCCTGAGCCAAACCCGGTTTTGCCCGCAGTTGTGTGCTGTCGCAACATTTCCTCCAGCTAAATTGCCCGTTTCACGCCACTAACATCGCGCCCCGGCCAGTGCTTGGGTACAATTCGACGCTAATTTGATCGAGTATCAGGAACACTTACATGATCGCTTGCCTGCGGCTGTTCACTGCCCTCTGCCTCGCTGCCTTGTTGGCGGCTTGTGCCAGCTCCCCTTCCTCCAGCCTTGGCGAACTTCCACGGACTCCGGATGCCAGCATCGAGCAACTGCTCGAACAGGCTACCCAGGCGAAAACCCCGGAAAAAGCTGCCCTGCTGCGCCTGAGCGCGGCGGACCTGGCTTATCGCCAAGGCAATGCCGGACAGTCCGCGCAAATCCTGCAACAAGTGCCGATGGATCAACTCAAGCCCGGCCAGCAGATTTTTGCCAGCACCTTGAATGCTGAACTGGCGATGACGCGCAATCAGCCGAAAGCTGCGCTGACTGCCCTGAGCCATCCAAGCCTGCAGCACCTGGGCGAAATGCCTGAAGAGCAACAAGTGCGCACCGGCACCGTTCACGCCCGCGCCCTTGAAGCCGACGGTCAGACACTCGCCGCCGCGCGCGAACGCGTGTTCATCGCACCGATGCTGCAAGGCGAAGCCGCGAGCAAGAACCACGAAGCCATCTGGACACTGATCGGCTCGCTGCCGACCGACCAGTTGCAACCCAACACCACCGACGATCTCGGCGGCTGGATGGGTCTGGCACTGGCCGTGAAATCCGCCGGCACGCTGGAACAGCAGCAAGCCGCGATCGACACCTGGCGCGCACAGAATCCAAAACACCCGGCCGCGATCAACCTGCCGCTGCCACTGACCAAACTCAAGGAACTGGCCAGCCAGCCACTGAGCAAAATCGCCCTGCTGCTGCCGCAAGATGGCCAGCTGGCAGCGGTCGGCAAAGCACTGCGCGAAGGTTTCATGGCGGCGCACTACCAGGCGCAACAGGCCGGGCAGAAGCCACCCGCCATCGTCTTCTACGACAGCTCCAAGCTGACCTCGATAGATGAGTTCTACCGCAAGGCTCAGGCTGACGGCGTGCAACTGGTCGTCGGCCCGTTGGAAAAACCACTGGTCAAACAATTGAGCACTCGCCCGCAACTGCCGATCACCACCCTCGCGCTGAACTACAGCGAAGGCGATCAAGGTCCGGCGCAACTGTTCCAGTTTGGTCTGGCCGCTGAAGACGAAGCCCGCGAAGTCTCGCGCCGCGCCCGTGCCGACGGCCTGCATCGCGCTGCCATCATGGTGCCGAAAGGCGAATGGGGCGACCGCGTACTGCGTGCTTTCAGCCAGGACTGGCAGGCCAACGGCGGCAGCATCATTGCCATTGAGCGCGTTGATCAGCCGGTGCAACTGGCTCAGCAGATCGCCGAGATGTTCCAGTTGCGTCAGAGCGAAGCCCGCGCCAAGAGCCTGCAAAATGCTGCCGGTACCAACGTAGCAGCACAGCCTTCGCGTCGTCAGGACATCGAATTCATCTTCCTTGCCGCAACGCCGCAACAAGCGCAGCAGATCAAGCCGACCCTGAACTTCCAGTACGCCGGTGATGTTCCGGTTTACGCGACCTCGCACGTTTACAGCGCCAGCGGCGATGTGAATCAGTACAACGACATGAACGGCATTCGCTTCTGCGAAACCCCATGGTTGCTGGACAACAGCGATCCACTGCGCCAGCAAGTGGTTGCACAGTGGCCGCAAGCCGCGGGCAGCCTCGGCCGCTTGTACGCGATGGGCGTTGATGCCTATCGTCTGGCGCCACGCCTGGGCCAGCTCAAGGCCCTGCCGGACAGCCGCATCGACGGTGAGTCGGGCAGCCTCGGCATGACCCCGACCCAGCGTGTTGTACGGCAGTTGCCTTGGGCGCAGTTCGTCAGCGGCCAGGTTCAACGCCTGCCGGACACCCAGCGCTGATGCCTGACAGGTCACGCTCGCAAAGCGGTAAAGATGCCGAGCGCCACGCGCTCGAGCATCTGCAACATCAAGGTCTGCGCCTGCTGGCGCAGAACTGGTTTTGCAAACGTGGCGAGCTTGATCTGGTCATGCTTGATGGCGATACAGTAGTATTCGTTGAAGTTCGTTACAGAAAAAACACCCAATGGGGTGGCGCGCTCGCTAGCATCGATGAGCGCAAGCAGCAGAAACTGATTTTCGCCGCACAGTATTTTCTTCAGCGCGAGTCGCGTTGGGCCAATTCCCCCTGCCGCTTCGACGTGGTGGCCATCGACAGCCATCCGGATCAGCTGAACTGGTTGCAGAATGCTTTCGACAGTTGATCGTCGGCGTTGCGACCCGGACAATCCCACCGACAAATTTTGCTCTTTGCTTTGCGGGCTGCACATTCATGTGCCGAACAGCCGCGCTACTTAAGGTCACACAGATGGACATGCAATCCCGAATTCGCCAGCTTTTCCAGGCCAGTATCGACACCAAGCAACAGGCGATGGACGTACTTGCACCGCACATCGAGCAAGCCAGCCAGATCATGGTCAACGCCCTGCTCAACGAAGGCAAAATGCTTTCGTGCGGCAACGGTGGCTCGGCCGGTGACGCCCAGCACTTCTCTTCGGAGCTGCTCAACCGCTTCGAGCGCGAGCGCCCGAGCCTGCCGGCCATCGCCCTGACCACCGACACGTCGACGATCACCTCGATCGCCAACGACTACAGCTACAACGAAGTGTTCTCCAAACAGATCCGCGCACTCGGCCAGCCAGGCGATGTCCTGCTGGCGATTTCGACCAGCGGTAACTCGGCGAACATTATTCAAGCGATCCAGGCCGCACATGATCGCGAAATGATTGTCGTAGCTTTGACCGGACGCGATGGCGGCGGCATGGCGTCGCTGCTGTTGCCCGAGGACGTCGAGATTCGCGTACCGGCCAATGTCACTGCACGTATTCAAGAAGTCCACTTGCTGGCGATCCATTGCCTCTGCGATCTGATCGACAGCCAACTGTTCGGGAGTGAAGAATGACCCCTAATCGCCTTGGCCTTCTGGCCTTGACCCTGTGCCTCGGCATCAGCGGCTGCACCTCGGTGGTGAACGCCAGCCGT
This sequence comes from Pseudomonas sp. GM80, assembly GCF_000282515.1. Classification (GTDB taxonomy): domain Bacteria; phylum Pseudomonadota; class Gammaproteobacteria; order Pseudomonadales; family Pseudomonadaceae; genus Aquipseudomonas. The sequence goes on from NZ_AKJD01000097.1 coordinate 22,760, forward strand.
GAAGCACCGATCGACGACGACCGTGGCACGCGCACCTTCGGCAGCAAGATCGACGACTCGCTGATCGAAACCAAAGTGGGTGTGAACGTGGCGAAGGCCGACCCGGCTCTGGACAACGATTCGCACATCGTCGTCACCAGCTTCAACGGCGTCGTGCTACTGGCCGGTCAAACGCCGCGCGCAGACCTGAAAGCCAAGGCCGAGCAGGCGGCAGCCGCCGTTCAACGGGTAAAAACCGTGCACAACGAACTGCAGGTCATCCCGCCATCCGGTTTCCTGGCGCGCCAGAATGACACCTGGCTGACCTCCAAGATCAAGACGCAGATGCTCACTGACGCCAGCATTCCCGGCTCGCGCATCAAGGTGGTGACCGAGAACGGTATCGTTTATCTGCTGGGCCTGCTGACCAAACAGGAAGCCACCCAGGCGACCAACCTGGTGCAGGGCGTTTCCGGCGTACAGAAAATCGTCAAACTCTTCGAATACATCGACTGATACACATCTCTATGTAGGAGCTGCCGCAGG
>NZ_AKJD01000098.1 GCF_000282515.1 Pseudomonas sp. GM80
GATCTTTTGATCTTAAAAACAAGATCAAAAGATCGCAGCCTTCGGCAGCTCCTACCTGGATTTACGTTAGGCCATCAGGTGAGCGCACCCCGCCAATGTCGGATTACTCGGCGTTACACAGCGCCAGGCAGTTATCCAGCATGCGGTTGGAGAAGCCCCATTCGTTGTCGTACCAGGCCAGCACCTTCAGCAGTTTGCCGCTGGATTTGGTGTGGTTGGCGTCGAAGATCGACGACAGCGGGTTGTGGTTGAAGTCGCTGGACACCAGCGGCAGGGTGTTGAAACCGAGAATCTTCGAGTGCTGGCTCGCAGACTTCATCAGCGCGTTGACCTCTTCGGCGCTGGCTTCTTTTTTCAGCTGTACGGTCAGGTCCACCAGCGACACATTGATCACCGGCACACGCACCGCCATGCCGGTCAGTTTGCCGGCCAGTTCCGGCAGCACCAGGCCCACCGCTTCAGCGGCGCCGGTCTTGCTCGGGATCATGTTCTGCGTGGCCGAACGCGCGCGGTACGGGTCGGTGTGATAAACGTCGGTCAGGTTCTGGTCGTTGGTGTAGGCATGAATGGTGGTCATCAGACCGCTTTCGATGCCCAACTCACGGTGCAGCACCTGCGCCACCGGTGCCAGGCAGTTGGTGGTGCACGAAGCGTTGGAGATGATCTGGTGCGACTGGCGCAGAATGTCGTGGTTCACACCATATACGACGGTGGCGTCGGCGCCTTTGGCCGGGGCCGAGATGATCACTTTGCGCGCGCCGGCAGTAATATGCGCGGCCGCTTTGGCGCGATCGGTAAAGAGACCGGTGCATTCGAACACCACATCAATCTTTTCCGCCGCCCATGGCAGTTCGGCCGGGTTGCGAATGGCGCTGACCGCAATGCGGTCGCCGTTGACGGTCAGGCTTTCATTGTCATGTTCGACTTGCGCGTCAAACGTGCCGTGAACGGTGTCGTATTTGAGCAGATGGGCATTGATCGAGCTGTCGCCCAGATCATTGATGGCGACGATCTGCAAATCCTGTCGATAGCCTTGGGTATACAGTGCGCGCAGGACATTACGGCCGATGCGGCCAAAACCATTGATTGCGATTCGTAGAGTCATGGAACAGCGCCGCCGTCGTTTTGTTGTTGGAATTACAAGATTATTCGCATAAAAATAGAAAACAAGCCTTTTTAGTGGCAATATTTTGTTTTATCTACAACGAGTGACCTGAATCAACTGGTCCGATTGGTCAAAAAAGCCGTCTGTCATTCCAACAACAACGGCGTTTGATCAGCATAGACAATCAGGTCGCCACATCCGTTAGCCTGGAGTTCTACACATGCATCCCCGCGTTCTTGAGGTCACCGAACGGCTTATCGCCCGCAGCCGCGCCACGCGTCAGGCTTACCTTGCACTGATTCGCGGCGCCGCCACTGACGGGCCGATGCGCGGCAAGCTGCAATGCGCCAACTTCGCCCACGGCGTGGCCGGTTGCGGCAGTGAAGACAAACACAGCTTGCGGATGATGAACTCGGCGAACATCGCCATTGTTTCTTCGTATAACGACATGCTCTCGGCGCACCAGCCGTACGAAGTGTTCCCGGAGCAGATCAAGAACGCCCTGCGCGAAATCGGCTCGGTCGGCCAGTTCGCCGGCGGCACCCCTGCGATGTGCGACGGCGTGACCCAGGGCGAGCCGGGCATGGAGCTGAGCCTGCCGAGCCGCGAAGTGATCGCCATGTCGACCGCTGTGGCGCTGTCGCACAACATGTTCGACGGTGCGCTGATGCTCGGCATCTGCGACAAGATCGTCCCGGGTTTGATGATGGGCTCGCTGCGTTTCGGTCACCTACCAACGATTTTCGTACCGGGCGGGCCGATGGTCTCGGGGATTTCCAACAAGGAAAAAGCCGACGTCCGCCAGAAGTACGCCGAAGGCAAAGCCACCCGCGAAGAGCTGCTGGAATCGGAGATGAAGTCCTACCACAGCCCGGGCACCTGCACCTTCTACGGCACCGCCAACACCAACCAGTTGCTGATGGAAGTCATGGGCCTGCACTTGCCGGGCGCTTCTTTCGTCAACCCGAACACGCCGCTGCGTGATGCGCTGACCCGCGAAGCCGCGCACCAGGTCACGCGCCTGACCAAACAGAACGGCAACTTCATGCCGATCGGCGAAATCGTCGACGAGAAGTCGCTGGTCAACTCCATTGTTGCGTTGCACGCCACCGGCGGCTCGACCAACCACACTCTGCACATGCCGGCCATCGCCATGGCCGCAGGCATTCAACTGACCTGGCAAGACATGGCCGACCTCTCCGAAGTCGTGCCGACCCTGAGCCACGTCTACCCGAACGGCAAAGCCGACATCAACCACTTCCAGGCGGCGGGCGGCATGTCGTTCCTGATCCGCGAACTGCTTGGCGCCGGTCTGTTGCACGAAGACGTCAACACGGTGCTCGGCCACGGCTTGAGCAAGTACACCAAAGAACCGTTCCTTGATAACGGCGAGCTGGTCTGGCGCGAAGGCCCGGTCGACAGCCTCGACGAAAACATCCTGCGTCCGGTCGCTCGTGCGTTCTCGCAGGAAGGCGGTTTGCGCGTTATGGAAGGCAACCTCGGCCGCGGTGTGATGAAGGTTTCCGCCGTCGCGCTGGAAAACCAGATCGTTGAAGCACCGGCGATGGTGTTCCAGGATCAACAGGATCTGGCCGACGCGTTCAAGGCCGGTCTGCTGGAAAAAGATTTTGTCGCGGTGATGCGCTTCCAGGGCCCGCGCTCCAACGGCATGCCCGAGCTGCACAAGATGACGCCGTTCCTCGGCGTGCTGCAGGATCGCGGCTTCAAAGTCGCGCTGGTAACTGACGGGCGCATGTCCGGCGCCTCGGGGAAAATCCCGGCGGCGATTCACGTCAGCCCCGAAGCTTATGTCGGTGGCGCTTTGGCGCGCGTGCAAGAGGGCGATATCATCCGCGTCGATGGCGTCAAAGGCACCTTGGAACTCAAGGTCGATGCCGACGAATTTGCAGCACGCGAACCTGCCAAAGGCCTGTTGGGCAACAATATTGGCAGCGGACGCGAACTGTTCGGCTTCATGCGCATGGCCTTCAGCTCGGCAGAGCAGGGCGCCAGCGCCTTCACTTCTGCCCTGGAGACGCTTAATTGAAACTGGCTGTGGTCGGTGACATCGGAGGCACCAACGCGCGATTTGCGTTGTGGAAAAACCAGCAACTGGAATCGGTTCAGGTCTTGGCCACGGCCGACCACGCCAGCCCGGAAGAGGCGATCAGCCTCTACCTGAGCGGGCTCGGTCTGGCGCCGGGTTCGATCGGTTCGGTGTGCCTGTCGGTGGCCGGCCCGGTCAGTGGTGATGAATTCAAGTTCACCAACAATCACTGGCGGCTGAGCCGTAAGGCGTTTTGCCAAACCTTGCAGGTCGAGCAGTTGTTGCTGGTCAACGACTTCTCGGCGATGGCGCTGGGCATGACCCGTTTGCAGCCGGGCGAATTCCGCGTGGTCTGCGAGGGTACGCCGGAGCCGTTGCGCCCTGCTGTGGTGATCGGCCCGGGCACTGGCCTTGGCGTCGGTACCTTGCTTGATTTGGGTGAAGGTCGTTTTGCGGCGTTGCCGGGCGAGGGCGGTCACGTCGATCTGCCGCTGAGCAGCCCGCGTGAAACGCAATTGTGGCAGCACATTCACAATGAGATTGGCCATGTCAGCGCGGAAACCGCGTTGAGCGGCGGCGGTTTGCCACGGGTTTACCGGGCGATCTGCGCGGTGGACGGGCATGAGCCGACGCTGGATACGCCGGAAGCGATTACCGCAGCCGGGCTGGCGGGTGATCCGATTGCGCTGGAAGTGCTGGAGCAGTTCTGCTGCTGGCTCGGCCGTGTGGCCGGCAATAACGTGCTGACCACGGGTGGGCGTGGCGGGGTGTATATCGTTGGCGGGGTGATTCCACGCTTTGCCGATTTCTTCCTCGAAAGCGGTTTTGCCCGTAGCTTCGCTGACAAAGGGTGCATGAGCGATTACTTCAAAGGCATTCCGGTGTGGCTGGTGACAGCGCCGTATTCTGGCCTCGTTGGCGCGGGTGTGGCCCTCGAACAGGCTTGATACCGAGTCACCTTCATCGCTGGCAAGCCAGCTCCCACAGGTTTTGTGAACGACACAGATCCTTGTGGGAGCTGGCTTGCCAGCGATGAGGCCAGAACAGACAACAAATCTCCAAGGTTCATCAGGCATAATCCGCCCCAATTCCAACAACAAGGATGCCTTCGAAGTGAGCTCAGTCAACAAGTCGATATTGTTGGTCGATGACGACCAGGAAATACGCGAGTTGCTGGAAACCTACCTGACCCGCGCCGGGTTTCAGGTGCGGGCCACCGCCGATGGCGCCAGTTTCCGTCAGGCACTCAATGAAGCGCCGAGCGATCTGGTGATCCTCGATGTCATGCTGCCCGACGAAGACGGCTTCAGCTTGTGCCGCTGGGTGCGTCAGCATCCGCGTCAGGCGCAGGTGCCGATCATCATGCTCACCGCCAGTTCCGACGAAGCCGACCGCGTGATCGGACTCGAACTCGGCGCTGACGACTACCTCGGCAAACCCTTCAGCCCGCGCGAACTGCAAGCGCGGATCAAAGCCCTGCTGCGCCGCGCGCAATTCGGCCAGGAACGTAACGGCAGCGAAGTGCTAGCGTTCGATGAATGGCGGCTGGACATGGTCAGCCATCGTCTCTTTCACACCGACGGCGAGGAAGTGATTCTCTCCGGCGCCGATTTCGCCCTGCTGAAACTCTTCCTCGATCACCCGCAGGAAATCCTCGACCGCGACACCATCGGCAACGCCACCCGGGGCCGCGATCTGATGCCACTCGATCGCATCGTCGACATGGCCGTCAGCCGTTTGCGCCAGCGTCTGCGCGACACCGAAAAACCGCCACGACTGATCCGCACCGTACGTGGCAGCGGCTATCAACTTGCAGCCAATGTGGTTGCCGGCAATGGTCACTGAGTCGCTGCGTAAACTCGCCGCCAAGGTGCCGGTGCCACGCTCGCTGCTCGGGCGGATGTTGCTGCTGACCTTGCTGGCGGTGCTGTTTGCGCAGACGTTGTCCAGCGTGATCTGGGTCTCGCAGCTGCGCGCCACCCAGCTTGAAGGCTTGGTCACTAGCGCCCGCAGCCTCGCCCATTCGATGACCGCCAGCGTCAGTTATTTCCGCTCGTTGCCGGTGGCTTACCGGCCATTGGTGCTCGATCAGTTGCGCAGCATGGGCGGCACCCGCTTCGTGGTGACGCTCAACGACAAACCGTTGGGCATGGACGTGCTGCCGGTTACGCCGCGTAAAGCCGCAGTGATGAAAGCGGTCGACGAAGTGCTGCGCCAGACCTTGGGCCATGACACCGATATTTCGGTGACCTTTGTCAGCCCCGAAGATCTGCGAATCTTCAATGCCGGGCTGAAACTCGATGAGCTGCCACGCTCCTGGGCGCATTACGCGCTGACCCTCGAGCCGGTGAACCCGCCCGTGCTGGTCACGCAAATCCAGATGGCACCGGGCGAATGGCTGTACATCGCTTCTTTGCTTCCGGAGCCGTACACCAGCCTCGAAGAACAAGGCCTGCCGTCGCAACAGGTGTGGTTCATCGTCCTCACCAGCGGTTTTCTGCTGCTGTTCATCGGTGTGCTGGTGCACTGGCAGAGCCGGCCGCTCAAGCGCCTGGCACGGGCCGCGCGGGACATGTCGCTGGGCGCCGACGTCGAGCCGGTGGCTGAAGGCGGCGGCAGTGAAGTGGTCGAAGTGGGCCGCGCCTTCAACAGCATGCGCGAGCGCATCAGCCGTTACCTGACCGAGCGCAGCCAGTTGTTCAGCGCGATTTCCCATGACTTGCGCACGCCGATCACCCGTTTGCGTTTGCGCGTGGAATTGCTTGAAGACGAACAGCTGCAAGCCAAGTTCGGCCGCGATCTGGATGAGTTGGAGTTGCTGGTCAAAGGCGCGCTGCAATGCGTGAAAGACACCGACATCCACGAGAACATCGAGCCGGTGGACCTTAACCATGTGCTGGATTGTCTGGTCGAGCCGTATCTGGCGCCGAACGGCAATGGTCGCGTGACTCAGCATGGTCGGGCGCTGGCGGCGTATCCGGGCAAGCCTCTGGCGTTGAAGCGTTGTATCGGCAACCTGATCGACAACGCGTTGAAGTATGGGCAGAACGCGCATCTGCACATCGATGACGATGACAGCGCGTTCGTCTTGCATGTCGATGATGAAGGGCCGGGTGTGCCCGAGCAGCGGCTGGAGCAGGTGTTTGAGCCGCACTTCCGGTTGGCGGGGCAGCAGCAGGGGTATGGGCTGGGGTTGGGGATTGCGCGCAATATTGCCCATAGTCATGGCGGAGAGGTGACGTTGCAGAATTTGCGTGAGGGTGGGTTGCGGGTGACCCTGCAATTGCCGCGTTCCGCGGATTGAAGATCAACAGATCGCAGCCTTCGGCAGCTCCTACACTGATCCCTGTAGGGGCTGCCGAAGGCTGCGATCTTTTGACTTTGCTCTTGCCAATGTCACTGGCTAGTGACAAAACCCGCCCCCTTCGTTACAAGCCCATCCCGGCCCGTTGTTTAGACTCCGCGCAGTCATAACAACAAAAAAGGCCACCCATGGATCGCTTCCAACCCGGCTTCAGCAGTTGGCTGAACGCCCCTGCCCACCAGCAATGGCTCGCCGCTGAAGGCCTGCGCCTGCTGGATTTCGCCAAGGCAGCAAAACTGCCGCAAGGCTTCGGCAACCTCGACGAACGCGGCCGTCTGCCCGCGAACGCGCAAGCCGAAACCATGAACACCGCGCGCATGACCCACAGCTTTGCCATGGCCCATATTCAGGGCCTGCCGGGTTTTGCCGAACTGGTCGATCACGGCATTGCCGCCCTGCGTGGGCTGTTGCGTGATGCGTTGCACGGTGGCTGGTTTGCGGTCGCCGAACACCGCGACGACAACACCGGCAAGAACGCCTACCTGCACGCGTTCGTCGCGCTGGCCGCGAGTTCCGCGGTGGTCGCCAAACGTCCCGGCGCCCAAGCGTTACTCGATGATGCCATCGACATCATCGACACCTATTTCTGGAGCGAAGAAGAGGGCGCCATGCGCGAGTTCTTCAATCGCGACTGGAGCGAAGAAGAAGCCTATCGCGGCGCCAACAGCAACATGCACGCCACCGAAGCATTCCTCGCACTGGCCGATGTCACCGAAGACCCGCGCTGGCTGGTGCGTGCGCAACGCATCGTCGAGCGGGTGATTCACGGCCACGCTGCCGCCAACGGTTACATGGTCATCGAGCACTTCGACCGCGACTGGCAACCGTTGCGCGAGTACAACCACGACAATCCGGCTGACGGTTTCCGCCCCTACGGCACCACGCCGGGCCACGGTTTCGAATGGGCGCGGTTGCTGTTACACCTCGAAGCTGCACGGGTTCAGGCTGGCATGCTCACCCCCGGCTGGCTGGCGACCGACGCGCAGAAACTCTTTGAGAACAACTGCCGCAACGGCTGGAACGTCGATGGTTTGCCGGGCATCGTCTACACCCTCGACTGGGGCAACAAAGCCGTGGTCCGCCATCGTCTGCACTGGACGCACGCCGAGGCCAGCGCGGCTGCCAGTGCCTTGCTCAAACGCACCGGCGATGCGCAATACGAAACCTGGTACCGGCTGTTCTGGGAATTCTGCGAAACGCATTTCATCGATCGTTGCGACGGCAGTTGGCATCACGAACTCAATCCGCAAAATGTCCCAAGTGCCGATATCTGGGCGGGCAAACCCGATCTGTATCACGCCTGGCAAGCGGTGCTGATCCCTCGTCTACCCTTGTCACCGAGCATGGCGACTGCTTTAGCGCAGTTGTCTCAGGGTTCTCCTGTGTAACCATGTGGTGACATTCGCGCGTCCCTTCGTTACCTGCGAAGGGAAACGTCCTGTTTAAACTCCTGTGCAGCGCAAGCACCAGACTTGCATGCATAACAACAAGAAAGGTACATCTCAGATGAATGCGATTTCTCGCCTCGCTACTGTCATTTCTGTCGCCTCCCTGTTCCCGCTCGCAATTCTGCCTCTCAGTGTTTCCGCTGCCGAATCCAAAGGTTCGGTCGAAGTCGTGCACTGGTGGACGTCCGGTGGCGAAAAAGCCGCTGTTGATGTGCTCAAGGCTCAAGTCGAAAAAGACGGTTTCACCTGGAAAGACGGCGCTGTCGCCGGTGGTGGCGGTGCGACTGCCATGACCGTGCTGAAAAGCCGTGCAGTCGCCGGCAACCCGCCTGGCGTTGCTCAGATCAAAGGCCCGGACATCCAGGAATGGGCGTCGACCGGCCTGCTCGACACCGACGTGCTGAAAGACGTCGCCAAGTCGGAAAAGTGGGACAGTCTGCTCGACAAGAAAGTCTCCGATACCGTGAAGTACGACGGTGATTACGTGGCCGTGCCGGTGAACATTCACCGCGTGAACTGGCTGTGGATCAACCCGGAAGTCTTCAAGAAAGCCGGTATCACCAAGAACCCGACCACCCTCGAAGAATTCTATGCCGCAGGCGACAAGCTCAAGGCTGCGGGCTTCATTCCGCTGGCTCATGGCGGTCAGCCTTGGCAGGACAGCACCGTGTTCGAAGCCGTGGTGCTTTCGGTCATGGGTGTCGATGGTTACAAGAAAGCCCTGGTTGATCTGGACAACGCCGCGCTGACCGGCCCGGAAATGGTCAAGGCGCTGACCGAGCTGAAGAAAGTCGCGACCTACATGGACGCCGACGGCAAAGGTCAGGACTGGAACCTGGAAGCGGCCAAAGTCATCAACGGCAAGGCCGGCATGCAGATCATGGGTGACTGGGCCAAGTCCGAATGGACCGCCGCCAAGAAAATCGCCGGCAAGGATTACCAGTGCGTAGCCTTCCCGGGCACCGACAAGGCTTTCACCTACAACATCGACTCGCTGGCCGTGTTCAAGCAGAAGGACGCAGGCACTGCGGCCGGTCAGCAGGACATCGCCAAAGTCGTACTGGGTGAAAACTTCCAGAAAGTCTTCAGCATCAACAAAGGCTCGATCCCGGTTCGCAACGACATGTTGAACAATATGGAATCGCTGGGCTTCGACTCCTGCGCACAGACTGCTGCCAAGGACTTCCTGGCTGACGCCAAGTCCGGCGGCCTGCAACCAAGCATGGCGCACAACATGGCGACCACGCTGGCCGTGCAAGGCGCGTTCTTTGATGTCGTGACCAACTACATCAACGACCCGAAAGCCGACCCGGCCGACACCGCCAAGAAACTTGGCGCAGCGATCAAGTCCGCCAAGTAATGCTTGGCCCCTGTAGGAGCGAGCTTTTGTGGTGAGGGGATTTATCCCCGTTGGGTTGCGCAGCGACCCCAGAAAGTTGCAGCGGCGCAGTTTCAGAAACACCGCATGCAATGGTTTTGCGACTGCTTCGCAGCCGAACGGGGATAAATCCCCTCGCCACAGGGCTCACTCCTACAGGGAAATGCCCTTGTCATCTTTATTCTGGATTTCCCCATGAGTTCTGTTGCTGTGTTCAGCAAGGCCTCGCCGTTCGATGCATTGCAGCGCTGGCTACCAAAACTGGTGCTGGCGCCGAGCATGTTCATCGTTCTGGTGGGCTTCTATGGCTACATCCTGTGGACGTTCGTGCTGTCGTTCACCACCTCGACTTTCCTGCCCAACTACAAGTGGGCTGGCCTGGCGCAATACGCACGGTTGTTCGACAACGACCGCTGGTGGGTCGCGAGCAAAAACCTCGCGGTGTTCGGCGGCATGTTCATCGGCATCACTTTGGTGATCGGCGTGTTGCTGGCGGTGTTCCTCGACCAGCGCATCCGTCGCGAAGGCTTTATCCGCACCATTTACCTGTACCCGATGGCGCTCTCGATGATCGTTACCGGTACCGCGTGGAAATGGCTGCTCAACCCGGGCATGGGCCTGGACAAATTGTTGCGTGACTGGGGCTGGGAAGGCTTCCGTCTCGACTGGCTGATCGACCCTGATCGCGTGGTGTATTGCCTGGTGATCGCTGCTGTCTGGCAAGCCTCGGGCTTCATCATGGCGATGTTCCTCGCCGGCCTGCGTGGCGTTGATCAATCGATCATCCGTGCCGCGCAGATCGATGGCGCGAGCATGCCGATGATCTACTGGAAAGTGGTGCTGCCAAGCCTGCGTCCGGTGTTTTTCAGCGCGGTGATGATTCTGGCGCACATCGCGATCAAGAGCTTCGACCTGGTCGCGGCGATGACCGCCGGTGGCCCGGGTTATTCCTCCGACCTGCCGGCGATGTTCATGTACTCCTTCACCTTCAGTCGCGGCCAGATGGGCATGGGCTCGGCCAGTGCGATTCTGATGCTCGGCGCGATCCTCGCGATCATCGTGCCTTACCTGTATTCCGAGCTGAGGACCAAGCGCAATGACTAGTCTCGCTGCCAAACCTGCTATCAGCCTGAGTCGCATCGCGATCTACGCGGTGCTGATTTTCGCGGTGTTCTTGTATCTGGTGCCGCTGGTGGTCATGTTGCTGACCAGCTTCAAGACCCCGGAAGACATCAGCACCGGCAACCTGTTGAGCTGGCCGACCGTGGTCAGCGGCATCGGCTGGGTCAAGGCCTGGGCCACGGTTGACGGTTACTTCTGGAACTCGATCAAGATCACCGTTCCAGCAGTCATCATCTCTACCGGCATCGGCGCATTGAACGGTTATGTGCTGTCGTTCTGGCGCTTCCGCGGTTCGCAGTTGTTCTTTGGCCTGCTGTTGTTCGGCTGCTTCCTGCCGTTCCAGACCGTGCTGCTGCCAGCCTCGTTCACCCTCGGCAAGATGGGCCTGGCGAGCACCACCACCGGCCTGGTGTTTATCCACGTGGTTTACGGTCTGGCGTTCACCACGCTGTTCTTCCGTAACTACTACGTGAGCATTCCGGATGCGCTGGTGAAAGCCGCACGTCTGGATGGTGCGGGTTTCTTCACGATTTTCCGCCGCATCATTCTGCCGATGTCGACGCCGATCATCATGGTCTGCCTGATCTGGCAGTTCACCCAGATCTGGAACGACTTCCTGTTCGGTGTGGTGTTCTCCAGCGGTGATTCGCAACCGATCACGGTAGCGCTGAACAACCTGGTCAACACCAGCACCGGCGCCAAGGAATACAACGTTGATATGGCAGCGGCGATGATCGCCGGCCTGCCGACCCTGCTGGTCTATGTGGTCGCAGGCAAGTATTTCGTGCGCGGGCTGACGGCCGGCGCAGTCAAGGGGTAATCATGGCAACGCTCGAACTTCGCAACGTAAACAAGACCTACGGTGCCGGCCTGCCGGACACCCTGAAGAACATCGAACTGTCGATCAAGGAAGGCGAATTCCTGATCCTCGTCGGCCCGTCGGGCTGTGGCAAATCGACGTTGATGAACTGCATCGCCGGTCTGGAAACCATCACTGGCGGCGCGATCATGATCGGTGATCAAGACGTCAGCGGCATGAGTCCGAAGGATCGCGACATCGCCATGGTGTTCCAGTCCTACGCGCTGTACCCGACCATGAGCGTGCGCGAGAACATCGAATTCGGCCTGAAGATTCGCAAGATGCCGCAGGCGGCAATCGACGAAGAAGTCGCGCGCGTCGCCAAGCTGCTGCAGATCGAACACTTGCTGAACCGCAAGCCGGGTCAGCTCTCCGGTGGTCAGCAACAGCGTGTGGCGATGGGCCGTGCGCTGGCGCGTCGACCGAAGATTTATCTGTTCGACGAACCGCTGTCCAACCTCGACGCCAAGCTGCGTGTCGAGATGCGCACCGAAATGAAACTGATGCACCAGCGCCTGAAAACCACCACGGTCTACGTGACCCACGACCAGATCGAAGCGATGACTCTGGGCGACAAGGTTGCGGTGATGAAGGACGGCATCATTCAGCAGTTCGGCACGCCGAAAGAGATCTACAACGACCCGGCCAACCTGTTCGTGGCGAGCTTCATCGGTTCGCCGCCGATGAACTTCATCCCGCTACGCCTGCAACGCAAGGACGGTCGTCTGCTGGCGTTGCTCGACAGCGGCCAGGCCCGTTGCGAGCTGCCGATGAGCATGCAGGACGCCGGCCTCGAAGATCGCGAAGTGATCCTCGGCCTGCGCCCTGAGCAGATCGTTCTGGCGAACGGCGAGGGCAACGGCCTGCCGAGCATTCGTGCCGAAGTGCAGGTCACCGAGCCGACCGGACCGGACACGCTGGTGTTCGTCAATTTGAATGAAACCAAAGTCTGCTGCCGACTGGCGCCGGACGTGGCACCGCAAGTGGGCGAGAGCCTGACGCTGCAATTCGATCCGTCGAAAGTGTTGTTGTTTGATGCCAACACCGGCGAGCGTTTGGGTGTTGCGGGCCTGCCACAGACCGATGCGCGGTCTGCGAACGTGGCGCAATTCAAAGGCCGGTAAACAGATCAAGGTTGGAATGCAGTCATGTGGGAGCTGGCTTGCCAGCGATGCAGGCAACTCGGTTCACAGTGGAACAGAGTCGATGCCATCGCTGGCAAGCCAGCTCCCACAGGGATTGGATTCCACAAGGAGCACGCGGTGGATTGCCTGTAATCCATCGCAATTTATGTAAACCGCGTTAGATAAAAACAGTTAATAACAATAAAGACGAGGATGTAGGGATGAAAATGAAACACGTCAATGCCCGGTTGATCTGCCAAGTGTCAGCTGCGGCGGCATTGGTGCTGGCCGGTAACGCCATGGCGGCGGATGCCTTCAGCTCCGATTCGAAATGGATGACCGGTGACTGGGGTGGCGAGCGGACCAAGCTGATCGAGCAGGGTATCGACATCAAGGCCGACTACGTTGGGGAAGTCGGGGGCAACCTTAACGGTGGCTACAACGACGACAAGACTGCGCGTTACGCTGACCAGTTCGGTCTGGGCGTGGCACTCGATCTGCAAAAGCTGTGGGGCTGGGATAACACCCAGGCGAAGATCCAGCTGACCAACCGTAACGGCTACAACATCTCCAACGACCGCGTTGGCGATCCGCGTGCCGGCACCCTGAGCTCCTCGCAGGAAGTTTACGGTCGTGGCCACATGGTGCGTCTGACCCAATTGTGGATTCAGCACCAGTTCTTCGACAACAAACTCGACGTCAAGGCCGGTTACTTCGGTGAAGGCGAAGACTTCAACACCTTCCCGTGCGATTTCCAGAACCTGGCGTTCTGTGGCTCCCAAGTGGGTAACTGGGCCACCAACATCTGGTACAACTGGCCGGTTAGCCAGGCTGCCATCCGCGTGAAGTACAACATCAACGACGAGCTTTACGCGCAGATCGGCGCATACAACCAGAACCCGTCGCAGCTGGAACACGGCAACGGCTTCAAGCTCAGCGGCAGCGGCACCAAAGGTACCGTTCTTCCGGTTGAATTGGTCTGGTCGCCGAAGGTCAACAGCCTGCCGGGCGAATACCGCGTCGGTTACTACAAGAGCACGGCCGATGCCGACGACGTTCGCGAAGACGTCAACGGTTTCGACGCTGCTACCACTGGCGACGCCTACAAGTCTCACAGCAGCAAAAGTGGCTACTGGTTCGTCGCGCAACAGCAACTCACCAGCCACAACGGTGATGCCTCGCGCGGTCTGAACATCGCGGCCAACGCCACGTTCCACGACAAAGACACCAACTTCATCGACAACTACCAGTCGGTGATGTTTGTCTACAAAGGCCCGTTCGACGCGCGTCCGAAGGATGACGTCGGTATCGGCGCGGCACGTATCCACGTCAACGATGACGTGAAAAAAAACGCCGAGCTGCTGAACGTGTCCAACGGTGTGTCGGATTACGACAATCCGGTGTTTTCGCCGATTCGTGAAACCGAATACAACTACGAAATCAACTACGGCTTCCACGTCACCAATTGGCTGACCGTACGTCCTAACCTGCAATACATCACTCACCCGGGCGGTGTGGATGATGTGGACAACGCTTTGGTCGCTGGCCTGAAAATTCAGTCTACGTTCTGACGCGTCTGCGATAAGCTCCTCTCTATGTGCGCATATTTGCGGACAGCCAAGGCTGTCCGCTTTTTTTTGTGACACAGGTCTGATGTGTTACTTGATGATTTTTGTGGCTGGAGAGTTTTTTGTGGCGAGGGGATTTATCCCCGTTCGGCTGCGAAGCAGTCGCAAATCCGTAAAACGCGGTCTGATTGATACACCTCATTGAATGGTTTTAGGGCCGCTTCGCAGCCCAACGGGGATAAATCCCCTCGCCACAAAGTGCTGTGCAAGGCTTTTGGATTGATAAGTACCCCCATGATTTTCAGGACCGTGGCCCATGCATGAGCATCCGCTACAACGCTTTTTCAAATCCCTGCGTGAACAACCGGTGTTCGCCTGGGAGCGCTATCAGATGCGCGACGTGTTGGTGATCGATCACCCGCTGTGTCAGGCGGTGTTCAGTCGTCAGGGCGCGCAGTTGCTGCACTTTCAACCGCGCGGGCAAAAGCCATGGTTGTGGTGCGCGGCGAAGTGGCCGCATGTCGGTGCGATCCGTGGCGGTGTGCCGGTTTGTTGGCCGTGGTATGGCCGTCATCCGAGCGAAAACGCATGGCCGTCCCATGGCTGGGCGCGTTTGCTCGACTGGAAGTTGATCGACAGTAGCACCAGCGATGACGGCGTCCGCCTGCACTGGCAATTGCAACTGTGTGACTGGCAGGTTGACCTGCATGCGCACCTTGGCGAACGCATGGAGTTACGCCTGAGCACCGAGCATCAGGACGACATGCCGTGCCAGTTGAGCCAGGCTTTGCACGCTTACTGGCGTATTGGCGATGTCGGTGAGATAGCGCTGTCTGGACTCGAAGGGGCGCAGGGTTATGACCAGTTGAATCGCCAGTCTTGCCAGCAGGAAGGCGAGTTGCGGGTAGATGGCGGTTGTCAGCGGGTGTTCCAGCATGACGGTGAATTGCAGCTCAAGGATCACGCCTGGCAGCGCGAATTGTGCATCGATACCGGTGACAGTGCTGACACGGTGGTCTGGCATCCGGGGGCACGGCCGTTGCTGGGTGTGAGCTGGGATGAGGTGTTGGAGTTTGTCTGTGTGGAAGCGGCGGCGGGCGGGACGGACAGCCTGCACCTGGCGCCGGGGGAGAAGGCGCATTTGAGTTTGCAGGCGTGGGCCGCGGCTTAGTTTTGTGTCGTCTCAGCTGGCCCCATCGCTGGCAAGCCAGCTCCCACAGTTTTATGAGTGTCCGAAAAATTAATGTTCGGCACGAACCCTGTGGGAGCTGGCTTGCCAGCGATAGCGATAGATCAGTCAGCCAAGATTCCGGATCAGTTGAACTCGTCACCCACCGGATACCGGCTCGCATTCAAGCTCTCTTTGATCTTGCGCAAATGCGGCTGGAAATCCACCCCGCGACGCAACGTCATCCCCGTCGCCAAGACATCCAACACGGTCAACTGAATGATCCGCGAAGTCATCGGCATATAGATGTCGGTGTCTTCCGGCAGCGGAATGTTCAGGCTCAAGGTGCTCGCCTTGGCAAGCGGCGAGTTCTCCGCCGTCAAACCCAACACCGAAGCGCCGTTCTCGCGAGCAATGCGCGCCACTTCGACCAGTTCACGGGTACGTCCGGTGTAGGAAATGATCACGAACAGTTCGCCGGTGTGCGCCACCGAAGCAATCATCCGCTGCATCAACACATCGGCGTGCGCGGTGACCGCGAGGTTGAAACGGAAAAATTTGTGCTGCGCATCCAGCGCCACCGGTGCCGAAGCCCCGAGGCCGAAGAAGTGGATTTGCCGGGCCTGAATCAACAGGTCGACCGCGCGGCTGATCAGGTTCGGATCGAGCGCCTGGCAAGCGCTGTCCAGCGAGGCGATGGCGCTGCCGAAAATCTTTTGTGTGTACGCCTCGGGATTGTCATCGGCCTCGACCGCGCGACTGACATACGCCGCGCCGCTGGCCAGGCTTTGCGCCAGTTGCAGCTTGAGTTCGGGATAGCCGCTGACGCCGAACGAACGGCAGAAACGGTTGACCGTCGGTTCGCTCACCGACGCCGCCTGGGCGAGGGCGGCGATGCTGAAGCGGGTGGCCTGCTGCGGGTTGAGCAGGATCACCTCGGCGACTTTGCGTTCGGCCTTGTTCAGGTCTTCAAGGCGACTCTGGATCTGTTCCAGTAAATTTCGCACGCGGTCCATATGGAATTCCTAATTCACCTGCGCAAAGGTGCGCCGGGCTATGCAAATTGGGCCTTTGATATGGCCCGTCACGGTGGCCTATCCTACTGATGCGTCCGAGCGACCACCACTCGGAATCTGTATTTTGCGAAAATGTTGTGGTTATTACTACATTTTCCCTTGAGTGATGCCTTGAAAAAAGGTATTTGTAGCTTAACTTGATAAAAGAACAAACATCATGCCTTCGATTACGGTTGAACCGTGCACCTTTGCCTTGTTCGGCGCGCTTGGCGATCTGGCCCTGCGCAAGCTGTTTCCCGCGCTTTACCACCTCGATGGCGCCGACCTGTTGCACGAGGACACGCGCATCATCGCGCTGGCCCGTGAAGAAGGTTCCGAGCAGCAGCACATGGCGTTTATCGCCGCCGAACTGCGTCGTTATGTGGGCAAAGAGCTGAACGAGGCCGTCGCCGAGCGTTTTCTCGCACGCCTGACCTACCTGCACGTCGATTTCCTCAAATCCGAAGATTATGTGGCGCTGGCCGAACTGGCCGGCAGCACGCAACGCATGATTGCCTACTTCGCCACACCGGCCGCGGTGTACGGCGCGATTTGCGAGAACCTGGCGAAAGTCGGTCTGGCAGAAAACACTCGTGTAGTGCTGGAAAAACCGATCGGCTCCGACCTTGAATCCTCGCGCAAGGTCAACGACGCCGTGGCGCAGTTCTTCCCGGAGAACCGCACCTACCGCATCGACCACTATCTGGGCAAAGAAACCGTTCAGAACCTGATCGCCCTGCGTTTCGCCAACAGCCTGTTCGAAACCCAGTGGAACCAGAATTACATCTCCCACGTGGAAATCACCGTGGCCGAGAAGGTTGGCATCGAAGGCCGCTGGGGCTACTTCGACAAGGCCGGCCAACTGCGCGACATGATCCAGAATCACCTGTTGCAGCTGCTCTGCCTGATCGCCATGGACCCACCGGCCGACCTGTCCGCCGACAGCATCCGTGACGAGAAAGTAAAAGTGCTCAAGGCGCTGGCACCGATCAGCCCGGAAGGCCTGACCACGCAAGTGGTGCGCGGCCAGTACATCGCAGGCCACAGCGAAGGAAAATCCGTACCGGGTTACCTTGAAGAACCGAATTCCAACACCCAGAGCGACACTGAAACTTTCGTCGCTCTGCGGGCCGACATCCGCAACTGGCGCTGGGCTGGCGTGCCGTTTTACCTGCGTACCGGCAAGCGCATGCCGCAAAAGTTGTCGCAGATCGTCATCCACTTCAAGGAACCGTCGCACTACATCTTCGCCCCCGAGCAGCGCTTGCAGATCAGCAACAAACTGATCATCCGCCTGCAACCGGACGAAGGCATTTCCTTGCGCGTGATGACCAAAGAGCAGGGCCTGGACAAAGGCATGCAACTGCGCAGCGGCCCGCTGCAACTGAATTTCTCCGACACCTGGCGTAGCGCTCGGATCCCCGATGCCTACGAGCGGTTGTTGCTGGAAGTGATGAACGGCAATCAGAACCTGTTTGTCCGTAAAGATGAAATCGAAGCCGCGTGGAAATGGTGTGACCAGTTGATCGCCGGTTGGAAAAAATCCGGTGACGCGCCCAAGCCGTACGCCGCCGGGTCGTGGGGGCCGATGAGCTCCATTGCATTGATCACGCGGGACGGGAGGTCGTGGTATGGCGATATCTAATGTGCAACTGCCTGCGGGCGTAAACGCTCACGAATTCAAGAGCCCGGTGCTGTTGGCCGAAGGTCTGGCGCTGAACGTCGCCAAGCAATTGAGCGAGGCCATTGCGGCACGCGGCAACGCGGTGCTGGTGGTGTCGGGCGGTCGCAGCCCGGTGGCGTTTTTCCAGCACCTGGCCAAGCAGGAACTGGACTGGTCGAAGGTCGTCGTAACCCTCGCCGACGAGCGTTGGGTGCCGGTTGAACACGCCGACAGCAATGCCGGTTTGCTCAAGCAGTACTTGCTCAAAGGTCCGGCGGCCAAGGCGCAGTTCCTCAGCCTTTATAGCGCGGCGGCCAACGTCGAACAGGCGGCCGAACAGGCTGATCGCTTGCTCGCCGAGTTGCCGCCGATTGACGTGCTGGTGCTGGGCATGGGCGATGACGGCCACACGGCGTCGCTGTTCCCCGACAGCCCAAACCTGACCGAAGCCTTGCAGGCCGATGGCGTGCGCCGTTGCTGGCCGATGCTGGCGCCGAGCGTGCCGCGTCAGCGCTTGACCATGAGCCGTGCGCTGCTGGCGTCGGCGAAGCACAAGATTCTGTCGATTTCCGGTCAGTCGAAGCTGACCACCCTGAATGCCGCGCTGGCATCCGACGACGTCGCCGCCATGCCGGTGCGCGCGTTTCTGCAACCTACGTTAGACATTTACTGGTGCCCATGAGCCAAGGAACAGCCGCTATGACAACCCCATCCCCGACCGTTTCCATGGCGGACAAAGTTGCCCTGATCGACAGCCTCTGCGCCAAGGCGCGGATCCTGCCGGTGATCACCATCGCTCGCGAACAGGACGTGCTGCCGTTGGCCGACGCCTTGGCCGCCGGTGGTCTGACCGCGCTGGAAGTGACCCTGCGTTCGCAGTTCGGCCTCAAGGCCATTCAGATCCTGCGCGACCAGCGTCCGGAATTGATGACCGGTGCCGGCACCGTGCTCGATCGCAACATGCTCGCGGCGGCAGAAGCGGCAGGTTCGCAATTCATCGTCACCCCGGGCATCACCCGTGATTTGCTGGAAGCCAGCGTCGACAGCCCGATTCCGCTGTTGCCGGGCATCAGCAACGCCTCCGGCATCATGGAAGGCTACGGTCTGGGTTATCGCCGCTTCAAGCTGTTCCCGGCTGAGGTCAGCGGTGGCGTCGCGGCAATCAAGGCCCTCGGCGGCCCGTTCGGCGAAGTGAAATTCTGCCCGACTGGCGGCGTCGGCCCAGCCAATATCAAGAGCTACATGGCGCTGAAAAACGTCATGTGCGTGGGCGGTAGCTGGATGCTTGATCCAGAGTGGATCAAGAACGGCGACTGGGCGCGGATTCAGGAATGCACCGCCGAAGCGTTGGCGCTGCTGGACTGATTGATACCAAACACTTCGTTGTGTGTTCTACGGCTTTACGGTGCGCTCGGTCGGCGCACCGTTTTTTTTGCCCACAGAAAAGCCAACATCAAAAGATCGCAGCCTGCGGCAGCTCCTACATGGCAACGAGGCTG
Organism: Pseudomonas sp. GM80; assembly: GCF_000282515.1. Lineage (GTDB taxonomy): Bacteria > Pseudomonadota > Gammaproteobacteria > Pseudomonadales > Pseudomonadaceae > Aquipseudomonas. The sequence continues at coordinate 19,401 of NZ_AKJD01000098.1, forward strand.
CGATCTTTTGATCTTGCTTTCAAATGGCGACGCCAAAAGATCGCAGTCCGGAGTTACGACGCGATACATAGTTACCGCACACAGGCTTTTGCGTGGCGCTAATCTGCGTTCATCTTATGGAAGAGAGAACGTGTCATGGATCGAGACTCTGCAACAGCCTCACTGAACCCCGTTTATCAACTGGCCCCCGAGCAGATCGCCGGGCCGTATTTCCGTAACCCGCAACTGTTGCGTCGCAACATCAGCGAAGGCGCTGACGGCTTGCCGCTGCTGCTGCGCCTGACCATCGTCGATGCAATGACCGGTGAGCCCGTCAGTGGGGCGCTGGTCGACATTTGGCATTGCAACGCGCGGGGTGCGTATTCGGGCTGGAGCCGGATCAACCCGGACCTGGAAGTCGACTCCGACGACATCGGCTCGATCCCGCGCACCGACGATGACACGTATCTGCGCGGCAGCCAGTTTTGCGATCACAAGGGCAGGGTGCGTTTCACCACGATCTATCCGGGCTTCTACGCCGGTCGTGCGCTGCACATTCATGTCGCGGTGCGCATCGTCAGTGGCAACGAGTTTCTCGAAGAACGTAACGTGGCCTGGGTCGGGCAGCTGTATTTTCCTGAAGTTGTCTCGCGCTCGGTGCTCAACGCCAAGGCCTATCGTGGCCGGGCAACGACGGCGCTGAACAATGCGCAGGACAGCATTTATGCCGACATGGGCGGCGAGGCCTCGACCTTGACGGTCTGGCCGATCGGCCGCGATTCCCACGAGGACGGTTTCTTCGGCCACCTCACGATCGGCATCGACACGTTTGCCGCGTCTTCGCAGATCAAACCCGAGGACTTCGACAAATATACCGTCTAGCCAATCAGCGCAGTTCGTTCAGCGCGCGGGTCAGCAGTTGCATGTCACCAGCGGTGGTCGTCAGCCCAGGGGTGATGCGGATGCACGGCCCGCACGCAGCACCGTTGCGCACCACGGTAAACAGATTGAAATCATTGAGCAGGCGCTCGGCCATGGCCTGCTGATCGTCATGGCGGCTGAAACGCAGCGCGGTGATCCCGCAATACAAGCGTGGATCGTCCGGCGTCATCACTTCGATGCCCGGCAAGTGCCGCACGGCGCTGACCCACAGGTTGCGCAGGTAGTTGAGTCGCGCGCCTTTGGCCGCAGCGCCACCGAGTGAACGATGTTCCTCGAACACCAGCGGCAGAGTCATCAGCGCCGGAATGTTCGGTGTGCTGTAAGAGGTGCGGGCGCGGATGTCATTGATCGGGTAATGCATCTCGCCCATGTCGGGGTCGATGTCGGCCAGGCGTTGTGGCGCGATATAGAGGAAACCGAGGGTCAGTGGTGCGCCGATCCACTTGTGCAGGTTGTAGCCGGCGAAGGCGATACCCAATGCCTCGAAATCGAACTCGATCTGCCCCAGGGCGTGGGCGCCATCGAGGATGATGTCGACCCCGTACTCCTTGGCCAGCGCGGCGATGGCTTGCACTGGCATCACCAGCCCGGTGCGGTGGGTAACGTGGGTCAGGGCCATCAGCTTGAGTTTCGGATGGCCGATAAATACCTCGCGGTACGCCTCCAGCAAACTGTCGAAACTCGCCGGATGGGTGTGGGCAATCTCGATCACCTCGACGCCGCGATGCTTGGCCAGCCAGCGCATGGCGCCCTTGACCGTGTCGTACTCCAGGTCGCAGATCAGCACCTCATCACCCGGCTGCAGGCGGTTGTAGTTGCGGATCAGCGACTGCAAACCTTCGGTGGCATTGCGCGTGAACGCTACGCTTTGTGCGCGCACGCCAATCAACTCGGCCAGTTGAGCGCGGATATCGAGGTTGTCGTGCTGCTCAAAACGCTGGCGCACGTACACCGAGTTGCTGGTGTTGATCAGCTCGATGTTGCGCTGATACTCCTCGATCACCGTGCGCGACATACGCCCGAAGTAACCGTTCTCCAGGTTCACGGGACCGGGTTGCACATCGTATCGGTCGGCAAACGTCTGCCAGAAGGCTTCGTCACGGGCGCGGCGGGTGTTGTCAGGCATGGCGGCTGGCTCTATAGAGGAGGGCGCTTCAGTGGCGCGGGGCAGGTTTGCCATGTTTGGCGCGTAGCGGTTCGAGCAAGTCAGACAAGCCGTTGTGGTCGATCTCCTGCATCAAAGCGAGCAGGCCACCGAGTTCGCCATGGGGAAAACCTTCGCGGGCAAACCAGTTCAGATAAGGCCCCGGCAGGTCGGCAATGATCCGGCCCTTGTATTTGCCGAAGGGCATTTCGCGGGTGATCAGCAGTTCGAGTTTTTCGGGATTCATCAATGAGATCGTCTGGCTTCAAATCAGCTTGGAAAATACAGGCATTCTGCATGCAGGCCAAATGACAGATCATGCAAATAACCGCAATACAGATAGTTCAATTGTATTTAAGTTGCTGATTTATAAGGGTTTGTTGGTTTTGAAAAAACTGGCACGCACACTGCAATATCCCTTGCATCTTCCACCGATCGCAAGGAATTGAAAAATGACCGACGTTAATAAAGAAGCCATCTCTGTACTCAATGACCTGATTGAAACCAGCAAGGACGGTCAGGAAGGGTTCAAGACTTGCGCCGAAGACATCAAGCACCCAGAACTGAAAACCTTGTTCGTGACTCGCTCTGCCGATTGCGCCACCGCTGCAGCTGAACTGCAGGCCGAGGTTCGCAAGCTGGGCGGTGATCCGGAAACTTCTACCAGCGTCAGCGGTGACCTGCACCGTCGCTGGGTCGACGTCAAAGCCATGTTCACCGGCAAAGACGAAGAGGCTGTACTGAACGAAGCCGAGCGCGGTGAAGACCACGCCCTGAAGGCTTATCGTGAAGCCATCGAGAAAATCAACAAGCACAACCTGGTGGGCATTCGTGACCTGGTTGAACGCCAATACCACGGCGTACAGCGCAACCACGACCAGGTGAAAGCCCTGCGTAACCAGGCTCGCGCACGCTCGTAAGCGTACGCCAGTAACAAAAAACGCCAGCTAGTCTGGCGTTTTTTTATGGGTGTTTTGAAAGCAAAAGATCGCAGCCTGCGGCAGCTCCTACAGGGACGCATTCCCCTGTAGGAGCTGCCGAAGGCTGCGATCTTTTCAATCAGCCAATGCTGATCGCCGGCAACGTCGGCAGCGTTACAGTCTGCTGCTTGCGCGGCGCCAGAATCTCCGCCTCACCGTCCACCACCAACTCATCACGCTGGTTAAACACGCGAGTAGCAATACGCACACGAAACTTCGGCAGCTTCTCGAGAATTTCCAGTCGCACGGTCAGCGTGTCGCCGATTTTCACCGGCTTCTGAAAGCTCATCTGCTGACCGATATAAATAGTGCCCGGCCCAGGCAGCTCGCACGCCACCGCGGCACTGATCAGCGCGCCGCTGAACATGCCGTGCGCGATTCGCTCCTTGAACATGCTGGCCGCTGCAAACTCGGCATCCAGGTGCACCGGGTTGTGGTCGCCCGACATCGCGGCGAACAGCTGAATGTCACGCTCTTCGACGGTCTTGCTGTAGCTGGCGGTCTGGCCGACTTCAAGGGCTTCGTAAGGGATGTTGGTAACCTGGGTCATCGGTCTTGATTCCTCTGATGGATCAAATCAATCCACAAAAAATTTATTCGCTGCGGTGAGGGCGCGGATGGCTCAGGACCTGATCAATCCAGGCCAGCACATCGGCGATCACTTCGTCGCGGTTGGTTTCGTTGAACAATTCGTGCCGCGCCTGCGGGTAGATCTGCAGTTGCAGGTTCTGGCTGCCGGCTGTGCGCAATGCGTTGGCCAGATCTGTCAGACGCTTGCCGTCACTCACCGGATCACATTCGCCGCCGATCACCAGCAATGGCAGGCCGGGGTCGATCTGGGCGAGATTGGACGCTTTGCTGATTTGCTGCAAGCCGCCGAGCAAGTCGATCCACAGCTGATTGGTGCAACGGAAGCCGCACAGCGGGTCGGCGGCGTATCGATCGACTTCGGCCGGGTCGCGGCTCAGCCAGTCGAACCGTGTGCGCACCGGCTTGAACTTGTTGTTGAACGAGCCGAACGACAACCACTCGATCAGCGCACTGCGACCCTTGCCGCCCTGCCGCAGTTTTTCCAGGCGGGCGATCTGCCGCGCCGCGCCATACAGCGCCACCGGCTGGAAATTCGAACCGCTGAGAATTGCCCCATGCAGGCTGGCGCTGTGGTGCAGCAGATAACCCTGGGCGAGATAGCTGCCCATGCTGTGGCCGAGCAGGATGATCGGCACGCCGGGATGCTGTTGGCCGATGTGCTGATTGAGGCTGGCAAGGTCACCGAGGACTTTGCACCAGCCGTCTTCATCGGCGAAATGCCCGAGCGTCCCATGATCGGCAGTTTTGCCATGTCCACGCAGATCCGCGGCGTACACCCCATATCCTTTGTCGCAAAACGTGTCGGCCAAACGCGCGTACCGAGCGCTGTGTTCCGCCATGCCATGGGCCAGCAGAACCACCGCCTTGAGCGGCGCGCGAGGCAGCCAGCGATTGACGTACAGGCGGCTGCGGTCACTCGCGTCCAGCCATAGGGTGTCGTGGGTCATGGCGATTCCTTTGCTCTGAGTCGGCACATTGTATAGCGCGTCTGATCAGCCCACGCCACGGCACGAAGATTCACACGATCAATGACGGCTTTGCCCGTATTTGCCTCAATGGCCATAACTGCTAGTGTCCGTGAAGCTCCGCTTTTTCAGAAATGACAGAAAGCGGCCCGGATCGGCTCAGGTAAAGAGGACAAGAACAATGCAACCTGATTTCTGGAACGACAAGCGCCCGGCCGGCGTACCGCTGGACATCGACATGGGCGAGTTCAAGTCGGTGATCGAGGTGTTTGAACGTTCCTGCAAGAAGTTCGCGGATCGCCCGGCGTTCAGCAACATGGGCGTGACCCTGACCTACGCTGAACTCGAACGCCAGAGCGCCGCCTTCGCCGGTTACCTGCAAGCGCACACCGATCTGGTGCCGGGCGATCGCATTGCGGTGCAGATGCCCAACGTCCTGCATTACCCGATTGCGGTGTTCGGTGCGTTACGCGCCGGGCTGATTGTGGTCAATACCAACCCGTTGTACACCGCGCGGGAGATGCGTCACCAGTTCAAGGATTCCGGCGCGCGCGCATTGGTTTACCTGAACATGTTCGGCCAGAAAGTCCAGGAAGTGCTGCCCGACACCGACATTCAGTACCTGATCGAAGCGAAGATGGGCGACCTGATGTCCACCGCCAAGGGTTGGCTGGTCAACACCGTGGTCAGCAAAGTGAAAAAAATGGTCCCGGAGTATTCGCTGCCGCAAGCGATCTCCTTCAAGAGCGCGCTGCGCATGGGCCGTGGCCTGGGCATCAAGCCGTTGAAGGTCAGTCTCGACGACACCGCCGTGCTGCAATACACCGGTGGCACCACCGGCCTGGCGAAAGGCGCGATGCTGACCCACGGCAATCTGGTGGCGAACATGCAACAAGTGCGTGCGTGTCTGGCGCAGCTCGGGCCGGACGGTCAGCCACTGCTGCGCGAAGGTCAGGAGGTGATGATCGCGCCGCTGCCGCTGTACCACATCTATGCCTTCACCGCGAATTGCATGTGCATGATGGTCTCCGGTAACCACAACGTACTGATCAGCAATCCGCGCGACATTGCCGGCTTCATCAAAGAGCTGAAGAACTGGCGTTTCTCGGCACTGTTGGGTTTGAACACGCTGTTCGTCGCACTGATGGAGCACCCGGATTTCAAGACCCTGGACTTCTCCAGCCTGAAACTCACCAACTCCGGCGGCACTGCGCTAGTGAAAGCCACCGCCGAGCGTTGGGAGCAGATGACCGGTTGCCGCATCACCGAAGGCTACGGTCTGACCGAAACCTCGCCGGTGGCCTGCACCAATCCGTATGGCGACCAGTCGCGCCTCGGCACGGTCGGCCTGCCAGTGCCGGGTACCTTGCTCAAAGTCATCAACGATGACGGCGTCGAGCAGCCGATGGGCGAGCGCGGCGAGCTGTGCATCAAGGGCCCGCAGATCATGAAAGGCTACTGGCTCAAACCGGAAGCCACCGCCGAAGTGCTGGATGCCGAGGGCTGGTTCAAGTCTGGCGACATTGCGGTGATCGATCCGGACGGATTTGTACGGATTGTCGATCGCAAGAAGGACATGATCATCGTCTCCGGTTTCAACGTGTACCCGAACGAGATCGAAGACGTGGTGATGGCCCATCCGAAAGTCGCCAACTGCGCGGTGATCGGCGTGCCGGACGAGCGCTCGGGCGAGGCGGTGAAGCTGTTTGTGGTAGCGCGGGAGACCGGCGTCAGCCTTGAAGAGTTGAAGGCTTACTGCAAAGAGAATTTCACCGCATACAAGGTGCCGAAACACATCGTGCTGCGTGAGTCGTTGCCGATGACGCCAGTGGGTAAGATCCTGCGCCGTGAGTTGCGCGATATCGCTTAACGCTTGAAAACAAAAAGATCGCAGCCTTCGGCAGCTCCTACAGGAAACACATCCCATGTAGGAGCTGCCGAAGGCTGCGATCTTTTGCTTCTAAGCCCCAAATTCCGGGGCTTTCAAAGTGTTATAGGATTTTTGCTCTAAAATGACCGTTAGCAAGTCTTGAGTCACAAACATGACTGTATGGGCCGCTTTTGGCTCTAGTCGACCCTCGGCAAAGCTGCTACTCTCGGCGCGCTTTGTGACTTCTCGGCCTATCTAAAAGCCAGATTCACCAATACAAAACAAACACCAATAATAATCGCATCAAATGCGGTGAAGAATTCGCGTTGCTGAGGAGTGGGCTTCCATGATCGAAGACTTTTGGAAGGATAAGTACCCCGCTGGAATTGCTGCCGACATCAATCCAGACGAGTACCCGAATATTCAGGCAGTGTTGAAGCAGTCCTGCCAACGCTTCGCCAACAAACCGGCTTTCAGCAACCTGGGCAAGACAATCACCTACGGTGAACTGTACGAATTGTCCGGTGCGTTTGCCGCGTATCTGCAACAGCATACCGACTTGCAGCCCGGTGATCGAATCGCCGTGCAATTGCCCAACGTTCTGCAATACCCGGTAGCCGTCTTCGGTGCCATCCGCGCCGGGCTGATCGTGGTCAACACCAACCCGCTGTACACCGCGCGGGAAATGGAACACCAATTCAACGACTCCGGTGCCAAAGCCCTCGTTTGCCTGGCCAACATGGCGCATCTGGCCGAAGCCGTGGTGCCGAAAACCGGCGTCAAACACGTCATCGTCACCGAAGTCGCCGACCTGCTGCCGCCGATCAAGCGCCTGCTGATCAACAGCGTCATCAAGTACGTGAAGAAAATGGTCCCGGCCTATCACTTGCCCAAGGCCGTCAAGTTCAATGACGTGCTGAGCAAAGGCCAGGGCCAGCCTGTGGCCGAAGCCAACCCGGACAGCGGCGACGTTGCGGTGCTGCAATATACCGGTGGCACCACCGGCGTTGCCAAGGGTGCGATGCTGACCCACCGCAACCTCGTCGCCAACATGCTGCAGTGCAAGGCGCTGATGGGTTCGAACCTCAATGAAGGTTGCGAGATCCTGATCACGCCGCTGCCGCTGTACCACATCTATGCGTTCACCTTTCATTGCATGGCGATGATGCTGATCGGCAACCACAACATCCTGATCAGCAACCCGCGCGACCTGCCGGCGATGGTCAAGGAACTGTCGAAGTGGAAGTTCAGCGGTTTCGTCGGCCTCAACACATTGTTCGTGGCGCTGTGCAACAACGAAGGTTTCCGCAAGCTGGACTTCTCGGCGCTCAAAGTCACCTTGTCCGGCGGTATGGCCCTGCAACTGGCCGCTGCCGAGCGCTGGAAAGCGGTGACCGGCTGCTCGATCTGCGAAGGTTACGGCATGACCGAAACCAGCCCGGTGGCCACCGTCAACCCGATCCAGAACATCCAGATCGGTACCATCGGCATTCCAGTGCCGTCGACCCTGTGCAAAGTCATCGACGATGCCGGTGTCGAGCAGCCGCTGGGTGAAATTGGCGAGCTTTGCATCAAGGGCCCGCAAGTGATGAAGGGCTACTGGCAGCGTCAGGAAGCCACCGATGAAATGCTCGACAGCGAAGGCTGGTTGAAGACCGGTGACATCGCGCTGATCCAGCCGGACGGCTACATGCGCATTGTCGATCGCAAGAAAGACATGATTCTGGTCTCCGGTTTCAACGTTTATCCGAACGAACTGGAAGACGTGCTGGCGACTCTGCCGGGCGTGTTGCAGTGTGCGGCGATCGGCGTGCCGGACGAGAAGTCGGGCGAGGCGATCAAGATTTTCATCGTTGCCAAACCGGGTGTCACCCTGACGAAAGAGCAGGTGATGGATCACATGCGTGCCAACGTCACGGGCTACAAGGTGCCGCGTTCGGTGGAATTCCGCGATGCGCTGCCGACGACCAACGTCGGCAAGATCCTGCGCCGCGAGTTGCGCGATGAAGAGCTGAAGAAGATCAAGGCCAAGTCCGCCGCCTAAACCAAAAAGCCCCGCATCAGCGGGGCTTTTTGTTGCAGATCAAAAGATCGCAGCCT
>NZ_AKJD01000099.1 GCF_000282515.1 Pseudomonas sp. GM80
CGATCTTTTGATCTTGATCTTTAAAATCAAAGTCAAAAGATCGCAGCCTTCGGCAGCTCCTACAGGGTTGATGTTAAATATCACGCTGCGTATTTCAATTCGTGATGTTTAAAGGTTGTGTGGGAATCGCGGAACCTTCCCACAATATTTTCAGGTTGTCCGTCGGACGTCCGTTCTCTAGCCTGTGTGGGTCGCTGCCAATTCAGCGATCGGGATTGGAACCCCGTGGCTCAACTGAAGCAAAACGCACTGTTCATGACGTATGCTTGCGCACTTTCATGTGTGCACTCCGTTATGGCGGCTGTGCGCGGGAGACTTCGAGTCTGTCGGGTTTGCTCAGTTGCCCGGGTTCCAACCTGCGTACAGCTGCCACCCTTTCGCGTGGAACCGAAAGGGCCAGCTCCACCTTCAAGCTGAGTAAAACATTATGAAAAAGCCAACCCCCAATCCCTGCAGTGGTCAACTAATTCCGGACACCTCGATAGGTGGTTTTGACGCCATCGCCCGCTCATAGACGGTCGGTGGCAGATATCCCAGTTTCGAGTGAAGCCGTTCGTTGTTGTAATACCCAACGATGTACTCGGTGATGTCGCGGATCGCTTCGGTATGATTGGCGTAGTCACGTCGCCATACCCGCTCCATTTTCAAGCTCAGGAAGAAGCGTTCCATCACCGCATTGTCCCAGCAATTACCTTTACGGCTCATGCTCTGCTGCATGTCGTTTCTTGCCAGTAACTCTCTGTAAGTTGCACTCGCGTATTGGCTGCCACGATCCGAGTGGGCAATCAGGCCTGGCGGCGGTTGGCGCTGTGCGATGGCCAGTTGCATCGCAGTGCACACCAGCTCTGCCGGCATGTTCGGAGCCATCGACCAGCCCACGATCTTGCGTGAAAACAAGTCCAACACCACGGCCAGATACAGCCAGCCACTGCGGGTGCGGATGTAGGTGATGTCTGCCACCCAAGCCTTGTTTGGCGCCGCCGGATCAAATTTTCGGCTCAGTACATTTTCGGCAATCGGCAGATCATGATTGCTATCGGTCGTGTGCACAAACTTGCGCTTCCAAGCCGAACGTAGCCCATTGGCACGCATCAAACGGCGGATTTTATACAGTCCAACAGACAGGCCTTTGCCGCGCAAAGCGTCGCGCAAGGGCCGGCTGCCGTAGCAGCCACCACTCTCGGCAAAAGACGCCTTGAGTTGCACAACGACAGGACAACTCTGCCGGACGGGCGCATCAGCACGCTTTTGCGACTCATAGAAGCCCGAGCGACTGATGCTCAGTAACCGACAGACATGTGTCACTGAGTAGGCCTTCTGTTGCAGCTGCCGAACCAGTCGATACCTTACTTCAGCTCGCGGGCAAAGAAGGCCGTAGCCTTTTTTAAGATGTCGTTATCCATCTTGAGCTGGCGATTTTCCTGTTCCAATTGCCGGATGCGCTGTTGCTCTGCCGTCAATGGCTTGCCGATTCCGGCCTGCCCCAGTTGCTCTGCCTCGTACTGTTGAACCCAGCGTCGAACGGCTGTCTCACCAATGTTCAGATCTTGGCAAACCTGCGTAACGGTTAGCCCCTGATCCTTGATCATCTTCACGACTTGCAGCTTGAAGCTGTCGTCGAATGCTCTGCGTTTTTTGGTCATGAATAACTCCTCGATAGATGTATTTTCCACCTATCGGGGTGTCCGGGGAAATTAGACCACTGCACCCCCCGAAGCAGACGCCATCCCCGACGCCAACTCAACATCCCCTTACGCCTCCGTCGACACCCGAAAACTCCACGAAGCCGCCGACCGCGCCCTCGACTTCTACCTCAATCCCGCGGCCCAGATCATGGCCACCCCTTACACCCCCAGCGACATGTACCACGTCAATCCGCACGCCGACACTGAATCCCTGTTGGTCAACGCCTGCGAATCCCTGGCCTCGGCCACGGTGATGCTCGGTGATTTCGCCGCGAAGCTGGAAGGCATGCACCGCAAGACACTGCTGGGCATCGCGCAGGTAGTCATGCTCGGCGAACTGGCGGTGAACAAAGCACTGGATAACGTCGATCCCACCCCATAACCACCTCAGTAGGAGCTGCCGAAGGCTGCGATCTGTTGATCTTGCTTTTTAAAACCTCCAGATCAAAAGATCGCAGCCTTCGGCAGCTCCTACAGGGTTTGCTTTTTCGGTGGGTATAAAAAAAGCGCCCCGAAGGACGCCAAAAGATTCACCTCTTACCAAAGGAGCAAGGAGCTTCTAAAGGTGAATTTGCATCAACCGCGCAATCAAAGAATCGCCAACGGATACTCGACAATCACCCGCACTTCATCCAGATCCGACTCGAACGCCGTGGCGCGTGTCGTGGCCTGGCGCAAGCGCAATGACAGGTCTTTCATCGAACCGCTTTGCACCACGTATTTGACTTCGATATCGCGCTCCCAACGTTTCTGATCGGTCAGCGGATTGCCCTCGGCATCGCGGCGCATATACACGGCATTAGCGTTTGAATAATCAGCGTCTGTGCCGCGCGCATAACGGGTCATGAACGACAGACCGGGTACGCCATAAGTGCTCATGTCGAGGTCATAACGCACCATCCACGAACGCTCTTTCGGCGAGTTGAAGTCGCTGTACTGGATGGAGTTGTCGAGGAAGATCGAATCGGACTGGCGCAGGTAATCGAAGTCGTCATTGCCATTGTTGCGTTGGTGGGAGAGGGCGACCGAGTGGGCGCCGAGTTTGACGCCGACGCGACCGCTCCAGATGTTGTTGTCGAACTCGCCGAGCAGTTGTTTACCTGCATCGACAGCCTTGTAATAGTTCAGGCCACCGAACAGTGACAGGTCGTCCGAGAGCGGATAGGTCCAGGCGGTGCCGGCGTAATACTGATTCCACGCATCCTTGAGGCGACTGGAGTACAGGCTGAAACTGAGGTTTTTTTTCAGCACATAATCGCCGCCGCCATAAGCGATCCATGGCGAATTGACCGGCCCGCCGTAGAAGGTGGCGAAGTTCTCGCGCATGTCGCTGGACACCGGTTGGCTCATCGCGTGCAGTCGACCGCCCTGAACCGATAAACCTTCAATGCTTGTGTTGCTCGCCGTCACCCCGCGAAAGCTTTCCGGCAACAAGCGCGAGTCACCCGCCGCCACCACCGGATTGGCCGGGAATACGTCACCGACCTTGACCACCGTATCGAACGCCCTAATTTTCGCAGCGCCGCCGACTTTGCTGTATTCGTCTCGCGCCTCGCCGTTGCTGTTGACCGGCAACACATCAAACGAACTGCGCCCGCCATTACGGCCGCCACCGGTATCGAGTTTCAGCCCGACCATCGCAAACGCATCGACACCGACGCCGACGGTGCCTTGAGTGAAACCGGATTCGAACTTGCTGATCACCGCGTGCGACCAGGCTTCGGAATAACCATTGCCGGTCGGGCTGGACTGGCCGTTGCGATGATCACGATTGAAGTAGAAGTTACGGTTGAGCAGCGTCAGGCTGCTGCCTTCGACAAAGCCTTCAGGCTTGTCTTCTGCAAACACCACGGACGGCCCGGAGCCGACCACCACCGCTAAAGCGGCCATCGATATTTTTGTAGGGTTAACCATCAAACACTCCTTGGGTTCGGCAGAACGGGAACGTGCGTCGGCGTGGGTTTTATTATTCGGCGGGGCAGGGCCCGCCGGCATTGGTCACCGGGTCACATCGTTGCAAGCTGCGGATAACGCGGAGGTGATGGGGGAATTACAATTTCGTCATGTGGTTATTTGGATTGAGTGAACGCCACACAAAACTGTGGGAGCGAGCTTGCTCCCCAGTGGTCTGAGTGGGTCTGATCGATCACATGAGAGCAGGTTTGGCTTTTTATCGTTCGAAGGTATCCAGCAAACCGTGTGATAGAGAGGCATCAGTTTCGGCGGGAAGAATGAGTTTGCCCTTCATGACGCCGATCCGTTTTACACGGGTCTTTTTCAAGGTGATTTTGCCTTGGCGTTCTTCGTTTAACGCATCAAGGCCATTCATCAATTCTGAATAAATATCCCGCTTCACGGTTCATGGATCTCCACTTGATAGGTGATCCTCAAATTTAACCGCAATTACCTTCTGCAGAAGGTCAGCCATTGCTCGATGTGTTGCAGGAGAATTCTTGAAAAGCTGAGGGTGTGAAGACCAAGAATGCGTAGCCAGCGATCATCACGACGCGCTGGCGCAGTCTTCTGATATTGAATCCTAAAAGCGCGAAGGCGGCACCTGAGAGTGCCGCCTTTTTATAAGTTTTCTGAGAGAGCAAGAGTGCTCTAGTTGCGTTGTTATCTGTTATCTAAAGCTATCTCTTTTCTATTGATGACTTTTTCGTTAACGATACGACGTACAACCGGTGCAGAAGGTTTCTCTGGTGGTGTAGGTCTTGTCGGATTCTGTGGCTTAGACCGATCATCAGTAGCTTTCATTTCTGATCCCTATTGGCACCGCCGTTAACATCGTCGTATGTTCTTCTAGAAGATGGAACAGTCGGTTTGACAGGAGCTTGGGGCAAAGGTTTTTTTCACTTGATGTTGGCTTATTGGATTCGCTCAATTTCCCTGCCCCTTTTTCAAGAAGTATATTCTCAAGGATTATAGTCCTTTTTTTCAGATCTGCTACGCCTTCGGCTTTTGAGTCATTCAGCAACTGCTTTCTCAAGTCGGATATTTGGTCGCCAACGTACATATCTTTTATTGCAAAATTTTTCCTGGGCGAGGAGGTATCCATGTCAAAAAGGACAAACAACAAGCTACCGATAGCAAGAGGAATGCAGGCCATCAGAAAAGTTGAAATGGACTTGAAAACCCATCGTGATCGCTCTTCATTGACTAAAGCATTGTGTGTGGAGCAACTGATGTAAGTGTTTGAAATGAAGCTTGCAGTTTCTTTGTCAGGATCGATCAAAGGTATTTGCTCGTGCTGTGATACCTGTAAGTTATATTTGCCAAGTTCAATGTTGTATTGTGTTTGGCTGTCGTAATACTCTTTTATTTTTTCTGCGTATGGCATTCTGTTGAATTCAGATCCGCTAAAGGCTCTGAAGTTGAAGTATGTAGAGATGGTTGAGATTGTCAGGGTTAAAGCTACTAGAAAGGAAATGATGTATGCAATTTCGGGGTTGAAGGTGAAATCCAAAAAACGAGCTAGGTAGATGGTTGCAGAAGCTAGTGCAAATATCGCGGTAAAAATTATTTGAGTTTTTATCGAGATGCTGTTTTTTATCTCTTCTTCGTATGCATACATTTTTTCATATGTGGTGTGGATGTTGTCAGTGTTCAATATGGTTTCCTTGTGCCCTGTTGGTCGGCAAGTACTTTCAATGTGCCTTCGAGTTTTCGCGTTGCCTCACACATACACAATAGCTCCAACAGCCGGATGCGGACTGTAGGACGAAACCGATAATTGAGCGGGAGCTTTCTGGGCTTTCAGCAGGAAGGGCAGGGCATCAGTAAAAATCCCACAAAAACAAAAACGGCACCCGAAGGTGCCGTTTTCATTTCTAGCCAGCCGAACTATCAGCCCGCCAGACCCGCCTGCTGAACCAGAGTCAGCAATGGCTGCGGGTACACACCCAGGAAGAACGCGACCAGGGCGATGGCCAGCAGCATCACGCCGCCAGCCTTCTGTTCCCAGTGCAGCTGGGCGTCGTGGCGACGCAGGTTTGGCTCGATCAGGTACAGGGTGACCATCACGCGCAGGTAGTAGAAGACGCCGATGGCGCTGCCCAGTACCAAGGAGCCGACCAGCCACCATTGGTGCGATTCAACACCGGTAGCGATGATGTAGAACTTGCCGATGAAGCCAGCAGTCAGCGGGATACCCGCCAGCGACAGCATCATCACGGTCAGGACGGCGGTCAGGTACGGACGACGCCAGAACAGGCCGCGGTATTCGTACAGGGCATCCGCGTCACGGCCGTTGTACGGCGAGGACATCAGGGTGATCACGCCGAAAGCGCCGAGGCTGGTGATCACGTAGGTGACCAGGTATACGCCGATGGCCTCCACCGCCAGACCCTTGCTCGCCACCAACGCGATCAGCAGGTAGCCGAAGTGCGCGATGGACGAGTAACCGAGCAGACGCTTGAGGTTGCTCTGGGTCAGGGCCAGCAGGTTACCGAACAGGATCGAGGCGATCGCGATAACGGTCAGCACGTCGCTCAGTACACCACTGCTGGCGGCAGGGGAGATCTGGAACAGACGCACCATCACCGCAAACACGGCCACTTTCGAAGCGGTTGCGAGGAACGCAGCCACCGGTGCCGGAGCACCTTCGTAGACGTCCGGCGTCCACAGGTGGAACGGTACCAGCGACAGCTTGAATGCCAGACCGATCAGCATCATGCCCAGGCCCAGTTGCGCCAGCGAGCTAGGCAGGCCAGTCGCAGCCAGAGCCTGACCGATACCGACGAAGCTCAGCGAACCCGAATCGGCGTACAGCAGCGCCATACCGAACAACAGGAACGCGGAACCGGCGGCCGACAGCACCATGTATTTGATGCCGGCTTCCAGCGAGCGCTTGTTGAAGAAGGCGTAAGCCACCAGACCGTAAACCGGTACCGAGAGCAGTTCCAGACCGATGAACAAGCCGGCCAGGTGCTGCGCGCTGACCAGAACCAGACCACCGGCGGCGGCCATAAGGATCAGCAAGTACAGTTCTTCACGGTTGCCCGGGTAACCCGAACCGCCATCACCCAAATAGGCGTGGGCGAGGGTAACGCAAGCGAGGGTGGCGACCAGGATCAGCGCCATGTACAGGCAGGCAAACGAGTCGATCTGCAGCAAAGGAGTCACGGCCAGAGGCGCGACTTTCAGGGCTGGCAGGATCGACAACAGGGCCAGGTTCAGACCCGCCACCGAAATCAGGAAGGTCTGCGAGTGGTTGCGGCGCCAGGCGATTGCCAGCATCACCACGATAATGGTGAGGCTGGTGATCAACAGTGGCGCAAGCGCAATAAAGTGTTGAATCGTGAATTCCATAGCGCTCTTACCGGGCCGAAGCGAGTTGAGTGAAGGCGGTGCCGAGCCACTGCTGAACGCCATGCATCGTGGCGGCAGAAGTGTCGAGGAACGGTTGCGGGTAGACGCCGATGTAGATCAGCAACACCGCAAGGCCTAGCACCATGATCAGTTCGCGAGCGTCCATGCCGTGCAGGATCGAATCCGATTTCGCCGGACCGAAGTAGGCACGGTGGATCATGATCAGCGAGTAGACCGAACCGAACACCAGACCGGAAGTGGCAATCGCAGTAATCCACGGCCAGCTCGCGAAAGAGCCGATCAGGATCAGGAACTCACCGACAAAGTTACCGGTACCCGGCAGACCCAAGGACGCGGCTGCAAAGAACAGGCTGATTGCCGGCAGGTAAGCGATACGCGACCACACACCGCCCATCTCACGCATGTCACGAGTGTGCAGACGCTCGTACAACTGACCGCTGAGGATAAACAGTGCCGCCGCCGAGACACCGTGCGCCAGCATCTGGATCACTGCACCTTGCAGGGCCAGTTGGCTGCCGGAGTAGATGCCGATCAACACGAAGCCCATGTGGGAAACGGACGAGAAGGCAATCAGACGCTTGATGTCGGTTTGCGCGAACGCGAGGAACGCACCGTAGAAGATCCCGATCAGACCGAGGGTCATGGCGATCGGCGCGAACTCGGCCGAGGCATTCGGGAACAGCGGCAGGGCGAAGCGCAGCAGACCGTAAGCAGCGGTTTTCAGCAAGATACCGGCGAGGTCGACGGAACCTGCAGTCGGCGCCTGGGCGTGAGCATCAGGCAACCACGAGTGGAACGGCACGACCGGCAGCTTGACCGCGAAGGCGATGAAGAAGCCGAGCATCAGGATGTACTCGGTGGTCATCGACATCTTGGTTTTCAACAGATCGGCGTAGTTGAAAGTAATCACGCCAGTGTTGTTGAAGTTGACCAGCACCAGACCGAGGATCGCCACCAGCATGATCAGGCCGGACGCCTGAGTGAAGATGAAAAACTTGGTCGCCGCATAGATCCGGGTTTTCTTGCCGTCCGAAGAACTGTGACCCCAGAGCGCGATGAGGAAATACATCGGCACCAGCATCATTTCCCAGAAGAAGAAGAACATGAACAGGTCGAGGGCGAGGAACACGCCGACAACGCCGCCCAGGATCCACATCAGGTTCAGGTGGAAGAAGCCAACGTGACGTTGAATCTCTTTCCACGAGCAGAGTACCGAGAGGATACCCAGCAGACCGGTCAGCAGGATCATCAACAGCGACAGGCCGTCAAGGGCCAGGTGCACGCTGATGCCGAAACGCGCGATCCAGATGTGCTTGAACTCAAGCGCCCAGGTCGGATCGGCGCCAGGCGCCGGGGCAAATGAATAGTCACCGTGGGCCCACAGCCAGAGGCCGAGGGCGAGTTCCAGGGTCATGGTCAACAGCGCAATCCAGCGCGGGAGGGTAGCGCCGAAGCGCTCACCCATCCAGCACAGCAGGCCGCCGATGAAGGGGATCAGGATTAGCCAAGGCAGAATCATGACGGGCTCGTTTCCTTTCGCAAATTCGCAAGGTTCATATCAGACCGCTACCAGCACGATGGCGCCGATAACCAGCACGGCACCAGCAGCCATCGAAGCAGCGTACCAACGCAGTTGACCGGTCTCGGTGCGGCTCAGGGCGGTGTGACCACCCTTGGCCATACGCGGGATCAGACCGATGGTCTGGTCGAGCGGGTCTTTGCGCAGTACGTGGCTGATCGCCAGGTAAGGCTTGACGAACAGTTTGTCGTAGATCCAGTCGAAGCCCCAGGCAGCGAACCACCAGGCCGAAAGGAAACGGCCGATGCCGCTGTTGGCGATCGCCGTGACGAAGCGACGCTTGCCGAGGAACAGCAGCGCTGCCAGCAGGATACCGGCCAGGGCGATGGCGCCCGACGCGATTTCCAGACTGTGCTTGGCTTCGCCACCGGCATGGCCAACGCTTTCTGGCAGTACGCCGTGCAGTGGCGGAACGATCATCGCGCCGATGGCGGTGGACAATACGATCAGCACCGACAGCGGCAGCCAGTGAGCGATGCCGTGACCGGCGTGGGCTTCGGTTTTGGCTTCACCGTGGAACGTGATGAAGATCAGGCGGAAGGTGTACAGCGACGTCATGAACGCGCCGACCAGACCTGCGTAGAGCAGACCGTGGTTGCCGCTGGCGAACGCTTCCCAGAGGATTTCGTCCTTGGAGTAGAAGCCTGCGGTGACCAGTGGCAAGGCAGCCAGTGCCGCGCCGCCGACGATGAAGCTGGCGTAGGCCAGTGGCAGTTTTTTCCACAGACCGCCCATCTTGAAGATGTTCTGCTCGTGGTGGCAGGCAACGATCACCGCACCGGAAGCAAGGAACAGCAGGGCCTTGAAGAAGGCGTGGGTCATCAGGTGGAAAATCGCGCCATCCCAAGCACCAACGCCCAGCGCCAGGAACATGTAGCCGATCTGGCTCATGGTCGAGTAGGCGAGGATACGTTTGATGTCGGTTTGTACCAGCGCGGCGAAACCGGCCAGAACCAGGGTCACACCACCAACGATGCCCACCAGGTGCAGAATTTCCGGCGCCAGGGTGAACAGACCGTGGGTACGGGCGATCAGGTAAACACCGGCAGTCACCATGGTTGCGGCGTGGATCAGTGCCGAAACCGGGGTCGGGCCGGCCATCGCGTCCGCGAGCCAGGTTTGCAGCGGCAGTTGTGCCGATTTACCGACTGCACCACCCAGCAGCATCAAGGTTGCCAAGGTGATCCAGAAGTCGCCGACCTGGAATTTCTGCGGTGCCAGCACCAGCAGTTCCTGGATGTTCAGCGTGCCCACTTGCTGGAACAGGATGAACAGGCCGATGGCCATGAACACGTCGCCGATCCGGGTCACGATGAAGGCCTTGAGTGCGGCGTTACCGTTGTTGCGGTTGCTGTAGTAGAAACCGATCAACAGGTACGAGCACAGGCCCACGCCTTCCCAGCCGAAGTACAGGAACAACAGGTTATCGCCGAGCACCAGGAACAGCATGCTGGCGATAAACAGGTTGGTGTACGAGAAGAAGCGCGAGTAGCCCGCTTCGCCGCGCATGTACCAGGACGCGAACAGGTGGATCAGGAAGCCGACGCCAACCACCACACCAAGCATGGTGACCGACAGGCCGTCGACGTAGAGGGCGAAGTCAGGCTTGAAGCCTTCGACCGCCATCCACTTCCACAGCACCAGGGTGTAGTGACCGCCTTCGGGTGGTGCGACGTTGAATTGCCAGATGACGTAGGCGGCGACGATCGCCGACAAGCCAATGGAACCCACGCCGATCAGCGCCGAGAGGTTTTCCGACCAGCGTCCACGGGAGAACGACAGCAGCAGGAAACCGATCAGAGGGAATACGAAAGTCAGAAAGATCAGGTTCATCCGCGCATCTCACTGGCAGCGTCGATATCGAGCGTATGGAAGCGGCGATACAGTTGCAGCAGGATCGCCAGACCAATACTGGCCTCGGCAGCTGCAAGGCTGATCACCAGGATGAACATGATCTGTCCATCCGGCTGGCCCCAACGGGCGCCCGCAACAATGAACGCCAGTGCAGAGGCGTTCATCATCACTTCCAGACTCATCAACACGAACAAAATGTTGCGGCGGACCATCAGGCCGACCAGACCAAGGCAGAACAGGATGCCGGCAACGGCCAATCCATGCTCGAGAGGGATAGCAGGCATGACTTACTCCTTCGCCTCGTTACGGCCCAAATGGAACGCCGTGACGGCTGCGGCGAGCAGCAGCATCGAGGCGAGTTCGACCACCAGCAGGTACGGGCCGAACAGGCTGATGCCCACGGCTTTCGCGTCTACGGTGGTGTGGCCGATGGCCTGACCGCTCTGGTGAGCGAACAGCACATACAGCAGTTCGGCCAGCAGCAGGCCGGCGAGAATCACTGGCCCTGCCCAGATACCGGGCTTGAGCCAGGCGCGTTCTTGCTGAACCGCGGCGGGGCCGAGGTTGAGCATCATCACCACGAACACGAACAGCACCATGATGGCGCCGGCGTAGGCGATCACTTCCAGCACGCCGGCGAACGGTGCGCCGAGTGCGAAGAAGGTCATGGCCACAGCGATCAACGAGATGATCAGGTAGAGCAGGGCGTGCACAGGGTTGGTGTTGGTGACCACACGTAGCGTGGCCACAACAGCGATACCCGATGCGAAATAGAAAGCGAATTCCATCGTTCTTCCTTAAGGCAGCAAGCTCTTCACGTTGATCGGTTCGGCTTCGTTCTGTGCGGAGCCTTTCGGCTTGCCAGCGATTGCCATACCTGCAACACGATAGAAGTTGTAATCAGGGTTTTTGCCGGGGCCGGAGATCAGAAGATCTTCTTTCTCGTACACCAGGTCCTGACGTTTGAACTCGGCCATCTCGAAATCCGGTGTCAGCTGGATTGCGGTGGTCGGACAGGCTTCCTCGCAGAGACCGCAGAAAATGCAGCGCGAGAAGTTGATACGGAAGAAGTCCGGGTACCAGCGACCGTCTTCGGTTTCAGCTTTCTGCAGCGAGATGCAACCCACCGGGCAAGCCACGGCGCACAGGTTGCAGGCAACGCAACGCTCTTCGCCATCGGGGTCACGGGTCAGGACGATACGACCACGGTAGCGTGGTGGCAGGTAGACCGCTTCTTCCGGGTATTGCAGGGTGTCGCGCTTGCGAAAGCCATGGCCGAAGACCATGACCAGGCTGCGCAACTGGGTACCAGTACCCTTAACGATGTCGCCAATATATTTGAACATGGGTCAAATCCTCACTGAACCGCGACTGCAGGCGTGTTCCACAACACGACCGCAGCGGTCACCAGCAAATTGATCAGGGTCAGTGGCAAGCAGAATTTCCAGCTGAAATCCATCACCTGGTCATAACGCGGACGCGGGATAGACGCGCGCAGCAGGATGAACAGCATGATGAAGAACGCGGTCTTCAGTGCGAACCAGAGGAAGGACAGTTGCGGCAAGATGCCGAACGGACCGTGCCAGCCACCGAAGAACAGGGTGACCAGCAGCGCCGAGATCAAGATGATGCCGATGTATTCACCAACGAAGAACATGCCCCATTTCATACCGGCGTATTCAATGTGGTAACCGTCGGCCAGTTCCTGCTCCGCTTCCGGCTGGTCGAACGGGTGACGGTGAGTCACGGCGACGCCAGCGATGAAGAAGGTACAGAAGCCGAAGAACTGCGGAATGATGAACCACAGGTTCTGCGCCTGGTACTCGACGATGTCGCGCATGTTGAACGAGCCGACCTGGACCACGATGCCCATCAGGGCCAGGCCCATGAACACTTCGTAGGACACGGTCTGTGCCGAAGCACGCAGGGCGCCGAGCAGGGCGAACTTGTTGTTACTCGACCAGCCGGCGAACAACACCGCGTAGACCGACAGACCGGCCATGGCGAAGAAGAACAGCAAGCCGATGTTCAGATCCGCGACGCCCCAGGTCGGGGTGATCGGGATGATCGCAAACGCGATCAGCAAGGCGGACATGGCCACCACCGGTGCCAAAGTGAAGATCACTTTGTCGGCAAACGGCGGGGTCCAGTCTTCCTTGAAGAACATCTTCAGCATGTCGGCGGCGATCTGGAACATACCAAACGGGCCAACGCGGTTCGGACCGTAACGGTCCTGCCACCAGCCCAGCAGGCGACGTTCGACAAAGCTGAGCAACGCACCCGCGACCACCACGGCCAACAGAATGACGATGGCTTTGATGACCGTCAGGATCACATCGATCACTTCAGGGGTGAACCAGGTCATTGCGCTGCCTCCTGCAGACCGTCGACGGATACGCCGGCGAATGCCGGTGGAATGCCGGCGATGCCCGCAGGCAATGCCACCAGACCTGCGCCCAGTTCTTCATTGATGCGCAGCGGCAGACGCAGGGTCTGACCGGCCACGTTCAGGCTCAGCAATGCACCTTCGTTGACGCCCAGACGATCCGCTTCGGATTTCGCCAGTGCCACGTAAGCGGCCGGAATGCGCTCTTGAACCGGCGCGGCTTTCGAAGAGTTTTCTTCGCTGCCGAACAGGTGGAAGAACGGCACGGCTTGCCAGGTGCCCGCTGCCGGGCTGAACGCACGCGGTGCTGCCGCGAACCAGTTCAGCGAGTCGCCAGTGCTTTCGATCAGGCGGGTGCCCGGGTCGCCAGCGCGGATATGACCACCGACTTCGTCCTGGAACTTGTTCCACGCTTGTGGCGAGTTCCAGCCCGGAGACCAGGCGAAAGGAACCTGCTGACGCGGTTCAACCGAACCCGAGTAACCTTCCATGGAGAAGGCGAACGCGGTGTCTTTGTCTTGCGGGGTGCGCGGTTCGTGAACGCTGATGTCGGCGCGCATCGCGGTGCGACCGGAGTAACGCAGCGGCTCACGCGCCAGTTTCAGACCCTTGATGCGGAACGCCGCCGACGGTGCAGCGTCGACGATACGCGCCAGTTGCGCGGTGCTCGAAGCAACGGCAGCGGTGACGTGGTCGAGTTGCGTCCAGTCGATCGGCTGGTTCAGCAGGGTCGCGCGCAGGGCGTGCAGCCAGCGCCAGCCTTCGTGAACCAGAATGCTCGCGTCCAGATATTGCGGATCGAAAACCTGGAAGAAGCGCTGGGCGCGACCTTCCTGGCTGACCAGCGTACCGTCGCCTTCAGCGAAGCTTGCGGCTGGCAGAACCAGGTGCGCGCGGTCGGTGGTCGCGGTCTTCTGATGATCAGCAACGATCACCACTTTCGCAGCGTTCAGTGCGGCATCGACCTTGTCTTTGGCGGTGCGGGTGAACAGATCGTTTTCCAGCACAACGATCGCGTCAGCCTTGCCGTCGATGACGGCTTGCAGCGCAGCGTCCACCGATTCGCCACCGAGCATGGCCAGACCGAGGCTGTTGGCTTCCGGCACGATCAAGCTGATCGAACCGTTCTTCTCGCGCAGTTTCAGTGCTTTGGCGATGTTCGCGGCGGCTTCGATCAGGGCTTTGGAGCCCAGCGAAGTACCGGCGATGATCAGCGGACGTTTGGCCGCGAGCAGGGCGTCGGCAATGCGCTGAGCCAGTTCCAGTGCTTCGGCGTCCAGACCTTCAACGGCCGGGGCGCTGGCGTCCAGTGCGTGGGCAACGGCGAAACCGATGCGCGCCAGATCGTCCGGAGCTGCGTGTACGCATTCTTCAGCGATGTCGTCGAGCTTGGTTTCCGCCAGGCTGGCGATGAACAGCGGGTTCAGCGCGTGCTGGCCGATGTTCTTCACCGCAGCGTCGAGCCAAGGCTGAACGCGCATGGCTTCGGCCATGTCTTCAGCTTTGCCTTTGACCGATTGACGCAGCGACAGCGCCACACGGGCGGCGGTCTGGGTCAGGTCTTCACCGAGGACGAAGATCGCATCGTGGTCTTCGATGTCGCGCATGTTCGGCACAGGCAGCGGACTGTCGTTCAGCACCTGCAAGACCAGACGGATGCGTTCCAGCTCGGACGCTTCGATACCCGAGTAGAAGTGCTCGGCGCCAACCAGTTCGCGCAACGCGTAGTTGCTTTCGAGGCTGGCACGCGGCGAACCGATACCGACAATGTTGCGACCGCGCAGCAGGTCAGCGGCTTTATCCAGCGCAGCGTCCAGACCGAGCTTGGTGCCGTCGGCCAGCAGCGGCTGACGTGGACGGTCGGTGCGGTTGACGTAGCCATAACCGAAACGGCCACGGTCGCACAGGAAGTACTGGTTCACCGAACCGTTGAAACGGTTTTCGATGCGACGCAGTTCACCGTAACGCTCGCCCGGGGAGATGTTGCAACCGCTCGAGCAGCCATGGCAGATGCTCGGCGAGAACTGCATGTCCCACTTACGGTTGTAGCGCTCGGAGTGAGTCTTGTCGGTGAACACACCGGTCGGGCAGACCTCGGTGAGGTTGCCGGAGAACTCGCTTTCGAGGGTGCCGTCTTCAACGCGACCGAAGTACACGTTGTCGTGGGCGCCGAACACACCGAGGTCGGTGCCGCCAGCGTAATCCTTATAGAAACGCACACAGCGGTAGCAAGCGATGCAGCGGTTCATTTCGTGGGAAATGAACGGGCCCAGTTGCTGGTTCTGGTGGGTGCGTTTGGTGAAGCGATAACGGCGCTCGTTGTGGCCGGTCATCACTGTCATGTCTTGCAGGTGGCAATGACCGCCTTCTTCGCACACAGGGCAGTCGTGCGGGTGGTTGGTCATCAGCCATTCAACAACACTGGCGCGGAACGCCTTGGATTCTTCATCTTCGATGGAGATCCAGGTGTTGTCGGTGGCAGGCGTCATGCAGGACATGACGATGCGACCACGGGTGTCGTTCTCGTCGGTGTACTGCTTGACCGCGCACTGGCGGCAAGCCCCGACGCTACCAAGCGCGGGGTGCCAGCAGAAATATGGAATGTCGAGGCCCAGCGACAGACATGCCTGTAACAGGTTGTCTGCCCCGTCGACTTCGAGCGCTTTGCCGTCTACGTGGATAGTGGCCATGGTTCAAAGGTCTTCGTTGGCCCGGTGTCAGCGGGCGTGGCTAATGGAATCTTGTTATCCGTGCGAATCAAACCAGCCTCGAAAGGCGTCATCGCAGGAGGTGAAAGGCCCAGGCCCTTCACCTTATTAAGCGTTTACGCGCCGATTACGATCGGCCTTGCCAGAGGCGGGACGGCGGCGCTGACTGGCGCGATACCGGCTTCGAACTCTGGACGGAAGTATTTGATGGCACTGCCCAACGGTTCCACGGCACCCGGTGCGTGAGCACAGAAGGTCTTGCCCGGGCCGAGGAAGTTGACCAGACCCAGCAGGGTCTCGATGTCGCCTGGCTGACCGCGGCCTTCTTCGATGGCCATCAAGAGCTTGACGCTCCATGGCAAACCATCACGGCACGGGGTGCAGAAACCGCACGACTCGCGAGCGAAGAACTGCTCCATGTTGCGCAGCAAGGAGACCATGTTGACGCTGTCATCCACCGCCATGGCCAGGCCGGTACCCATACGGGTGCCCACTTTGGCGATGCCGCCGGCGTACATTTGTGCGTCGAGGTGCTCAGGCAGGAGGAAACCGGTACCGGCGCCGCCTGGCTGCCAGGCCTTGAGTTTGAAGCCGTCGCGCATGCCGCCGGCGTAGTCTTCGAACAACTCGCGACCGGTGACGCCGAATGGCAGCTCCCACAGGCCCGGGTTTTTGACTTTGCCGGAGAAGCCCATGAGCTTGGTGCCCATGTCTTCGCTGCCTTCGCGGGCCAACGATTTGTACCAGTCAACGCCGTCGGCAATGATCGCCGGCACGTTGCACAGGGTCTCAACGTTGTTCACGCAAGTCGGCTTGCCCCACACGCCGACGGCGGCAGGGAAGGGCGGCTTGGAGCGCGGGTTGGCGCGACGGCCTTCGAGGGAGTTGATCAGTGCGGTTTCTTCACCGCAGATGTAACGCCCGGCGCCGGTGTGGACGAACAGCTCGAAATCGAAGCCGCTGCCGAGAATGTTTTTACCCAGCAGGCCCGCTGCCTTGGCTTCTTCCACGGCACGGTTGAGGTGCTTGGCGGCGGTGGTGTATTCGCCACGCAGGAAGATGTAGCCACGGTAGGTTTTCAGCGCGCGAGCACTGATCAGCATGCCTTCGATCAGCAGATGGGGCAGTTGCTCCATCAGCATGCGGTCTTTCCAGGTGTTCGGCTCCATTTCATCCGCGTTGCACAGCAGGTAGCGGATGTTGATGGATTCGTCCTTGGGCATCAGGCCCCACTTCACACCCGTGGGGAAGCCGGCACCGCCGCGACCTTTCAAGCCTGCGTCTTTCACGGTCTGGACGATGGCGTCCTGATCCATGTCGGCGAAGGCTTTGCGCGCAGCGGCATAACCGTTCTTGGCCTGGTACTCGTCGAGCCACACGGCTTCGCCGTCGTCACGCAGACGCCAGGTCAGCGGGTGAGTCTCGGCCGAACGCTGAATGCGGTTGGCAGGACCGAAAGATGTCAGGGTCATACGTAGCCCTCGAGCAGTTTGGCGACGCCAGCAGGCTGCACATCACCAAAGGTGTCGTCGTCGATCATCAGCGCCGGTGCCTTGTCGCAGTTGCCGAGGCAGCAGACAGGCAGCAGGGTGAAACGACCGTCGGTGGTGGTCTGCCCCAGGCCGATGCCCAGATTGTTCTGGATTTCGCTGACCACCGACTCGTGGCCGCCGATGTAGCAGACCATGCTGTCGCAGACGCGAATGATGTGACGGCCAACCGGCTGACGGAAAATCTGGCTATAGAACGTCGCCACACCTTCAACGTCGCTGGCCGGGATGCCGAGGATCTCGCCGATCGCGTACAAGGCGCCATCCGGCACCCAGCCGCGTTCTTTCTGAACGATCTTCAGGGCTTCGATCGACGCCGCGCGCGGGTCTTCGTAGTGATGCAGCTCGTGCTCGATGGCCGAGCGCTCGGTTTCACTGAGGGTGAAACGGTCTGTCTGGATAAGCGTGCTGTTCATGCTTAGCGGTCCACGTCGGCCATAACGAAGTCGATACTACCCAGGTACGCAATCAAGTCCGCGACCATGCTGCCTTTGATCACCGAAGGGATCTGTTGCAGATGCGGGAAGCTCGGAGTGCGGATCCGGGTACGGTAGCTCATGGTGCCGCCGTCGCTCGTCAGGTAATAACTGTTGATGCCCTTGGTCGCTTCGATCATCTGGAAGGATTCGTTGGCCGGCATCACCGGGCCCCACGAAACTTGCAGGAAGTGCGTGATCAAGGTTTCGATGTGCTGCAGCGTGCGCTCTTTCGGCGGCGGCGTGGTCAGCGGGTGATCCGCCTTGTACGGGCCTTCCGGCATGTTGCGCATGCACTGGTCGATGATCTTGATGCTCTGGCGCATCTCTTCAACGCGCACCATGCAGCGGTCGTAGGCATCGCCATTGGCAGCCAGCGGCACTTCGAACTCGAAGTTCTCGTAGCCGGAGTATGGACGCGCTTTACGCAGGTCAAAGTCGCAACCGGTCGAACGCAGGCCGGCACCGGTGACGCCCCATTCCAGGGCTTCTTTGGTGTTGTAGGCAGCGACGCCGATGGTACGGCCCTTGAGGATGCTGTTCTGCAGGGCAGCCTTGGTGTATTCGTCGAGGCGTTTTGGCAGCCATTCAACGAAGTCTTTCACCAGTTTGTCCCAGCCGCGCGGCAGGTCGTGGGCAACACCGCCGATGCGGTACCAGGCCGGGTGCAGACGGAAACCGGTAATCGCTTCAATCACCGTGTACGCCTTCTGGCGGTCGGTGAAAGTGAAGAACACCGGAGTCATGGCGCCGACGTCCTGGATGTATGTCCCGAGGAACAGCAGGTGGCTGGTGATCCGGAAGAACTCGGCCATCATGATGCGGATGACGTCGACCTTCTCAGGCACCTTGATGCCGGCCAGCTTCTCGACCGAGAGCACGTACGGCAGGTTGTTCATCACGCCGCCGAGGTAATCGATACGGTCGGTGTACGGGATGAAACTGTGCCACGACTGACGCTCGGCCATCTTCTCGGCACCACGGTGGTGGTAACCGACATCCGGCACGCAGTCGACGATTTCTTCACCGTCCAGCTGCAGAATGATGCGGAACGCACCGTGCGCCGAAGGGTGGTTCGGGCCGAGGTTGAGGAACATGTAGTCCTCGTTCGTCCCGGAACGCTTCATGCCCCAGTCTTCAGGGCGGAAACGCGCGGCTTCTTCCTCAAGCTGTTGCTTGGCGAGGTTGAGGCTGAACGGATCGAATTCGGTAGCACGCGCCGGGAAGTCCTTGCGCAGCGGGTGACCTTCCCAGGTCGGCGGCATCATGATGCGCGACAGGTGCGGGTGACCTTTGAAGTCGATGCCGAACATGTCCCAGACTTCACGCTCGTACCAGTTGGCGTTCGGCCAGATACCGGTAACGGTCGGCAAGCTGAGGTCGCTCTCGGACAAGGCGACCTTGATCATCACGTCACTATTACGCTCCAGCGACATGAGGTGATAGAACACGGTGAATTCAGCGTCGCTCGGCAGCCCTTGACGCTTGGTGCGCAGACGCTCGTCCACGCCGTGCAGGTCATAGAGCATGACGTACGGCTTGGGCAGGTTGCGCAGGAAGGTCAGGACTTCGACGAGTTTGGCGCGCGCCACCCACAGCACCGGCATGCCGGTGCGGGTCGACTGAGCGGTGAACGCTTCGGCGCCAAAACGGTTGTTCAATTCAACGACCACATCCTGGTCGTCTGCCTTATAAGGCGGGATGTACAGAGCGCTGCCTGTAGTCATGGTTATTTTTTCGCTTTCGGTCAACGTAAAGAATGAAGCCAGCTTCTCGTTTCTTTGTCAGAACAGATCTGGATCAGACTTCGTCAGGGCTGCGCAGGTTAGTAACTGCGATTCGCTGTTCGCGGCGCTGTTCCTTTTGCGAAGGCATGTCGGCGCGATAAACGCCTTGATCGCCAACGACCCAGGAAAGCGGACGACGCTCCTGTCCAATCGATTCCTGCAACAGCATCAAGCCTTGCAGAAATGCTTCCGGACGAGGAGGGCAGCCAGGTACGTAGACGTCCACGGGCAGGAACTTGTCCACCCCTTGAACCACAGAGTAGATGTCGTACATGCCACCGGAGTTAGCGCACGAACCCATGGAGATCACCCACTTCGGCTCAAGCATCTGCTCGTAGAGACGCTGGATGATCGGCGCCATCTTGATGAAGCAGGTACCGGCGATAACCATGAAGTCGGCCTGACGCGGCGATGCCCGGATAACCTCGGCGCCAAAGCGCGCGATGTCGTGGGGCGCCGTGAAGGCGGTGGTCATTTCCACGTAGCAGCACGACAAGCCAAAGTTGTACGGCCACAGGGAGTTCTTACGTCCCCAGTTGACCGCGCCACTCAGCACGTCTTCCAGCTTGCCCATGAAAATGTTTTTGTGAACTTGATCTTCTAACGGATCGGAAACGGTTTCCCGTTCGCCAATCGGATACTGCTCGTTAGGAGCATCGGGGTCGATCCTGGTGAGATTGTATTGCATTGCCAAAGCCTCATTGTTTCAGCTTCGCCTGCCGCTTGCGACGAGCTTCCGGAGCCCAGTCAAGGGCGCCCACTCGGAACAGGTAGACAAGACCTGCCAACAGAATTGCTATGAAAACGAGAGCTTCGACGAATCCGGTCCAGCCGCTTTCGCGGACGGACACAGACCATGCAAAGAGAAAGAGGGCTTCGATATCGAAGATCACGAAGAGCATCGCGACCAGATAGAATTTGGCTGAGAGCCGCAAGCGGGCGCCACCGGTAGGTAGCATGCCCGACTCGAACGGTTCGTTTTTGCTGCGGCCCCAGGCTTTTGACCCAAGGAGGCTGGAGACGCCAAGCATGAAGGCACACAGGCCGACGACACCCAGAAGGAAAATGGCAAAGCCCCAGTTGTGGGCCATGAGTCCTGTCGCTTCGGGCATGCTGGTAATCCTTAACAGAGAGCAAAGGTCTCTGAGCTTGATAAAGAAATAGGCAGTGACGATATGTCGCAGCAATCAATCGCGCTGATTTTATGGCTAAACACCCGGCAAGTAAAATTCCTATAGCGAAATTATTTATTGGAATAAGGACATAGCGCACCTCCAAGCCCCGCCAGCCCATGCGTTGCGGGCATTAGCCGGTTTTCCGGGAAATATGTTTTGTTTGAAATGTAACGAACATAGTTACTGCTAAATGATAATCAATATTGTTTGGAGCGGTTTTTCAACTGTTTATCGGGTGAGGTGTTGGGAAGTTGTCTTACTTGCACGTTACTGCAAGTAGCGATGGCGCCCGTTTTACCCGATTTTTCCTACGCCCGACCCGCTCTGGATCAATGTTTCACCCAAAGGCTGCCCTTGACCCCGCAGGAGCAAAGCTTGCTCGCGAAAGCGCCAGACCAGCCACCATCGGTTTCGGACATCAACCGGAACGCCGAACACATCCCATCGAGCTACCTTGGATAAATGACACCCCGTAGGAGCTGCCGCAGGCTGCGATCTGTTGATCTGCTTTTTTTACGATCCAAAGATCGCAGCCTGCGGCAGCTCCTACAGGGTATTCGCGGCGAGTTCGCTGGTGCGGCAGACGCTGGCCAACAGGATTCGATTGACCACTCAGTATGATCACTTGATGCAGCATCAACAGGGCTCGGCGCTGTGTGTTGTCGACGACGGGGTCGATAAGGTTTTGCGGGAAGGAATTGAGAGCTTCAGTGAGCGGGGGCTCAGTTGGAAACTGATGGCCCGGTCAGTTGCCTCTTTGATCTTTAAACCCCGGCGCTCTCGAAGTAGCCCCACGCATAGCCACCGTAAAGCTGAGTTCGCAGACCTCCATCGATGACCATATCGGCGCCTTCGGCTATCGCATCTCCCGATGTCTGAGGCCGCGCCCGTGATAAGCGCTGGTTTACCGCTCAATCTTCCATTCATTAATTACTCTGCGCAATACAAGGCTGTGGGGCGTGTGCCGGGAAGTTGTAGGTGGCGCACGGCTAGAACCTGGAACCGTTAATGTGATCTGGCCTGTGCATATGATCTTTAAGAGTGTTCCTACAGATCATTCGTTAATCATTGAAGGGGTTTTCTTGAATGCCTACAAAAGCGCTGACTGTGACGCTGAGGTGGGCTGTAATCAATTAAGCTTTGATGGTGTAGAGATGTTGGATGTTGGATGTTGGATGTTGAATGTTTGTTGGTGCGCAGTATTTTCATTGACGCTACTTAATTGCCTGCTGGTCATTGTTCCGGTTATATGGACTTATATTGAGGTCGTGTATGTCAGAGCAGCGAAACAAGTACATTAATACCGCCCGATCCGTCGATATTGGAAATCCGTCATGGGCCTTTGCACAACAATCGGGGTTGACCGATTTGAGTGTCAAGCATACTCAGCTGGGGCGTATGCAGGACCAGAACGGCCATGCCTTCATGAACATGTGCTCTTGTTCATATTTGGGTCTTGAGGTCGATCCGCGTCTGGCGCGCCGCGCCGCCGATTATGTGCTCAATAGCGGTACGGTGAACCTGCCCACCTCGCGTATCAGGATAAGGTTGCGAGAACTCGATGAGCTTGAGGATGCCTTGTCCGCGCACTTCAACTGTCGAGCCTTTACGGCGACGTCCTGCAGTGCGGGGATCGTGGCCTCGTTGCCGCTCCTGGCCGCTGGTATGTTTACTCAGGGGCAGCGCCCCGTAGTGATCTTTGACAAACATGCCCATTTTGCCCTGAATCAGGTCAAGGCCATTTGTGGTGATGAAACGCAGGTGGTGACCTGCAATCACAACGATGTCGATTTTATTGAGGATATGTGCAAGCGGTACCCGCTGGTCGCCTATGTTGCTGACGGTGCCTATAGCATGGGAGGCAGTGCGCCTATCGAGCGGTTGTTGGCGTTGCAGGATAAATATGGGCTGTTTCTCTATTTCGATGACTCTCACTCATTAAGTGCCTATGGCGAACAGGGTGAAGGTTATATTCGTACGTATATACCCGAGTTGAATCCTCGTACCCTGCTGGTGTATTCATTGGCCAAGGCATTCGGTGCCAATGGTGGCGGCATATTCATGTCGGAGAAGGCCGACTATCAAAGTGTCTTTCGTCGCTTTGGTGGGCCGATGTCTTATTCTCAATATATAAATCCGGCTGCTATCGGTGCGGCCATGGCGTCGCTGGATATTCATAAGAGTCCTGAACTTGGCGTCTTGCAGGAGAAGCTGAATTCCAATATTCGTCTATTCGACAGTTTAATCAATACAGAGCACGCGGGGTCAGGGCTGCCGATTCGGGTTATTCCATTGGACAGCCCGGACATGGCGATCAGCGTTTCCGAAGGTGTGTTCAAACGAGGCTATTACACCTCGGCGGTGTTCTTTCCGATTGTGGCCAGAAACAAGTCCGGTTTGCGCGTGATGCTGCGTGCCGATATGTCGGAAGAGGACGTACGGAGTTTTTGCTTCGCCGTCAGAGCAGAGATTGAAGTAGCCCGCTTGCACCTGAAGCCTGCCGAGCATTGAGAGGTGGTGATGACTCATCCGATACCACGAAGCCTGTTGTATTGCTCTGCCTTGCACCCGGAGCAATACGCCAAGAGTGCCCTGACGGATGTCATGGTGATTGATCTGGAAGACGGTGTTCCCCTCGCCAAAAAAGCCGAAGCCCGCTTATGTGTCGAGCAGTTCTATCGATCCCCTACAGCGCAGCGTACGGCGCTGCGCATCAACCCGCTGCGTGATAACCAAGGGTTGCTTGATCTGTTGCTGGTGCAATCCCTCGAACAGCGCCCCGAATACATCGTCCTCGCCATGGCTGAAGCCGCAGCCGAAGTAGACGTCGTACGCGCCAATTTAGGGGGGCAGGGAGGCAGCCCGAAAATCCTCGTCACCGTCGAAACACCGGCCTGCCTGCGGGATATTTACGCCATTGCATCCAGCGCTGACGGACTGATTTTCGGTTCTGCCGACTACGCGGCCAGCCTTGGTGTGCCGATTGGCGGCTGGAACAATATCCTCCACGCCCGTACAAGCATCGTTGCCGCCGCCAGCGCAGCGGGGATTCCCGCGTTCGACACCGCTTACTTCAACCTCGATGACGACGCCGGGTTACTCAAGGAATGCCAGGACACCCGGGCGTTGGGATTCAGTGGCAAGACCTCGATTCACCCAAGGCAGATATCCATCATCAATGAGGCGTTCACCCCTTCGATCGCCGAGTACGAACATGCCTTGGCCGTTGTGCAGGCGGCGCAAGACAGTGGTGAAAAAATCACCCGGCTGAAGCACCTGATGGTCGGGCCGCCCTTCGTCAAGCAAGCCCGCAAAGTCATCCAGCGCGCCCAGGAACTGGGTCTATAAGGAGAACAGCATGGAACCGATGATTCCGGCCCATGAACGGATCGCTGCCAACCGATACCGTGAGTCTTATGGGCTGCATTACGAAGAATTTGTGGTCGGGGACGTGTTCGAGCATCGCCCCGGTCGCACGGTGACTGAGCTGGATAACATCTGGCAGTCACTGATGAACATGAATAACCATCCGGCGCATATCGATGTGGCTTACGCACAGCGCACCGAGTTCGAAAAGCTGCTGGTGAACAGCTCGGTGACCTTGTCGATCATCAGCGGCATGACGGTCTCGACAATGAGCGCCCGGGCCATCGCCAACCTGGGCTGGGACGAAATACGCCTGCCCAGTCCGGTGTACGTCGGCGACACCCTGTATGCCGAGAGCGAGGTGGTCTTCAAGCGTGAATCCCGATCACGTCCGGGCCAGGGCATCGTCACCATCAAGGTGATCGGTCGCAAGCAGGACGCCACTCCGGTCATCACCTACCTGCGCACCTTTCTGGTGCCAAAGCAGGGGTTTTCCCAGGACTACCCCGTCGGCTAGACGCCGGTTTGAGTCAGCGTGCAAACGCTGCCGGTCAGGGAATGGCCGGGACCTTCAAAAAGCTTTGATGGAAAAGGACAAGCCATGCTGCTGCTTAATCGTGAAGACATCAGGCGTTGTGTCGAGTTGCCGACGCTTGTGCGCGTACTCGAAAAAGCTCATCGCGGCTTTTCACTCGCCGCCCCCGTGGTTCCGCCACGTTCGATCATCCTGCACGAGCGACAAAAGGCATTTTCGTTGTTCATGCCGGCCTTTTTGCCTGCGAGCCAGACCCTGGGCATCAAGGTGTCGTCGTTTCATCCCGGCAACGCCGAGCAGGGGCTCTCGACGATCAATGGCGCGGTTTTGCTGATCGACATCGACAGCGGCCGGTTATTGGCGATGCTCGACAGTTCCGCCCTGACGGCGATTCGTACCAGTGCCATGAGTGCGTTGGTGACGGACAAACTCTGCCTGCAGACGCGGCTCAATCTGGCGGTGATCGGAGCCGGGGCTCAAGCGGCGGCGCATATCAAGGCGATGGCCGCTGTCAGGGAGTTGGGGCAGGTCAGGATATTTTCCCGCTCAATGGCCCGCAGTGTCGCGTTGGCCGAACGTCTGTCCATTGAGCTTGCGCAGCCGGTCGAGGCTGTCGAACGCATGGAAGATGCGTTGGCTGACGCGGACATTGTCTGCACGACAACCTCCCACGACAGTCCGCAGCCGTTGATCGGGGCGCATCAGCTCAAACCCGATGCCCATATCAATGCCATCGGCGGCAGCACACCGCAAGCATGCGAGATCGATCCTCGATTGCTGGGCAGTGCTCAGGTGCATGTCGATCATCTCGACGCCGCATGCCACGAGTCGGGCGAAATCGCCCAGGCCTTGGCGTGGTCGGTGATTGAGCGCAAGGACATCCGCGAGATCAGCGCCCTGGTGGTCGAGCAGCCTTCGCCGGTCACCCGCAAACAAGGTCTCAGTTACTTTCGCAGCGTTGGCCATGCCAGCCAGGACATGGTGGTTGCCGCCTGCATCTATGACGCGGCGGTGGCGGGGCATATCGGCCAACAGTGCGACTACCTCCGTGCCTGAAAATCGCCGGGCGCAACGTTTTGAATCAGCAGTGCCAACGACTCGGGAAGGAAAAGGATGCCCATGAATATTCTGATGATCGATTCGCAGCGAGTGAATTATGTCGACGCTGGGGAGTATGTCCGGGAAGCGCAGCATCAGCGCTATCGCCTCGAGGTGACCACCGCCCCTTCAGATGAGCAACTGGCCAAAGCCGACGGCATCATTGCCTTTCATTCGGTGGTCATCGACGCGCCGCTGATCGCCAGAATGCCGCGTTGCCGCGCTTTGGTGAAGGCAACGATCGGCCTTGATGATGTGGATGTCGAGGCGTTGAGCGCGCAAGGCATTGTGTGCGCCAACATCGGTTCTGTAGGGGTGGAGGAAGTTGCCGAGCATGCCTTGGCGTTGATCCTCTTGGCCCAGCGCAAGCTGTGCGACTACGCCCGGCACACCCGCCAGGGCGGCTGGAGCTGGCGAGCCCATAGCGGCGAAGTGAAAGCCTGTGCCGACACGGTTCTGGGTGTTGTGGGTTACGGCGCAACAGGACGAGCATTGGCCCGCAGGGCGGCGGCGCTCGGTTACCGGATCTGCTTTTACGATCCCGGGGTCGAGCGTTGTGCCGAAGACATTGCCACGGGCCTGACGCTGGATGCTTTGCTCGCTACCGCCGATGTGCTGTCGCTGCATCTGCCGCTTACCCCGGCCACCGCACATCTTATGAACGACGCGGCATTTTCACGGATGAAGCACGGCGCGACCCTGGTCAATACCGCGCGAGGCGGCATCGTCGACACCGATGCGTTGCTGCGGGCCTTGCAGGCCGGGGTTGTGTCCATGGCACTGCTGGATGTCGTGCAGGAAGAGCCGGCACCTCCCAAAGCCTTGATCGAGCATGAGCGGGTGTTATTGACGCCGCATGCCGCTTTCTACAGCGAGCGCTCGTTGGCCCAACTCAAAGCCAATGCCCTGCAAACGCTGCTGGCGCTGTTACAGGGGCAAACAGTCGACACGGTGGTCAATCCCGATTGCGTATCGCGGGAGGCAAACGGCTATGCCTGAATTGAAACGTGCGGGGTTTGAACCGTCCCGAGCCGGGTTGCCGGCCTGGTTCGACCTGGCGATCGGCAACAGCATTGTCCAATACGGTCAGCGTCTGGCGGCGCGACAACTGCTGGTCAACACGTTGGGCAATATCGCTGTACGCAGCCGCTGTGCGTACTGGCAACGCGAGGTGATCTACACCAAGCACCGCGGCATCTCTCTGGAAGAGTGCGGGCTTGAACATCTGTCGGTGCTGGACATGCAATCCGATGGCCTTTTGCACGGACGTTTGCGCCCCAGTCAGGGGCACCAGATGCACCGGGAAATCATGCGTTGTCGCGCCGACGTCAATGCGACGGTGCACCTTCATCCCAACGACGTCATTGCCTTCTTCGCTGTCATGCAATGGCGTGAGATGGCGTACGTGTCGAACGACACGGCCCTGGTCATGGGCAAGCCGCCGAGCATCCTCGACGCGGGCATCAATGTCGAGCTGGATATCAGTGCGATTGGCCGCTGTGCCAGCGACACCAACTGCATCGTCATGCCCAGCCATGGCATTACCTGTTTTGGCCGCGACCTGTCGGAGGCGTTTCATCGCGCCGTGGCATTCACGGCCGAAATCAGCCGGTTGATTACCAGTCATTGTTTATCGGCCGCCACGGGAAAGTCGGTGGTGTACGCCAGCCACGAGGAGGTCCGGCAGATGTACGCGCTGGGCGAACAAGTGATCTACGGAGGGATGCGCAAATGAAGTTTCACCCCCACATCTCATGCTCCGGTTCATGGAAGGCGCCAGAGCGCGATCTTTCATCGGTGCTGCTGGATTTGAATGAAAACCAGTTTTTACATCGGTTTCTGGCAGGGTTCATTGCCAACGAATTGAAGCCTCAGGATCTGTTTGCCTATCCCAATTACCGCCCGCTCCTCAACCAGCTCGCGCAGTACTGCAAGGTCTCCACCGACAGTCTGCTGCTGACCAATGGCGCGGATCAGGCCATCGATCTGGTGATTCGGTTACTGTTTTCGCCAGGGGATCGGGTGGTGGTGCCTTCTCCGGTTTTTTCCTTCTATTACCAGATGCTCGACGTCAACGGCGTGGTGCCGGTGATCGCGGGGTTTGAAAAACAGGCCGGCAAATTCGTGTTGCCCACCGAGGCGGTGCTCCAGTCCTTGCACACCAGTCAGGGGTTGATCCTGTGCAACCCCAACAATCCACTGGGAGTACGCATCGACCCAGAGCAATTGCGAGTGTTTGTCGAATCTTGTGTCAGGCAAGACAAACCGATGATCGTCGACGAATGCTACTTCGAGTATTTGCAACAGTCGTGTCTGGATACGTTCAGCGCAGTCAGGCAGTTGTTTGTGATTCGTTCATTTTCCAAGTACTTCGGACTTGCCGGTTTGCGCCTGGGGTATGTGGTCACGCGCCCGGAATCAATCCGTGAGCTGATGAAAGTGCGCGGCCCTTGGGATGTGAACCATGTGGCGGTGAAAGCGGCGCTGTTCTGTTTGCAGAATCAGCAAGCCTTGCAGCAAGCGCACGATCATCTCGCGCAGATCAAACGTGAAATTATCGACGTCTGTCGGGCCAACGCGATCGTCGTCTATGAGAGCGATACGAACTTTTTGCTGCTGCAGGATGAGCACGATGGTCGTCTGGCCAGCGCTTTTGCTCAGGCCAATATCCGCGTAAGCGACTGTTCGCAATACCCGCACAGTTTCGGTCTGTTGCGCGATGTGCTGCGCGTGGCCGTTCCCTCGGCGTCGGATCTGAAAACATTCCTGACGACGGTATTGCGTGGCAGCGGCAGTGCGGCTTGCCTGAGCGAAGTGAACATCGAGCAGCACATTGCCCAAAGGCCTGCGTTGCGAACACCGCAACACGTAAAGGTTAATTTCAAATGACGACATGGCTGAAAGGGAATCGCCTGATGGCAGGAATGCGTAACATTGTTTTGCTCAGATTGCTGTTCGTCATGGCCAATGCGTTGGGGCCTTTTGCTGCCTTGTTTTTTCATCGGCATTACCAGCTCGACAGCTCTGCAGTGGCCTTGGTGATCACACTGATGTCGGCGTTTTATCTGCTGGGCAATCTGTTGGGCGGGGCGCTGATCGGTCGTTTCAACTTCCGGACACTTTTAATCTGTACCTCGTCCTGTTCGTCACTGTTTTTGTTGCTCGCTGCCGTGCTCAGTTCATCGGTCAGTTCCATTGCGATGGTGCTGCTGTTCATGCTGTGTGCGGGCCTGATCACGCCGGTATTCAGTGTCCTCACGTCCCTGGCGGCGAACGACAGCAATCGCATCGCCTCTTTTGGCTATCTGCACCTGGCCACTAATCTGGGGGGAGCGCTGCTGTTCGTGATGGGTGGCTACTTGCTCGGCCTCGACAGTCACTATCTGGTGCTGTTTGCGATGGGCGCCAGTGTTCTGTGCCTGTTGGCCAGTGTCTTTCTTGCGCTGCCGGAACGTCAGGGCGCTGCGACTGAAGCCAGAAAAACCTCGATGGGTGCGTTGGTCGATGTACCCAGGATCGTCATCGTTGCGGGCGCCATGTTCTTTGCGTTGTCGGTGCTGGATGCGCAACGTGAATATCAATTGCCGCTATGGCTTGATGAGGTGACGGCGGGCAAGGCCACAGGCCTGTTCGGTGCGGTTGGTATCGTCAATGCGTTGCTGGTGGTCGTGGTGACGCAGCCGCTGATTGCCTTGACGTCACGTTTCGGGGCGCTGACCAATCTGTCCCTGGCGGCGGTTTTTTACGGCATCGGATTCGGCGCCTATGCCTTTTTCGAACAGACCGCGCTGATTCTTTCGTTCGTGTTCTTCTGGACGCTGGGTGAGATTCTTGGCGTGACCTACATCACCGCGTTGATCGCGCAGAAAACCACCCTGCAAACCCAGGCCAGCCTGTTCTCGCTTATACCTGTGGTGCTGGCGTTGGCGAGGATGGTGTCTGTGGGGATCGGCGCCTCTTTGATCGCCGGGATCGGGTTCCAGTTGAGCTGGAGTCTGTATGGGCTGGTGGGTCTTTTGTTTGGCGGCGTTTGTCTTTTGCTTGCTGGCAGAAGGGGGCGCTTTGCGACTGCAGCGTGATCTGGCTTGGGTCCCCTGATAAGTGACACCCTGTAGGAGCTGCCGAAGGCTGCGATCTTTTGATCTGCTTTTTTTTACAATCAAAAGATCGCAGCCTTCGGCAGCTCCTACAGGGGGGGGCTTGCGGGCGGCCATACGCGGGTTGGTAGATCGGCTGCAATAGGCATGCGCGGCCGCCAAACCCCAGACAAAAAAACGCCCCGAACCAGTCGGGGCGTCAGTCTTTCGGCTCTGCGGTTAGCTTTCTATCCGATCCGCAGAGGCCGTTTGCTCAGGCGGAAGAGATCAGTGGAACTGTTCTTCTTCAGTCGAACCGGTCAGTGCAGTTACCGAAGACGAGCCACCTTGAATCACGGTGGTCATGTCGTCGAAGTAGCCGGTGCCCACTTCCTGCTGGTGAGCCACGAAGGTGTAACCCTTGGCGGCGTCAGCGAATTCCTGCTCTTGCAGTTTCACGTAAGCAGTCATGTCGTTGCGGGCGTAGTCGTGCGCCAGGTTGAACATGCTGTGCCACATGTTGTGAATGCCGGCCAGGGTGATGAACTGGTGCTTGTAACCCATGGCGGACAGTTCGCGCTGGAACTTGGCGATGGTCGCGTCGTCCAGGTTTTTCTTCCAGTTGAAGGAAGGCGAGCAGTTGTACGACAGCAGTTGGTCCGGGTATTCCTTTTTGATCGCTTCGGCGAAGCGACGAGCCTCGTCCAGATCCGGCTTGGCGGTCTCGCACCAGATCAGGTCGGCGTACGGGGCGTAAGCCAGACCACGAGCGATGGCTTGATCCAGGCCGGCACGGACCTTGTAGAAACCTTCCTGAGTGCGCTCGCCAGTCACGAACGGCTGGTCGTACGGGTCGCAATCGGAGGTCAGCAGGTCAGCGGCGTTCGCGTCGGTGCGGGCCAGAATGATGGTCGGGGTACCGGCAACGTCAGCAGCCAGACGAGCAGCGGTCAGCTTCTGTACGGCTTCCTGAGTCGGAACCAGTACTTTACCGCCCATGTGACCGCATTTTTTCACGGAAGCCAGTTGGTCTTCGAAGTGAACGCCGGCAGCGCCTGCTTCGATCATGCTTTTCATCAGCTCGTAAGCGTTCAGCACGCCACCGAAACCGGCTTCAGCGTCAGCCACGATCGGCGCGAAGTAGTCGATGTAGCCTTCGTCGCCCGGGCCTTTGCCGGCTTTCCACTGGATCTGGTCAGCACGACGGAACGAGTTGTTGATGCGCTTGACCACGGTTGGCACCGAATCCACCGGGTACAGCGACTGATCCGGGTACATCGATTCGGCGGAGTTGTTGTCCGCAGCAACCTGCCAGCCCGACAGATAGATCGCCTGGATGCCGGCTTTGACTTGTTGTACAGCCTGGCCGCCGGTCAGGGCGCCCATGCAGTTGACGAAATCTTTCTCAGGACGGAAGGACGGCTTGGCGCCCTGGGTGACCAGGTTCCACAGCTTCTCGGCGCCCAGTTTTGCAAAAGTGTGCTCAGGTTGAACCGAGCCACGCAGGCGGACGACGTCAGCAGCGGAGTAAGCGCGTGTCACGCCT
The DNA here is from genome assembly GCF_000282515.1 of Pseudomonas sp. GM80. Taxonomy (GTDB): domain Bacteria; phylum Pseudomonadota; class Gammaproteobacteria; order Pseudomonadales; family Pseudomonadaceae; genus Aquipseudomonas. The sequence goes on from NZ_AKJD01000099.1 coordinate 31,153, forward strand.
TTCCAGCGCGGGTTTTCAGCCCAGTCTTTTTCGAGGGCTGCAATTTGCTGTTCGCGTGTCAGTGCCATGGAGATAAACCTCGTCGCGTCTTTTATGAAAAGTTGTTCTGCGGTGGAAAATTCCTGCGCTCGCTGACCAGAAGCTTAGGTGGTCAAGTCGGATTCGGCGGGGTAGGCGACGGGATGAACGATGGGCTCGAGGGGAAGTGAGCAGGTAGTGGCGGACTGCGGGCGCATTCGGGCGTCGTGGGCCTCTATACGATCTACAGTGTGGAGCCGGGTTACCTAATTACGCTTCCGTCCCTCGGGACAACTTCGTTCCAGTCGGCAACCTCGTCAAACACACCTTGTGGGCGGTACAGACACGAAGCGGTTCGCGGGGTAGGTGCGAACATCGCTTCGAAGGCCCTTGCCAGGGCCTCTGATTAGCGGGAGCGAGGCCATCATGCCTTCGCTTTTTTGCCTCGTCAAACGTTTTGTAGTGCTTTTTTTCAAGCACTACATCTTTCGTCTAATACGACTAATCAGTCAGTTTTCGGTGCTTTAGTCCAGCGTGTCGACTTTGACCCGCAAGGTCATGTCATCCCGGCCTTGAGTCGAGTAGCTGCGGGCCAAGCCCTGTTTATCGGCCTGCGTCTGGCTGTTGACGCCGGCGAGGGTGATCCATTCACCGAGGCGTCCGCTGACAGTTGTGTCGGTACTTTGTACGTTCACTACATCGGAACGTTCCTGGCTCATTCGGTCATTGTTGGTAGTGATTGCCAGGTGAACGTTGTCACCGGTGACGCTGGCGGTGACGTAAAACCCTCGAGTGACGTTGCGGTATTGGGTCTGGCTGCTGTAATCGCCGTAGGAATTACTCTGGCTGCTGGTGATCGGCACGCTTTGTCCTACCTGGATCAGCGCCGGCATGCCTTCGCTGGCTTGCACCTGTTGCACGCCGCCGTTACGGCTGGTGGTGCTGCGGCTGATGATGCGGGTCTGACTTGGCTGCGCGCCATTGACCGAATAACCCTCGTCGCCCCGACCATTGTTTTCGTTGGTGTCGACGGTGATCAGCAGGCGTTTCGGGGCGGTGTCGAGTTGGGTGATCAGTGCCTTGAGTTCCTGAATCTTGTCTGGCTCGGCCTTGATGATCAGTTGATTGCCGTAGGCGCTGACCTGACCGTCCTTGCCAAGGAAGTCTTGCGCCATCGGCAGCATGTCTGTGCTGGTGCGGTAATTGAGAGGCACGATTTCTGTGGCCGCCATCACCGAAAAACTGCAGCCGAGCAGCAGGGTGGTGAGCAGGGTGCGTAGGGACATGTCCGTTATCTCCGCGTTCGAAAGGCTTGATATTGCCAGTTTGTCGGCCTCGGGTGGGGCAAGTTGAATCCTGGACAGCAAAACGCCCCGGCATCGTTGGATGCCGAGGCGTTTCGAGAACTGCTTTTGTGGCGAGGGGATTTATCCCCGATGGGCTGCGAAGCAGCCCCAAATCCTGAAAACGCGGTGCATCAAGTAGACCGAGTTTGTCGGGTTGGCGACTGCTGCGCAGCCGAACGGGGATAAATCCCCTCGCCACAGGGTTTGCATGATCGTTCCCACGCTCTGCGTGGTAATGCAGCCAGTGACGCTCTGCGTCAAATGCCGCATGGGACGCGGAGCGTCCCGAGAGGCATTCCCACGCCGAGCGTGGGAACGATCAGGGCAGTGCTCAGGCCGAATGGCGAAGCATGTCGACATGCGGAATCCCGGCTTCGAGGAATTCCTCGCTGACCAGGCTGAAGCCCAGGCGCTCATAGAACGCCGTGGCCTGCACCTGCGCGCTGAGCATTTGCTGCTTCAGGCCGCGTTCTTCCGCTTCAGCAATCACCGCTTGCATCAGCGCATCTCCGACCTTCATCCCGCGCCAGTCTTTCAGCACCGAAACGCGGCCGATGTGCCCATCAGGCAACAGACGCGCAGTGCCAATCGGAAAGTCGCCTTCAAACGCCAGAAAATGCACGGCGGTCGCGTCATCCGCGTCCCATTCCAACTCAGGTGGCACCGATTGCTCGGCAATGAACACCGTTTCACGAATGCGCCGGATCTCGGCGATGTCCTTCTGCCAGTCTGCGACACGTACGCGAATCTTATTCATCGGCGAACCCCAGGCTGCCTTGCTTGACCAGCTCGCACAGCAGGCCGCGACCGTCTTCATCATTCAGCCACTCGCCGAGGTTATCGGCGTGCAGGGCGTCGGCGGCGCAGATCAGCTTCAGCAGTTCACGCAGTTTGCCCGGCAGATAACGGCTCTGGCCGCTGGCGAACAGCAGCAGGTCGTCATCGACTTCCGACCAGGCCAGACGCGCGCTCGGGTTGCGGATCAATACAGCGCCATCCTGCAGAGCGCTGAGGAAGTCTTCTTCTTCGACGTCTTCCGGGCCAACCACCAGCTCTGGATAGCGCGGCTCGGTCATGTACTGGCCGAACCAGGTCAGCAGCAGACGCTCGTCGCTCATGTGTTCAGCGAGCAGGGCTTTGAGGCGATCCAGCGCATCGTGTTGAATCTGATGCGGGTCAGCGGCTGGTTGCGCGTCGGCGTCGGTGTAGCGCTCTTCGTCAGTCAGGAACTGGCTGAGGAAGTCGGTGAAGTGGGTCAGCACTTCAGAGGCGCTCGGCGCGCGGAAGCCGACCGAGTAGGTCATGCAATTGTCGACCGCGACACCGCAGTGAGCCAGGCGCGGCGGCAGGTAAAGCATGTCGCCCGGTTCCAGTACCCATTCTTCGGTCTCGTGGAATTCGGCGAGGATGCGCAGATCCGCGTGTTGCAGCAGTGGGCTCTCGGAATCGCACATCTGGCCGATTTTCCAGTTGCGCTTGCCGTGGCCTTGCAGCAGGAACACATCGTAGTTGTCGAAATGCGGACCAACGCTGCCACCCGGAGCGGCGAAGCTGATCATCACGTCGTCGACGCGCCAGCTCGGCAGGAAGCGGAAGTTTTCCAGCAGCTCGCTGACTTCCGGCACGAACTGGTCAACCGCTTGCACCAGCAGGGTCCACTCTTTTTCCGGCAGTTTGCTGAACTCGTCTTCAGCGAACGGGCCGCGACGCAGTTCCCAAGGGCGCTCGCCGTGCTCGATCACCAGGCGCGATTCGACTTCTTCTTCCAGGGCCAGGCCGGCCAGTTCGTCGGCGTCGATCGGGCTTTCGAAATCAGGAATCGCCTGGCGGATCAGCAGTGGCTTTTTCTGCCAGTAGTCGCGCAGGAACTCGCGTGCTGTGATGCCGCCCAGAAGTTGAAGAGGAATATCGGGATTCATATGTAACCTATTGAAAAAAAGCACTTTTCAGACGGGAATAAAAACGCCCGGCGCGGCCGGGCGTCTCAAGCGGGGCAAACGGTCGATCAGATGCGTTTGGCTTGCGCTACAGCGTTGCCGATGTAGTTGGCCGGGGTCAGTTGCTTGAGCTCGGCTTTCGCTTCGGCAGGCATGTCCAGACCATCGATGAAAGTCTGCAGGGCTTCAGGGCTGATGCCCTTGCCACGGGTCAGTTCTTTCAGCTTCTCGTACGGGTTTTCGATGTTGTAGCGGCGCATCACGGTCTGGATCGGCTCAGCCAGAACTTCCCAGCAAGCGTCGAGGTCAGCGGCAATCTTCTGAGCGTTCAGCTCAAGTTTGCTGATGCCTTTGAGGCTGGCTTCGTACGCGATCACGCTGTGGGCGAAGCCGACACCGAGGTTACGCAGGACGGTGGAGTCGGTCAGGTCGCGCTGCCAGCGGGAGATCGGCAGTTTGCTCGCCAGGTGCTGGAACAGTGCGTTGGCGATACCCAGGTTGCCTTCGGAGTTTTCGAAGTCGATCGGGTTGACCTTGTGCGGCATGGTCGACGAACCGATTTCGCCAGCGATGGTGCGCTGCTTGAAGTAACCCAGGGAGATGTAGCCCCAGATGTCACGGTCGAAGTCGATCAGGATGGTGTTGAAGCGCGCGATCGCGTCGAACAGCTCGGCGATGTAGTCGTGCGGTTCGATCTGCGTGGTGTACGGGTTGAAGCCCAGGCCCAGCTCGTCTTCGATGAAGGCGCGGGCGTTGGCTTCCCAGTCGATCTGCGGGTAGGCCGACAGGTGCGCGTTGTAGTTGCCGACAGCGCCGTTGATCTTGCCCAACAGCGGCACGGCAGCAACCTGAGCGATCTGGCGCTCGAGACGGTAAACCACGTTCGCCAGCTCTTTACCCAGAGTGGTTGGAGAAGCCGGTTGGCCGTGAGTACGCGACAGCATTGGCACGTCGGCGAAACGGATGGCCAGTTCGCGGATGGCTTCGGCGGTCTGGCGCATCAGCGGCAGCATCACGTCGTCACGGCCTTCGCGCAGCATCAGGGCGTGGGACAGGTTGTTGATGTCTTCGCTGGTGCAGGCAAAGTGGATGAACTCGCTGACCTTGGCCAGCTCCGGCAGCTTGGCCGCTTGCTCTTTGAGCAAGTATTCGATCGCTTTGACGTCGTGGTTGGTGGTGCGCTCGATCTCTTTGACGCGCTCGGCGTGCTCCAGCGAGAAGTTTTCAGCCAGTTCATTGAGAACGGCGTTGGCCTCGGCGGAGAAGGCCGGCACTTCAGGGATGCCAGCGTGGGCGGCCAGGCGCTGGAGCCAGCGCACTTCAACCAGAACACGGGCACGGATCAGACCGTACTCGCTGAAAATCGGGCGCAGGGCCTGGGTTTTGCCGGCGTAGCGGCCGTCAACAGGGGAAACCGCAGTGAGCGAAGAAAGCTGCATGGGGTGTTCTCGGACAGTCGGGCAACGAAATGGGGCGCGTATCATACATGAAAAAATCCGCCGGTCCGTTGCCAACTGACCGGCGTATTACGCGTTACAGACTACAAAGCTTTTATTGCGCGGCGTTTACTCGCTGCGCATCAACGGATACAGCTCTTTGAGCAGCTTGCGCCGGCTGATCACCAGCTGCCAGCGATGGCCGCCGAGCTGTCGCCACAAGCGCGCCGAACGGATACCGGCGAGCAGCAGGGCGCGAATCTTCGAAGCGTTGCTCGGCTGTTGCAGGTTGCGCATGTCGCCGTGCACCTGAATGCGTTGGCGCAAGGTACTCAGGGTGTCCTGATACAGCGCGCCGCAGGCGGCAATCACGTTTTCATGGGCCGGGCCGAAATGTTCGACCTGCGACTGAATCTGCGGCAAGCGCTTGCCGATGGTGTCGAGCATATCGTCACGCTTGGCCAGTTGCCGCTCCAGGCCGAGCATCGACAGGGCGTAACGCAATGGCTCACGCTGCAACGTGCTCGGGTCGCGTTCGAGGGCGCCGATCAGCGCTCGGTAACCCTCGCGTAGATTGAGGTCGTCGCCGCCGTACACGTCCAGCGTGTCTTTCGGGTCGCGCACCAGCAGGCTGCCGAGCATGCACGTCAGGCCGGCTTCGCTGGTCTGGCCGCTCTTGGCGATCCGGTCGACCAGCACGGCGGCGAGAAACACGCCGCCGAGCGCCGTCAGTTGCTCCTGAGTCGGGCTCATGCCTGGCCGCTCCACGGCTCGGCGACTTCGATCACGCCGCCACCGAGGCAGATTTCACCGTCATAGAACACCACGGACTGGCCCGGCGTCACCGCGCGTTGCGGCTCGTCGAACACGGCGCGGTAGCCGCTGGCGGTTTTTTCCAGGGTGCACGCCTGGTCGCTCTGGCGATAACGTACTTTGGCGGTCAGGCGCAGCGGCTGGCTCAGGTCGATCGGGTTGACCCAATAGATTTCCGAGGCGAGCAGGGCGCTGGAGAACAGCCACGGATGGTTGTTGCCCTGGCCGACGATCAGCTCGTTGCTGTCGAGATCCTTGCGCAGCACGTACCACGGCTCATCGCCGGCGTCTTTCAAACCGCCGATGCCGAGGCCCTGACGCTGACCGATGGTGTGATACATCAAACCGTGGTGACGGCCGATGACTTCACCTTCGGTGGTTTTTATTTCGCCCGGTTGCGCCGGCAGGTATTGCTTGAGGAAGTCGCTGAAACGCCGCTCGCCGATGAAGCAGATCCCGGTGGAATCCTTCTTCTTGGCGGTGGCCAGCTCGTATTTCTCGGCAATTGCACGGACTTCCGGCTTTTCCAGTTCGCCAACCGGGAACAAGGTCTTGGCGATCTGTTCGCCGCCAACGGCGTGCAGGAAGTAGCTTTGATCCTTGTTCGGATCGAGGCCTTTGAGCAGTTCGGTGCGGCCATCGATGTCGCGACGGCGCACGTAGTGACCAGTGGCGATCAGGTCGGCGCCGAGCATCATGGCGTAGTCGAGGAACGCCTTGAACTTGATCTCGCGGTTACACAGGATGTCCGGGTTCGGCGTGCGTCCGGCCTTGTATTCGGCCAGGAAGTGCTCGAACACGTTGTCCCAGTATTCCGCAGCGAAGTTGGCGGTGTGCAGCTTGATGCCGATTTTGTCACACACAGCCTGGGCATCCGCCAGGTCGTCCATGGCGGTGCAGTATTCCGTTCCGTCGTCTTCTTCCCAGTTCTTCATGAACAGGCCTTCCACCTCGTAACCCTGCTCGATCAGCAGGAGAGCGGAAACGGAAGAGTCCACGCCGCCGGACATACCGACAATGACGCGCTTCTTGGATGTGTCAGAAGGGGCTGGATCACGCATAGGGATTCAATGAGTGTCTTGAAAAAGGACGCGATTCTATCAGGCTCGCGGCCTCAAGGCTAAAGAGAAGGGCGGATCAGTTCGAGGCCGAAGTGATGGCCGGCCAGATAATCGTCGATGCAGCGGATGATCAGCTCACTGCGCCAGTTGTCGCGCTGGGCGATTAATTCGTCGCGGGTCAGCCACTTGGCGCCGACGATGCCGTCGTCCAATTGGTAATCCGGGTGATGTTTGACGGCTTTGGCGCTGAAACACACGCGCTGGTAGGTCACGCCGTTGCTCGGGGCGGTGTACAGGTAAATGCCGATGACGCCGGTGGGTTCGACGTCCCAGCCGGTTTCTTCAAGGGTTTCGCGCACGGCGGCTTCGATCAGGGTTTCGTCCGGATCGAGATGGCCGGCGGGCTGGTTGAGCACGTTACGCCCGGCCTTGTGTTCTTCGACCATCAGGAAACGGCCGTTGTCCTCGACGATGGTGGCGACGGTGATGTGGGGGAGCCATTCCATAAAACCTTCCTCAATCTTTTGGTTGAACCCCAATCCCTGTGGGAGCTGGCTTGTCGGAACGCCGCATCGCAGCGATAGCGGTGGTTCAGTCACCATCCATGTTGGATGATAAACCGCTATCGCTGGCAAGCCAGCTCCCACAGGGTTTTGTGGTGATCATAAAACCCGGATACAAAAACCCCGGCACTAGGCCGGGGTTTGTTTGCCGCGCTACAACCTTAAACCAGCGCAGCAATCGCCGCGTTGAGGGTTGCGCTTGGGCGCATGGCCTTGCTGATCAGCTCGGCATTGGCGTGGTAGTAACCGCCGATGTCGACTGGCTTTCCC
>NZ_AKJD01000100.1 GCF_000282515.1 Pseudomonas sp. GM80
GACCAAGTTCCAGCAACGGCTCGGCGCCGAGGGCTTCGAGCACATGCCGATGCCCCGGCTCGGCGCCACGATGACCGAACAACAGCCACTCGCGGCACGCCGGATTCAAACGCACCGCGACCAGCGCCGCGACCGTGCAGATGAAGCCGTCGACGAGCACCGCCACGCCTTCCTGCGCACAGGCCAGATAAGCACCGACCAGCGCGGCAATTTCGAAACCACCGAGGTTGAACAGCGTCTGCAACGCATCACCGCGCTGCGCCGCATGCAGCGCCAGGGCACGCTCGATCACTTGCGCTTTGTGGCTGACGCCTTCAGCGTTCAAACCTGTCCCCGGGCCGGTCAGGTGTGTCACCGGGCAATCGAGTAGCGCGCACGCCAGCGCACTGGCTGCGGTGGTGTTGCCAATGCCCATTTCGCCGCCGATGAACAACTGCGCACCCGCCGCTTTGGCGCGCAACACGCTGTCACGACCGGCTTGCAACGCCAGTTCGCCCTGGGCTTGGGTCATCGCCGCGCCGTCGACGAAATTCGCAGTGCCGGGACCGATGTTCAAGTGACGTACGCCTGGCAGGTTCAGCGTCGGCGTCACGGTGCCCAGATCGACCACTTCCAGTTGCGCGCCAAGTTGCCGCGCGAGCACGCTGATCGCCGCGCCACCGCTGACGAAATTGAGCAGCATCTGCCCGGTAACTTCCTGCGGGAACGCCGAAACGCCTTCAGCGACCACGCCGTGATCACCGGCAAAAATCGCGATCCAGACCTGTTCCAGCGTCGGCTTGACCAGACCTTGCAGCCCGGCCAGTTGCACCGCCACCGATTCCAGGCGACCGAGCGAACCGGCCGGTTTGGTCAGTTGCTGCTGGCGCGCTGCCGCTTGTGCAAGCACGTCGGCATTCAGCGGTTGGCACGGGTTCAGCCACCAGGTTTGAGTCATAACGCAGGTCCTTTCAGAGTCAGGGGCAGGCCGGCGACGGTCAGCACGACACGCTGACAGCGCTCAGCCAGAGCTTGATGCAGCCAACCGGCTTCATCGACGTAGCGGCGAGTCAATTCGCCCAGCGGCACGACACCCATTCCGGTCTCGTTGCTGACAAAAATGATTTCCCCCGGCAACGAAGCCAGGCAGTCCAGCAAAGCTTCGCGCTCGGCGATGAGGCGTTCGGCGTCGTCGAGCATCAGCAAATTGGTCAGCCACAGCGTCAGGCAATCGACCAGCAGGCAACGCTCGGCGCCGGCCGACTCACGCAGGACGCGAGCCAGTTCGAGGGGTTCTTCGATCAGTGCCCACTCGGCTGGACGACGGGCGCGATGATGGGCGACGCGCTCGCTCATCTCGCCATCGAGCGGTTGGCTGGTGGCGATGTAAGTAACGGCAAGATTGCTGTCGCTGGCGAGTTTTTCTGCCAGGCGGCTTTTGCCGGAGCGGGCGCCGCCGAGGATCAGTTGGAGCATGGGGACATCCTGAAAATTATGGGTTGAGACGACTGGCGCTATCGCGAGCAGGCTCACTCCTACAAGGGAACGCGGTCAACTGTAGGAGTGAGCCTGCTCGCGATGAGGCCATTGAACCCACCTCAAATCCCACAGAGCTGACGCAACAGATCGGTATCCAGATGCTTCTCCACCAGATCCGCCAAGCGCTCGATATCGCGCTCGCGCAACCCGTGGTAATCCACATCCTGCACATCGTTCAACCCGGCCCAACGCAACAACGCCGCACTCGCCGCCGGTGACTCGAACAAGCCATGCAGATACGTGCCGAATACCTGCCCATCAACACTCTGTGCACCGTCGCAACGACCATCATCCAGATGCACCGCCGCATTCTCCAGCGCCGCCCCGGTCGTCACGCCAGCATGAATTTCGTAACCACTGACCTCGGCATTTTCAAGCGCCAAACGCCCACGCACATTGCGCAATTGCTTGTCGGCCTCAAGCGTCGTTTGAAACGCCAGCAAAGCCAAACCGGCACTCGAACCGGGCGCGCCTTCAAGACCGAGCGGATCATGCACCTGCTCACCGAGCATCTGCAGACCACCACAAATCCCAAGCACTTTGCCGCCGTAGCGCAAATGCCGATTGATCGCTGTGTCCCAACCATTGGCGCGCAAATAGGCGAGATCGCTGCGCACGCTTTTCGAGCCCGGCAGAATGATCAGATCGGCAGCCGGAATCGCCTGCCCCGGCCCGACAAATTGCAGGTCGACCTGCGGATGCAGACGCAGCGGATCAAAATCGGTGTGGTTGCTGATGCGCGGCAGCACCGGCACCACCACTTTCAGCACTTGTTCGGCCTTGTCGGTCTGGCGCTGATCGATGCCGTCCTCGGCTTCCAGATGCAGATCCATCACGTACGGCAGCACGCCCACCACCGGTTTACCGGTGCGCTGTTCCAACCAATCAAGGCCCGGTTGCAGCAAGGCAATGTCGCCGCGAAAACGGTTGATGATGAAGCCTTTGACTCGCGCCTGTTCACTCGGCGAGAGCAGCTCCAGCGTGCCGACCAGATGAGCGAAAACCCCGCCGCGATTGATGTCGGCAATCAGCAGCACCGGGCAATCCACCGCTTCGGCAAAGCCCATGTTGGCGATGTCGCCAGCGCGCAGATTGATCTCGGCCGGCGAGCCTGCGCCCTCGACCATCACCAGTGGATACGCAGCACTGAGCCGCTCGTGAGAAACCAGAACAGCTTTCATCGCGATGGCTTTGTAGTCGTGATAGGCCACGGCATTCATCGACGTCACCGCGCGACCGTGAATGATCACTTGGGCGCCGGTGTCGCTGTTCGGCTTGAGCAGCACCGGATTCATGTCGGTGTGCGGTTCGAGGAACGCCGCTTGCGCCTGCACCGCTTGCGCACGACCGATCTCGCCGCCGTCTGCCGTTACCGCGCTGTTGAGCGCCATGTTCTGCGGCTTGAACGGCACCACCGCGACGCCCTGACGGGTTGCCCAGCGGCACAGTGCGGTCACCAGCGTGCTTTTACCGGCGTCGGAAGTGGTGCCCTGCACCATCAAGGTGGTCATGGATTGTCCTTGGCGAAGGCGATTAACGCCTGTTCGAGTCGCGCTTCCTCGGCCGCATCAGCAGGCAGGCCGAAACGCAGGCTGCTGTTATGGGTGAAGATGCGCAGGAGGATGCCGCGTCGGGCCATGAATTCGTGCAGCGCTGGCGCCTTATCAGTGACCAGCCACTGAAACAACGCGCAGCCGCCCTGCGGTTTGAAGCCGTAGCGTTCAAGCAGTGCGGCCAGCCGTTCGCTCGCTTCTTCGCTGCGAATCCGCTGGCGTGTGTGGCCTTCAGTGTCTTGCAGACACGCTTGCCCGAGCACCCGCGTCGGCCCGCTGACCGCCCACGGCCCGACCTGCTCGGCGAGCAACTTGAGTAACTTGCGCTCGGCCAGTACAAAGCCCAGCCGCACCCCGGCCAAGCCAAAAAACTTGCCGAACGATCGCAGCACGATCAGCCCGACCTGATGCGCATGCGCCGCCAGGCTCAGGTGCGGCGTGTTGTCCATGAACGCCTCATCAACCACCAGCCAACCGCCGCGCTGCGCCAGTCGCGCATGCCAGTCGAGCAGCCGCGCCGGGGTCAGGCTCAGGCCGGTTGGGTTATTCGGATTGACCACCACCAGCACGTCGAGGCTGTCGAGGAAAAACTCGACTTCCTGTTCCAGCACTTCACGCACGATATAGCCACTGCGGCGCCAAGCTTCGGCATGCTCGGCATAGCACGGCGACAACACGCCGACCTTGCCGGCGCGACGTAAACGCGGCAGCAACTGGATGGCCATCTGCGAACCGGCGACCGGCAGCACTTGCGTCGCGCCGTAGTAATCACACGCGGCCTGCTCCAGACCGTCATCGGTTTCCGGCAAGCGCGCCCAGGCACGCAGCGGGATTTCCGGGATCGGAAATGGCCACGGCGCGAGACCGCTGGACAGGTCGAGCCAGTCCGCCTCGGCGATGCCGTAATCGTGCGCCGCCTTACGCAGTCGGCCACCGTGCTCAAGCATAGAATTCAGCCCCCACGCAGAGAATCAGCAGCCATAACCATACCCCGCGCTGGACCAATTGCCAGCCACGGTCGATGGAATCGGCATCGGCCGGAGCGCCTTCGCCAAGTTGCGGACGCTCATGCAGTTCGCCGTGGTAAATCGCCGGGCCACCCAATTCAACACCCAGGGCTCCTGCGCCAGACGCCATCACCGGGCCGGCGTTGGGGCTGTCCCACTTTGGCGCCTGCGTACGCCAGCACTTCAAGGCGAGTCGGGTTTTGCCCAGTAGCGCGTAGGTCAACGCCACCAGACGCGCAGGAATGTAGTTGAGCACGTCGTCGATTTTCGCTGCGGCCCAGCCGAAACGCTCAAAGCGCTCGTTGCGATAACCCCACATCGCATCGAGCGTGTTGCTCAAGCGATAGAGCACTACGCCCGGCGCACCGGCGACAACAAACCAGAACAGCGCGGCAAACACCGCATCACTGCCGTTTTCCAGCACTGATTCGGTGGCGGCGCGGGCGACGGCGGTGCTGTCGAGTTCATCGGTCTGGCGACTGACCAGATAGCCGACTCGCTTGCGCGCTTCGTCCAGATCATCCGCGCGCAACGCTGCGGCCACCGGGGCGACATGCTCGCCGAGGCTGCGCATGCCGAGGGCGCAATACAACGCGAGAATTTCGACCACCCAACCCACGTACGGCGCCCATGATAAGGCCGTGGCAAGCAACGTCAGCGGCAGCACCGCGATCACCCACGCGGTGACGCCATGGCTGCGCCAGCCACGACCACCGCCGTTGAAACGTTGCTCGATGCGCCCGGCAAAATTGCCGAACGCCACCAGCGGATGAAAGCGTTTCGGTTCACCGAGCAGCGCATCCAGCGCCACTGCGGCGACACTCAACAACGCCACACTCATTGACTCACTCCCCAATAATTTTCATACAGCAACTCATTGAGCGGCCGCGCCTGCGCCCACCCTTCGAGTACCAGCATCGGCGCAGGATAGAATTCCTTGACCGGGCCCAGGCACAAAACAGCCAGGGGTTTGGCGCCTGCCGGCAATTTCAGCAGATCGGCGAGTGCCTGTGGCTCGAACAGCGAGACCCAGCCCATGCCCAAGCCTTCGGCGCGCGAGGCCAGCCAGAGGTTTTGAATCGCGCAGGACAACGAGGCCATGTCCATTTCCGGCAGCGTGCGGCGCCCGAAAATGTGCTTGTCGCGATCATCCATCAGCGCGGCGACCAGCACTTCAGCGCAGTCGTTGATGCCTTCGACCTTGAGTTTCATGAACTCGTCACTGCGCTCGCCGAGGGCTTCAGCGGTGCGGATGCGCTCTTCTTCGACGAGATTCTGGATCTGGCCGCGTAACGTTCGGTCGCTGATGCGAATGAAGCGCCAGGGCTGCATCAGGCCGACGCTTGGGGCCTGATGCGCGGCCTCCAGAAGTCGGCGCAGCAACTCGGGCTCAACCGCCCCACCGATGAAGTGGCGCATGTCGCGGCGTTCGGCGATGGCTTTATAGACCGCCTGGCGCTCGGCTTCGGAGAATGCGTTGTCGGTCATGGCCCCATCGCTGGCAAGCCAGCTCCCACAAGGGATTGCATTTCTTCAGGAAGCTCACCGTCCACTGTGGGAGCTGGCTTGCCAGCGATGGCGGCCTGGAGGCCAGGCGCAAACAGTGCAGCGACAGCCGCAGGATTCGACGGAAAATAGAAGTGCACATAAGAAGCCGTCATCCGCCCATCCCGATAAACCGCCTCGGCGCCGCGCCCACCATTCGGGCTCAGCCCTCGAGCAATCGGCGTCAGCTCGGTGGTGGTCAGCGAATGATGATAAGTGTGCCCACGCAACGAACCTTCCGGCAGATCCACCGCCTGCAACGCCAACGCCGCCAGACGCTTCTGCATCACCGCGTCGCCCTTGAGCAGCCCAACCAGCTCAGCGCGAGTGCCTTCAACATCCGTCAACGAATCGAGCAAATACAGCATCCCGCCACACTCAGCGAGCAACGGTTTGCCCGCCGCATGGTGCGCACGGATCGCCGCAACCATCGAGGTGTTCTGCGACAACGCAACATGGTGCAATTCCGGATAACCGCCTGGCAGGTACAGACTGTCCGCCTCCGGCAATTGCGTATCGCGAATCGGCGAGAAGAAACTCAGCTCGGCGCCCATCGCGCGCAACAGATCGAGACTCGCGCCATAGGTGAAGGCAAACGCCTCATCACGTGCAACGGCAATGCGCACATTCTTCAGCAGCGGCTCAACAGCGACGACGTCCGGCGCGGCAAATTCCACGGCCGGTGGCAGCGCTACCTCGCAGCTGCTGGCCAGTGCATCGGCAGCGGCGTCGAGACGCACATCGAGGTCATTCAGTTCGCTGGCCTGGACCAGCCCCAGATGCCGACTCGGCAATTCAATGCCGGTCTCGCGGGACAATGCGCCGTACCAACGCAGACCTTCGGTAAGGCTGCCTTCCAGCAATTGCGCATGACGCAACGTGCCAACCCGGTTGGCCAAAACCCCGGCAAATGGCAGATCCGGCTGATACTTGGCCAGTCCCAGCGCCAGTGCACCAAAGGTCTGCGCCATCGCCGTGCCGTCGATCACCCCGAGCACCGGCACACCAAAATGCCGCGCCAGATCCGCGCTCGAGGGCGTACCGTCAAACAGGCCCATCACGCCTTCGATCAGAATCAGATCCGCCTCGGCAGCGGCTTCCCACAACAGCCGACGACTCTCCTGCTCGCCGACCATCCACATGTCCAGTTGATACACCGGCGCACCGCTGGCACGCTCGAGAATCATCGGATCAAGGAAGTCCGGGCCGCATTTGAACACGCGCACTTTGCGCCCCTGATTGCGATGCAAACGGGCGAGCGCAGCGGTGACGGTGGTCTTGCCCTGACCGGAAGCCGGCGCGGCGATGAGTACCGCCGGGCAGTGACGTGGCTGATTCAAAGTTCGACACCTTTCTGCGCTTTGATGCCGGCCTGGAAGGCGTGTTTGAGCATGCCCATTTCGGTGACCGTGTCGCCCATCTCGATCATTTCCGGCTTGGCCGCGCGACCGGTGACGATCACGTGCTGCATCGGCGGACGCGCCTGCAGATCGCTGAGCACCTGATCGAGATCGAGGTAGCCGTGTTTGAGGGCGATGTTCAGTTCATCGAGCACCACCAGGCCGATCGACGGATCACGCAGCAGCTCACGGGAAACCGCCCATGCCGCTTCGGCTGCAGCGATGTCGCGCTGGCGATCCTGGGTTTCCCAGGTGAAGCCCTCGCCCATGACATGGAAGCGCACTTGCTCGGGGAAGCGGCGGAAGAACAACTCTTCGCCGGTGCTGTTACGCCCCTTGATGAACTGCACCACGCCGCACTGCATGCCGTGCCCCATGGCGCGGGCGAGCATGCCGAACGCCGAGCTGCTCTTGCCTTTGCCATTGCCGGTCAGCACCAGCACCAGGCCGCACTCGTCGGGCGAGTTGGCGATGCGTTCGTCGATCACGGCTTTTTTGCGCTGCATACGCGCCAGATGGCGTTCGTCGCGCTCGGGGGAATCAGTCATGGGGGAGCTCTCCGTTGGGGCTGGATAACGGCGGGCAGGCACAAGAATAGACGGCAAAAAGCCTGGCATCGCCCACCGTGATGCCGCTGGATGGATCAGGCCGGTCTCCGGGCTCATGAGCGGCGTTGGCCTGGCTGCGCGCCTTCCCGCTTCTGTCGAGGCAGTGGCTCAAGGCGCAGCTTTTACTCATTTACCGTTGCGGGGGCAGCGCCGGGATCGTGATTGTTCTTCACCTGAAGACAACCCTCACCGGCTTCCCTGTTTCACTCTGTCGACGTGGGTCACAGAGCACCTGAAACAAGCCGCGAAGGTTAGAGGGTTGGGGGTGGAGCGTCAATTAAAGAGGCGGCCATCGGGCGAATAACTGCCGTCGATCAATTATCTGGCGCCAATCTTGTGCCACACTGATACAAATGATATCAAAGAGCCATGCTTTTCCCGAAAAAGCCCATCACAAGAATAAGGATGATGACGATGCAAGGCATGATCATCAGCAACCCGCGCCTGGAATTCCTGCGCCCGCTGCTTGAACGCTGGTTTGACTGTATCGACCGCTTTAACGCCGTACGCGGCGACAGCGACACACCGTACTGGCATGACGAGAAAGCCAATCTCGGCCTGCTCTCGGCAGCGGCGTGGATGGCCGAGCTGGTCACCCTGAACGACACGCCCACGCGCAAACAGAATGAAGAAGGTGAGCGCAATGCCCGCGCCGACCTGTTCATTGCCAGCGCCGAAGATCGCGCTTACATTCAGGCTACGCAGCGCTGGCCACGGGTCACCAACCTCAACCTGACCCAAGCCCTGCTCGACATTACCAACGATGCCAAACGCATCAGCTTTGCCAGCGACCTCAAGCTCGGCTGCCTGTTTGTCGCCCCGCAAAAAGCCCAGCACAGCGCCAGCCCCGAAGAGCTGCAAGACATGGTCGACGACCTGCAAAAGGAACACACCTGCGCGGTCGCCTGGTATTTCCCCTACGCCTACCGCAAATTGCGCAGCGAAGCCGGCAATTATCATCCCGGCATTGCCGTGCTGTTCAAGGAAGCCCGCGGCTGAGCAGTTGAACCATCGGGCTTGCGCCCTCCTCTATGATTAGGAATGCATTCATAGGGAAGATCAGCAATGCGCAAGCCCCAGCTCGTTTTCGTCATCGCCCTCGCCGGAGGGCTCGCCGCCTGCGGTGAATCCTCCAGCCTGCAAGTCACTGACGGCACCGGCCCGTCGCCGAAATTGCCCGAACCGAACAAGACCCTGATCCCGACGGTGAACATCGCCCCGGCGATCGGCTGGCCCGAGGGCGGCAAACCGACGGCGGCGGCCGGCACTCAAGTCGCGGCATTTGCCGAAGGCCTCGATCATCCGCGCTGGCTCTACGTGCTGCCCAACGGTGATGTGCTGGTGGCGGAAACCAATGCCCCGCCGAAACCCGACGACAGCAGCGGCGTTCGTGGCTGGGTCATGAAGAAAGTCATGGGCAAGGCTGGGGCCGGCGTGCCGAGCCCGAACCGCATCACCCTGCTGCGCGACGCCGACCACGATGGCGTGGCCGAGACGCGCACGGTGTTTTTGCAGAACCTCAATTCGCCCTTTGGCATGACCCTGGTCGGCAATGATTTGTATGTCGCTGATACCGATCGCCTGTTGCGCTTTCACTACGAACCCGGCGCGACCGAGATCAAGTCGCAGCCAATCAAAGTGACCGATCTGCCGGGCGGCACGCTGAATCATCACTGGACCAAAAACGTGATTGCCAGCAAGGACGGTAGCAAGCTCTACGTCACTGTGGGCTCGAACAGTAACGTCGGCGAGAACGGCCTGGATAAAGAAGAAGGCCGCGCGGCGATCTGGGAAGTCGACCGGGCGACCGGCAATCACCGGATTTTCGCTTCGGGCATTCGCAACCCCAACGGCCTGGCTTGGGAGCCTACCAGCGGCGCACTGTGGACAGCGGTCAACGAGCGTGACGAGATCGGCAGCGACCTGGTGCCGGATTACATCACTTCAGTGAAGGACGGCGGTTTCTACGGCTGGCCGTTCAGTTATTACGGGCAGCACGTCGACGTTCGAGTGTCGCCACAGAATCTGGATCTGGTGGCCAAGGCCATCGCCCCGGATTACGCGGTCGGCCCGCACACCGCATCGCTCGGCCTGAGCTTCGCCGAAGGCAACACCTTGCCAGCGCAGTTCAAGGAAGGCGCGTTCATCGGCCAGCACGGCTCGTGGAACCGTAAACCGCACAGTGGCTACAAGGTGATTTTTGTGCCGTTTACCGGCGGCAAGCCGAGCGGCAAACCGGTCGACGTGCTGACCGGGTTCCTCGACAAGGACGAAAACGCGATGGGGCGCCCGGTGGGCGTGGTGATCGACCAGCAAGGTGGCTTGTTGGTGGCGGATGATGTCGGCGACAAGGTTTGGCGAGTAACTTCTGCCAAATAATTTAGCGCCTGCCCCAAAACAAATGTAGGAGTGAGCCTGCTCGCGATAGCGTCGTATCAGTCGACATCATTTTTGACTGAATGAACGTCATCGCGAGCAGGCTCACTCCTACAGGGGATTGTGTGCAGTTGGATTATGGGTTGTGCGCCAAATGTTCAGGTTGCAATACGCGCTTGGCGCTCAGATAGGCCTTCTGCCAATACGCCTTCGACAGGCTGTCCAGCTTCACCGTGCCGCCCGTTGCTGGCGCATGCACGAAGCGCCCTTCACCAACGTAAATCCCCGCATGACTGACCTGCGAGCCGCCATTGGTGGCGAAGAAGATCAGGTCGCCGGTCTGCAAGCCTTCCTTGCCGACATTCGGTGCCTGCATCACGATCAGCTCACGCGTCGAACGCGGCAGGGAGATACCGGCTGCGTCGCGGTAAACAAAACCGATCAAACCACTGCAATCAAAACCCGAATCCGGCGTGTTGCCGCCCCAACGATAAGGCGTACCAACCAGGCCAAGCGCGCGAAACAGCACGTCTTCAGCAGCCGGCGAGAATGATTGAGAGGGGCCGAACACGACCGGCGCGCGAACTACCGGCGCAGGCGGCGGTGTGCGACTGGCGCAGGCGCTGAGCAGCGCTGCACAGAGCATCAATGTGAGGCGGGCCGACATCGTCATAAGCAGAACATCCTGATCTGGCTGCGGCTTTCTCTGCCGGATGGACAGAAAACAAAACCGCCTGCGGAGCACGCAGGCGGTTTGCCATCAATATAGATACAGGATTCTAGCGGCTACGCGGCAAACTTCAAGTAAGACTTTAACTTCACCTTGTAAAGTCTAGGTCTACTCCGTTGCCGGAAGCCATTTTGCCGCTGCGAACGCAGCGACAACGCGGGAATTACTTGCGAGCGGTGACCACGGTCGGGGCCATCGCGAGTGCGCGCTTGGCTTCGATGAAGGTCTTGTTCCAGTAGCTGTCACCCAGGCTGTCGATGCGAACACCGCCGCTGCGACGACTGCTGGAATGGATGAACTGGTTGTCACCCAGGTAGATCCCGGCGTGACTGACACGACCGCGACGACCGTTGGTGGCGAAGAACAGCAGATCGCCCGGCTCAAGGTTGCTGCGCGAGACCAGCGGCGCATCCACGTTGATCATTTCGCGAGTGGAGCGTGGCAGGTTCATGCCGGCTTCTTCGCGGAACAGGTAACCGATGAAACCGCTGCAATCGAAACCGGCTTCGGAGGTACCGCCGAAACGGTAACGGGTACCGATCAGGGACATGCCGCGTTCGAGGATGCTGTCAGCCAGAACAGGAAGCTGATAAGGCTTCTTGCCGTTGAATTCGTTGAGTTCTTTTTCGGTGTCCAGTTCTTCCTGGTAAATAACGGAAGACTGGGCCGTGGCAGAATTTTTAACCTGTTGAGGCTGCTCTTGAACTGGAGAATGAGCAGCGCAACCGAACAACAGGGTGACAAATGCGAGAGGCACGAGGGGTGCGAAGCGCTTTAGCATGGGCACGACCGTGGTTGATAGTTGTAAAGAAGCCGAGACTATGCCCGCTATCAGCCTCATTTGCAAATTCAATCGATCTTTTTGTGACTTCTCGGTTTCTCGTTTACATCTAAGCGCTTAAGCCCATTTGAGTCGATACGCGGCCTGCACACCGTGCAGGAAAGCGGATTTTCTGGCGCCTGAAATATGCCGAACGCCGCTGAGAGCCCCGGAATAAAAGGGATGACTACCAGCCGAGGGTTTCTTTGAGGAAGGGGATGGTCAGCTTGCGTTGCGCCTGCAGAGAGGCCTGATCAAGCTGCTCGAGCAGGTCAAACAGCGCACTCATGCTGCGCGTACCACGGGTCAAAATAAAATGCCCGACCTCATCGGTCAGGTGCAAACCGCGACGCGATGCGCGCAATTGCAAGGCACGCAATTTATCTTCGTCGGAGAGTGGGCGCATCTGGAAAATCAGCGCCATGGTCAGCCGCGACTTCAAGTCGGCCAGTTTGACCGGCAGTTCACGCGGCGAGGTGGAGGCCGCGATGAGCAGGCGGCGACCGCTGTCACGCAAGCGGTTGAACAGATGAAACATCGCCTCTTCCCAATCAGCCTTGCCGGCAATCACCTGCAGATCATCCAGGCAAACCAGTTCGTACTGTTCAAGGTTGTCGAGGATTTCGACACCGCGATCCATCAACTCCGCCAACGGCAGATAGACTGCCGGCTCACCCATCTGCTCAAAACGCAGGCAAGCCGCCTGCAACAGATGCGTACGCCCTACGCCGTGCTTGCCCCACAGATAGATCAGGCTTTCTGTCCACCCGGCGTCGGCTTCGCATAGGCGCTCGACATAGCCGAGTGCAGCGGCATTGGCGCCTGGGTAGTAGTTGATGAAGGTGGCGTCGTCACGCAGACGCACACCTAGGGGCAGCTGAATCGGTTTCATGCTGACTGAACAGTTCTCAAGGAACCGTTAGTGGCCTCTGTGTAAAGTTTGCGAAGTTTATACCCGTGAAGCTGAGCGCACAATGCGACAGAGTCCAAGCAAAATCAAAGGTTTGCGTTAACACGCTGGTTTTATGACAGATTCTCTGACGGTGTCTTGCCAGCATTGCCCGCAAGACACGGGCCAACCCGGCTTCCACCGGGCCGCCCGCCGGTATTACAACTCCGGTTCGTCGACACCACTATAAATTTCGGAATCCTTGTACAAGTCGTGGACATGGCGCACCAGCACCATGATCACCGCCGCTACCGGCAGCGCCAGCAGCACCCCGGTGAACCCGAACAGTTCGCCACCCGCCAGAATCGCGAAAATCACCGCGACCGGGTGCAGACCGATGCGGTCACCGACCAGCAACGGCGTCAGCACCATGCCTTCCAGCGCCTGACCGACCATGAACACCGCGACAATCCCGATCATCGGATACAAATCACCACCGAACTGGAACAGCCCGGCAATCAGCGCCGCGCCAATGCCAATGACGAAGCCCATGTACGGCACGATCGCCGCGAGACCTGCGATCAAACCGATCAACAGCCCCAGTTCCAGACCGACGATCATCAAGCCCGCCGCATAAATCACGCCCAGCGCCAGCATCACCAGCAACTGTCCGCGCACGAATGCGCCCAGCACTTCATGACACTCACCCGCCAGTGCAACCACGCGCTCTTCACGATCACGCGGCAACAGGCTGCGGATCTTCGCCATCATCACGTCCCAGTCGCGCAGCAAGTAAAAACTCACCACCGGGATCAGCACCAGATTGGCCAACCAGCCAATCAGTGCAAGGCTCGACGCCGTCGCCTGGCTCAGCACCACACTGACGATGTCGGTGGTCTGCCCCATGTGTTCGCTGATGGCAGCCTTGACCTTGTCGAATTTCCAGAAGCCGTCCGACAGCCCCAGCTTCGCCTGCGCCCACGGCAGTGCGGTGTGCTGCAGCCAGTCGAGCATCTGCGGCGCCAGCTCGTACAAACGCACTAGCTGCTTGGCGAGCATCGGCACCAACACCAGCAACAGTGCCGTGACGATCAGGGTGAACAAGGCAAATACCGAGATCACGCCCCAGGTTCGCGACAAACCGAGCCGCTCCAGCCGATCCACCAGCGGATCGAACAGATACGCCAGCAACAGCGCCACCAGGAACGGCGTGAGGATCGGGTGCAGCAACCATACAAACGCGCAAAGCAGGATTACCCCACCGAGCCAGAACCAACGCCGCGTATCGGCCATGTACCACTCCTGTTGCTTCTATATAAGGAAAGACTTACCAGCGAAACCGCAACGACGGCGCCGCCGGTGTCGGGGCAGGCACCGCGACCGGCGCGGCACCTGCCACCGCCGGCTGAGGCGCTGCTACCGGAACCGGGGCTTCGGCAGGCAGTTCCTGCAACTTTGCCAGCGACAATTGCGCGCGCATTTGATCGGCGCTGCCATTGACCTGATAAACGATACGATCGCCGTCAACACTTTGCAGACGCACGCCAAACGGTTCGAGTAACCGCAACAGCGTTGCGTAATGCTCAAGATTCATGCCCTGCACTTCCAGGGTCTGTTGACCCGAAGCACCAGGCTTGGCAACAAACCGTGGTGCCAGGCGTTCAGCCACCGCGAGCATCACCGCGTCGGCCACGGCAGCCTGATCGGCGCCCTGGACGCTGCCGGCTTCTTTTTGATCGCCCAGCCACAAGTGCCATTTGGCTTGCCACTGCCCGCCGTCTTCGCGCGCATGCACCGCCAGCAAGGCATCCGCGTTGTACCGCTCGGAGGCGCCGCGCAACGGTGCCGCGTCGGTGCCTTCCAGCGCTGGCGCAGTGGCGACCAGTTGTTCACTGAGGTCCGCCAGTGGCAGACGCAGCGGCAAACCGCGATGTTGCGCGGCTGTACGCAACGGCGCAGCAGCGGCCTGGCCGTCACCGACCAGGCTTGAACCCTCAGCCGAATCGTTCAGCCACCAACTCAGAATCGACGGCCGACTGGCGCCCCACAACGACAAGCCGGCGCGACGCAGCGCCTGCTCGGTGGTCGCCGGATCGAAATCGACCTTCAGCACCTCCGGCGGCCCGGCATCAAAACCGAACTGACTGATGATTTGCTGCGGATCCTTGCGAATCGCCGCCAGCCCCGGGTTCTGCGGGGCCTTCGGATCGCCGGTCAGGCGCAACACCAGCGTGTCAAGCGCCGCTTGCGTAGCGCGATCACGCTCTTGCGGCGCCTGGCCATTGACCGGCTCGCGCACCTGATAAAGGCCTTTGAGGTTTTCGGCGTGACTCGCCAGGCTGATCAATGACAAACAACCGACAAACAATAATTTACAAAAACGCATGGAGAATTCCCGTCGACAGGAGCGGCTGGAACAGGCCGCATGAACCGGTTAAGCAAGGCTGTGACCCTCGGCCGTTGCAAAACATTCACACGGCGGCGATAAGTTTTTGCACAGTGATAACGATAGACGGTTAATCGCCACACCTTATACAGGCAGTCATACGCCTCAATTGCAAAAAATTTCTGCGGATATGGCCCTGCCCGTCGGTGCGAGGATGGCCGCTGCCCCTCAAGCCTGATAAAATCGCGCGCCTTCGCAGACCGGCAACAGCCGGGCACCTCGAAACTCGCGTGAGGCACTCGCCCCCTCGATTTCGATGTTCCCGCTGAACTCGGTCGTTACCCCTGAATCCCCTCCCCTAAAGGCCTGGATCATGAGCAAGCAACCCTCCCTGAGCTACAAGGACGCCGGTGTAGACATCGACGCCGGTGAAGCATTGGTCGAACGCATCAAGAGCGTCGCCAAGCGCACTGCGCGCCCGGAAGTCATGGGCGGCCTGGGCGGTTTCGGCGCCCTCTGCGAAATCCCGGCCGGCTACAAGCAGCCAGTGCTGGTTTCCGGCACCGACGGCGTTGGCACCAAGCTGCGTCTGGCGCTGAACCTGAACAAGCACGACAGCATCGGCATCGACCTGGTCGCCATGTGCGTCAACGACCTGGTCGTTTGCGGCGCTGAGCCGCTGTTCTTCCTCGACTACTACGCCACCGGCAAACTGAACGTCGAGACCGCGACCCAAGTGGTAACCGGTATCGGCGCTGGCTGCGAACTGTCGGGTTGCTCGCTGGTCGGCGGCGAAACCGCTGAAATGCCTGGCATGTACGAAGGCGAAGACTACGACCTGGCCGGCTTCTGCGTCGGCGTCGTGGAAAAAGCTGAAATCATCGACGGCTCGAAAGTTGCCACCGGTGACGCACTGATCGCCCTGCCATCGTCCGGCCCGCACTCGAACGGCTACTCGCTGATCCGCAAGATCATCGAAGTCTCCGGTGCCGACATCGAAAACATCCAGCTCGACGGCAAACCGCTGACCGACCTGCTGATGGCCCCGACCCGCATCTACGTGAAGCCGCTGCTCAAGCTGATCAAAGACACCGGCGCGGTCAAAGCCATGGCCCACATCACCGGCGGCGGCCTGCTCGACAACATCCCGCGCGTGCTGCCAAAAGGCGCTCAAGCCGTGGTTGACGTGGCTAGCTGGACTCGCCCGGCCGTGTTCGACTGGCTGCAGGAAAAAGGCAACGTTGACGAAACCGAGATGCACCGCGTGCTCAACTGCGGCGTCGGCATGGTCATCTGCGTGGCTCAAGAGCACGTAGAAGTTGCGCTGAACACCCTGCGTGACGCCGGCGAACAGCCTTGGGTGATCGGTCAGATCGCTGCTGCCGCCGAAGGCGCAGCTCAGGTTGATCTGCAGAACCTTAAGGCTCATTAATGTCCGCAACCTGTGATGTCGTGGTGCTGTTGTCCGGCACCGGCAGTAACTTGCAGGCCTTGATCGACAGCACGCGGACCGGCGACAGCCCGGTTCGCATCGCTGCGGTGATTTCCAACCGCGCCGACGCCTACGGCCTGCAGCGCGCCAGTGATGCGGGTATTGCCACCCGCTCGCTGGATCACAAGGCATTCGAAGGTCGCGAGGCCTTCGATGCTGCTCTGATCGAACTGATCGACGAATTCAATCCGAAACTCGTGGTACTGGCCGGCTTCATGCGCATTCTCAGCGCTGACTTCGTTCGCCACTACCAGGGTCGCCTGCTCAACATTCACCCGTCGCTGCTGCCCAAATACAAAGGGTTACACACTCATCAGCGCGCGCTGGAAGCCGGCGACACCGAGCACGGCTGCTCCGTCCACTTCGTCACCGAGGAACTCGATGGCGGACCACTGGTCGTACAGGCAGTATTACCGGTAGAGTTGCACGACACGCCGCAAAGTCTCGCGCAGCGAGTTCACGTTCAGGAACACCTGATCTATCCGATGGCGGTACGCTGGTTTGCCGAAGGCAGACTGACACTCGGTGAACACGGTGCTTTACTGGATGGCCAGTTACTCGCGGCCAGCGGCCACTTGATTCGACACTAGGAGATATTATGCGTCGCGCCCTGCTCTTCGCTTGCGCTCTGCTCACCCTGCCTTTCGCGCAGGCTGCAGAACTTCAACCGTTCTCCGCCAGCTACACCGCCGACTGGAAGCAGTTGCCCATGAGCGGCACCGCTGAACGCAGCCTGACCAAGGAAGCCAACGGCGTCTGGAAACTCAGCTTCAAGGCCTCGATGATGATCGCCAGCCTGAGTGAAGAAAGCACCCTGACCCTGGACAAAGACACCCTGCTGCCGCAGTCCTACCACTTCGAACGTGGCGGCCTGGGCAAAGCCAAAAAGGCTGATCTGGATTTCGACTGGAACAGCAAGATGGTCACCGGCACCGACCGTGGCGACGCGGTGAAAATCCCGCTGAACCGTGGCATGGTCGACAAGTCCACCTATCAACTGGCGCTGCAACATGACGTGGCTGCCGGCAAAAAGACCATGAGCTATCAAGTGGTCGATGACGGCGAAGTCGATACCTATGACTTCCGCGTGCTGGGTTCGGAAAAGGTCGAGACCAAGGCTGGCCAGATCGACGCGATCAAGGTCGAGCGCGTACGCGACCCGACACAAAGCAAGCGCATCACCGTCCTCTGGTTCGCCAAGGATTGGGATTACCTGCTGGTTCGCCTGCAACAGGTTGAAACCGACGGCAAGGAGTACAACATCATGCTCCAGGACGGCACGGTCAACGGCAAAACCGTTAAAGGCAGCTGATCCATCGCAAGAACAAAGAGCCCCGCGAAATGCGGGGCTTTTTTGTGCCCCTGCAGGAGCTGCGGCACGCTGCGATCTTTTGATCCTGATCTTTAAAATCAACATCTAAAGATCGCAGCCTCGTTTCACTCGACAGCTCCTACAGGGGTAATTTCAGACGGAGAATTTGGCGACCATGCTGTTCAGGTCTACCGCCAGCCGCGACAACTCCTGACTCGCCGCACTGGTCTGATTGGCCCCCGCCGACGTCTGCATCGCCAGATCACGAATATTCATCAGGTTGCGGTCCACCTCCCGCGCCACCGCCGCCTGCTCCTCCGAAGCGCTGGCGATGACCAGGTTGCGCTCGTTGATCAGGGTAAACGCCGAAGCAATCTCCTCCAGCGCCACGCCTGCCGCTTTGGCCAGTTCCAGCGTCGAACGCGCCCGCACATTGCTTTGCTGCATCGAACTGACCGCGGAATCAGTGCCTTGCTGAATCCCGCCGATCATCTGTTCAATCTCTTGAGTCGATTGCTGCGTGCGATGGGCCAACGCCCGCACCTCATCCGCCACCACCGCAAAGCCTCGCCCCGCGTCACCGGCCCGCGCCGCCTCAATCGCAGCATTCAGCGCCAGAAGATTGGTCTGCTCGGCAATCGAACGAATCACCTCCAGGACTTTGCTGATGCTGTAGACCTTCTGCGCCAGATCCTCAACCTGGTTCGCATTGGCCGTCACATCATCGGCCAGCGATTCGATGGACAACACCGTTTGATGCACCTGTTCGCGGCCATGCTGGGCGATGCGATCGGATTCACGCGAGGCTTCAGAGGTGGCCACCGCATTGCTGGCTACCTCTTCCACTGCGGCTGTCATCTGATTGACCGCCGTGGCCGCCTGTTCGATTTCCAGACTTTGCTGATGCAACCCCCGCGTGGCGTCTTCCGTGACGCAGCTCAATTCTTCAGAGGCTGAGGCCAATTGGCTGGACGACTCGGAGATTTGCCGAATCGTGTCGCGCAGGTTGTGCTGCATGCTCTTCAGCGCCTGTAACAGGCGCGCCGGCTCGTCCTTGCCGCTGATATTGATATCGCCCGTCAGATCGCCACCGGCGACCACTTCGGCGACGCCCAACGATTGCGCCAGCGGCAGCACAATGCTGCGGGTCAGCAGCAGCGCCAGGCCGATGGTGATCAGCGCGGTGACGCCGATCATTACCCCGACCCAAACCCGTGAATTGATGAACACCAGCCGCGCCGCTTCAGTGGCGAGATTGGCGTTGTGCTTGTTCATCTCAACCAGCTCGCGCAGGATGACGGCGATTTCATCGGCCAAGGGACTCATCTGGCCATTAAGGATGGTCGCCGCCTCCTCCACTCGATTCTGCGCAGACAACTGCATGACCTGCGCCTGAAGCTCCAGATATTGGTGCTCGGCGAGCTTGAAGCGGTCGAACAGCTTGCGCTCTTCGGGCAATACGATCAGCACGTCATAACGCTGCTGGGCCTCACTGAGCACGCCACGCAGCTCGTTGAGCTTGGTGACATTCTGCTCAAGCGCCTGCGGATCGCGATTAAGCAGCAGGCGCATGGTCAGCGCACGCAGGCGCAGCATGTCCTGGCTCATCTCACCGACCGCCATCACGCTCGGTAGCCAGTTGTTGTCGACCTCATCGGACTGCGCGCGCATGTTCGACATTTGCAATAACGCGAACGCCCCGAGGGCAAAGACCATCAGCGCCAACAGGCCAAAACCGAGGCCGGCGCGCGGGGCAATATTGAGACTACGGATACTCATTGCTCTGGTTCCTTCCAAAAGCGCTGCATCAACCCTGCAGCTGGTTGCTTAAGAAGGTATCGGCCCGGCGAAAAATTGCGTAAGACGAAAAGGCGATATCAAAAGGCCTTGATCCTTCAAACGGTGGGCATTAACGATTCAGCGGGGTTTTGCCGGACATGAGCACCGTTCGCGGCAAGATCGCCAGGAAGTTGTCCCGCGCGACTTTGTGCGCAACGCCTTCTGGCAGCGCATCAAGGAACGGATCGAAGCTGTGCATTTCCTGACCGAGCTTGTTGAAACGCCCTACGACGTCCGAGCCAAGCATGAAGCGCTCTGGGTACTTCTCGACCAACGCCAGCCATTCCGGGCGCGGTTTGCCCTGCTCGTCCAGCAGATACGGCGTGAGCATGCTCCACGACAAATCAATAAACAGATTGGGGTACGCCTCGAGCATGCGCGTCAGGGTCGGCAGCAGGAACGGCAGCTGCGTCTGATGCCGATGGATTTCTGCGCTGGTGCCCGCGTGCGCCCAGATAAACCGCGTGTGCGGGTGATTGCGCAGCGGCTCCTCAACTTCCTTCAAGTACAGCGGATTTTTCTCACGCTTGGAGGTGATATTGGAATGCAGCATCACCGGCAGATCGTTCTCCGCGGCCAGATGATAGATCCTGGTCATGGCCTCGTTATTGGCGCGCGGCGTGTCGCCGGCGGTCAGCGCCGTGAGGTCGTCATGCCGGGTAAACACCTCACCGATGCCCTGCCACACGCCCGGATACATCTCGAGCATGCGCTGAATGTGCGCGGCGGAGTTCTTGTCATTGGGATTGAAGCCCGACAGAAACGGATGAAAGTAGGGACGTTTCTCGGCTGGCAGTTTCTGCACCGCATCGGCAACGATCACGTCAGTCGCGCTGTACCAATAGGCATCAGCATCATCGCCGGCGTAATAACGCGGACGTTTGGGTTCGTCTTCGTGCCACTTCTTCGCCACCGGAATACCGGAAATCATCACATGTTCGACAGAACCGTCCTGCATGGCCGTCAGCAGTTTCGCCATGCCCGCGCTTTCCTGGAAAAAATCCACGTAATGCAGGTGCGCGTCGCTGTAGCTGTATTCGCGGGCACTGGCGTTGCCGGCAAGCAGCAGAAAGCAGGCAAGACTCAAACGATACAGGGACACAAGTAATCTCCAGGAAGTAGGCATAGCCTAGACCGCGCCCTGACAACAAGGGTTCATCCTGCAGGAAAGTGGAACGCGCGCCGGTGGGAATGCTCTATAACTGCAAGGTCTTGTTTGATCGAACGACTTTTCCTACTGCCTGTGAGGTTCCCATGACTGTTACCGTCAATACCGTCTCTGCCGAAGGTTTTCGTCACACCGTCCAGATCGATGACCATGAATTATTTGCCGATGTGCCGAAATCCGCCGGCGGCGAAGGCTCGGCGCCTGAGCCGCACGATTACTTCGACGCCGCCCTCGGTGCCTGCAAGGCGCTGACCCTGAAGATGTACGCGAAGAAGAAAGACATCCCGCTGACCGGCGTCGGGGTCGACGTCAAACGCGACAACAGTGAGGAGCAGAAAGGCAAATATGTCCTGCACGTCACCCTCACCCTCAAAGGCGTGCTCACCGACGCCCAGCGCGAGGAACTGCTGCGTGTCGCCGACCGTTGCCCGATCCACAAACTGATGACCACGAGCGAAGTGACGATCGAAACCCACGCCCCGCAAGGCTTCGACAGCCAGTAATCCTCCTCATGCCAGCGGCGGGTTATGCTTCTGGCATCACCCGCTCAGCCTGGAATGCACCATGGACACGCAACCCCTGATCATCCGCCCGCGCGCCGAAGACGTCGAAGGCCAGCCGATTCTGCGCCCGTTGCCGTCAGCCAAATGCCGCAGCGTCGGGCCTTTCGTGTTTTTCGATCACATGCTCGAGACGGTTTATCCGACGGGCAAAGGCATGAACATCCGACAACACCCGCACATCGGTCTGTCGACGCTTACGTATCTGTTTGAAGGCCAGCTCCAGCACAAGGACAGCCTCGGCTCCGACCAGGTTGTCGGTGCTGGCGATGTCAGCTGGATGACCGCCGGCAGTGCGATTGCTCATGTCGAGCGCACGCCGGAGCCGTTGTGGGAGCAGAGCTTCACGATGCACGGCTTGCAAATCTGGCTGGCCTCGCCCAAGGATCACGAGCAAGGCCCGGGGCATTACAGCCATCACCCGGCGGCGACCTTGCCGGTCAGCGATAACCTTGGCGTACAGATCCGCATGATTGCCGGGTCAGGCTTTTGCCTGGAATCACCGGTGCCGGTGCTTTCTCCTACGCTGTATGCCGAAGTGCAGATGCAAACGGCGACCACCCTGCTGATCCCGACCGAGCACGAAGAGCGGGCGGTGTATGTGTTGAGCGGGGATGCGCAGTTGAATGGCCAAGCGATTGAGCCATATGCGTTGGTGGTGTTGCCGGCTGGGGAAGAGATGAGCCTGTTTGCCGAGAGCGATGTACACGCGGTGGTGTTTGGCGGCGCACCGCTGGACGGGCCTCGGCGAATCAACTGGAATTTTGTCGCGAGCGATCCGGCGGCGATCGATGAAGCGCGGCGTAAATGGGCGGCCGGCGATTGGCCGACGGTGCCGGGGGAAATTGAGCGGATTGAATTACCGTAGTGCTGTGTCGCCTGTGAGTCAGTCATCGCTGGCAAGCCAGCTCCCACAAGTTTTTTCGTCTAACACAAATTTTGCAAACGACTCGAAACCTGTGGGAGCTGGCTTGCCAGCGATGGGGCCCTGTCAGGCACTAACCAAGTCAGTGCCTGACAACTGAATCAGCCCTTGAACACTTCATCCAGCAAATCATGCATCGACTTGAAGGCGCGCTTGGCGGTCTTCGCGTCGTACATCATCTTGCCGGGCACATTGGCATGCGGATCGGTAAACGAGTGCACTGCACCGCCGTAGCTCAGCAGTTGCCAATCGACTTTCGCCGCGTTCATCTCGTCTTCAAACGCCGGCAGTTGTTCCTTCGGCACCAACGGGTCGGAAGCACCGTGCAACACCAGCACCGCGCCCTTGATGTTCTGCGCGTCAGCCGGATTCGGCGAATCCAGCGTGCCATGGAACGACACCGCCGCCTTCACCGGCGCACCGGTGCGCGCCAGATCCAGTGCACAGCAACCGCCGAAGCAGAACCCGAACACCGCCAGTTTCGACGTATCGACCGCCGCTTCGCCCTGCTTCTGCAACTGCTCGAACGCCGCCTGCATACGCGTGCGCAGCAACGCACGGTCGTCCTTCAACGGCATCATCGCCGCGCCAGCCTGATCAGCGTTTTGCGGACGCACAGCTTGACCGTAAACGTCTGCGATCAACACCACGTAGCCCTTGGCCGCCACCGATTTGGCGATCTCTTCGGCACCGGCGCTGACGCCCATCCAGTTCGGCGCCATCAACAAACCCGGAAGCGCGCCTTTGTGCTCGGCGTCGAACGCCAAACGACCTTCATAAGGCTGGCCGTCGATCTGATAGACCACGGAACGTACAGTGACTTGGCTCATTTCTGACTCCTGATTTGTTAAACACCAGAATGAAAAAACCCGCCGAAGCGGGTTTTTCTGCAACTTGGTTAAACCGACAGTTCAACCAGCAGCTTGTTCAGGCGGCGCACATAAGCGGCCGGATCCTTCAAGCTGTCGCCGGCAGCCAGGGCTGCCTGATCGAAGAGGATGTGCGACAGGTCGCCAAAACGCTCTTCGCTCTGCTCGCCGTCGAGTTTCTCGATCAGCGGGTGGCTTGGGTTGAATTCGAAGATCGGCTTCGAATCCGGCACCTTCTGCCCGCTGGCTTCGAGGATCTGACGCATTTGCAGACCCAGGTCCTGCTCGCCGATGGCCAGAATGGCCGGCGAATCGGTCAGACGATGGGATACGCGGACTTCCGCCACGGAATCGCCCAGCGCGGTTTTCAGACGCTCAACCAGACCTTCTTTGGACTTGGCGACTTCTTCTGCAGCTTTCTTGTCCTCTTCCGAGTCCAGGTTGCCCAGATCGAGGTCACCGCGTGCCACGTCGACAAAGGTCTTGCCGTCGAACTCGCTGAGGTAGCTCATCAGCCACTCGTCGATGCGGTCGGTCAGCAGCAGCACTTCGATGCCTTTCTTGCGGAAGACTTCCAGGTGCGGGCTGTTCTTGACCTGCGCGTAGGTTTCGCCGGTGAGGTAGTAGATCTTGTCCTGACCTTCCTTGGCGCGGGCCAGGTAGTCGGCCAGACCAACGATCTGCTCGCCGTCGTCGCCATTGGTCGATGCGAAACGCAGCAGACCGGCAATTTTCTCTTTGTTGGCGAAGTCTTCTGCCGGTCCTTCTTTCATGACCTGGCCGAAGTTCTTCCAGAAGCCTTTGTATTGCTCAGGCTCGTTTTTCGCCAGTTTTTCCAGCATGTCGAGCACGCGCTTGGTCAGCGCGGTCTTCATCGAATCGATGATCGGGTCTTTCTGCAGAATCTCACGCGACACGTTCAGCGACAGGTCGTTGGAATCGACCACGCCTTTGATGAAGCGCAGGTACAGCGGCAGGAAGGACTCGGCCTGATCCATGACGAACACGCGTTGCACGTACAGCTTCAGGCCTTTCGGCGCTTCACGCTGGTACAGGTCGAACGGTGCGCGGGCCGGCACGTACAGCAGCGAGCTGTATTCGAGCTTGCCTTCGACTTTGTTGTGGCTCCAGGCCAGCGGATTTTCAAAGTCGTGGGCGATGTGCTTGTAGAACTCCTGGTATTCCTCGTCCTTCACTTCAGTGCGCGGACGAGTCCACAGAGCGCTGGCGCGGTTGACGGTTTCCCATTCAGCGGCCGGCGCCTCTTCACCTTCAGCAGGTGCGACCTCTTTCGGCAGCTCGATCGGCAATGCGATGTGATCGGAGTACTTCTTGATGATGTTGCGCAGACGCCAGCCATCGGCGAATTCGTCTTCAGCGGCTTTGAGGTGCAGAACGATACGGGTGCCGCGCTCTGGCTTGTCGATGGTGGCGACTTCGAACTCGCCCTCGCCTTTCGACGACCAGTGCACGCCTTCGCTGGCTGGAGTGCCGGCGCGACGGCTGTATACGTCAACCTGGTCGGCCACGATGAACGCCGAGTAGAAACCCACGCCGAACTGGCCGATCAAATGCGAATCTTTCTTCTGATCGCCCGAGAGGTTTTTCATGAAATCGGCAGTGCCGGATTTGGCGATGGTACCCAGGTGGGTGATCACATCATCACGGTTCATGCCGATACCGTTGTCTTCGAGGGTGACGGTCTTGGCGTCTTTGTCGAAGCTCACACGGATTTTCAGATCAGCGCCACCTTCGAGCAACTCTGGCTTGGCCAGGGCTTCGAAGCGCAGCTTGTCGACAGCGTCAGAGGCGTTCGAGATCAATTCGCGAAGGAAAATTTCCTTGTTGGAATACAGCGAATGGATCATGAGGTGCAGCAGCTGCTTTACCTCGGTCTGGAAGCCCAGGGTTTCCTTTTGAGTTTCCACACTCATGGTCATCAAACTCCAATCAGATGGCAGTGGCCGCGACCCGAAATGGTTGGCGGCGGGTTGTCTTGTGAGTTTGGGGCGCTGTTCAGGATTTCAAGGGCTCATCGATTTTGAAGTGCGCCCGCGCGGTGGCAATCGGTTCGCTTTCGGTACTTTGCCAGGCTGTGATGGCGACGTTGGCCACCCGCCGTCCCTGCCGGCACACCTGACATCTGGCCCAGGTATCGCGGAACTGCCCGGCGCGCAGGTAATCGAGGGAGAAATCGATAATCTTCGGCACGCCCGGCGTTTCGGTAAAAATCAGCAAATGAAGTGCCGCCGCCAGCTCCATGAATCCGGCGATCACCCCGCCATGAATGGCCGGCAATAAAGGGTTACCAATGTTGTCTTTGCTCGCTGGCAGCTTGAACAACAAGTCATCACCGACACGCGAGCATTCGATGCCGATCAAACCGGCGTAAGGGATCAATTGCAACAACGGCGCGTAGTCACCCTGCTGGTGGGCCTGCTGCAGTTGCTGCTTGAGGTCATCGCTCATTGACCTGCTCCCTTGATCGCGCCGCCGAAGCCTTTGGTGCCTTTAAGGCCTTTACCCATACGCATGAAGGTCCCGACGACATGGGCGATGGGCTGTTCGGGATCGTCCTGATAGGCGAAACCACGGGCGAAGATCACATCAGTAGTCACCCGATAGCATTGGGCGAAACCATAGACGTCTTTGTTCGGTTCAGCGGCATGCATATAGTCGATGCGTAGATCGAGCGTTGGACAGACTTCGAACTCCGGCAACACGCACAGGGTCGACATCCCGCAGGCGGTGTCCATCAATGCAGTAATCGCGCCGCCGTGAATGACACCCGTCTGGGGGTTGCCGACGATTTTTTCACTGTACGGCAAGATCACCGTCAGCCCTTGCGCAGAAGCACTGTGCACCGCTAAGCCGAGCACTTGGCAATGACGAAGTGCCGATAAAAATCGCGTCGCGCGCTCAAAAACGGGGTTTTCGGACATTTGATAATTACTCTCGTTAGAGCCAATTGCCAGTAGTGAGCAATACAGCAAAAGTTCCCGGTAAAAACAAACTTATATATCTGAAAGAAATGAGGAACTTAACCCTCAGCGCCAAGCTCTTAAGGCCAGTAGTTATTTT
Source organism: Pseudomonas sp. GM80 (assembly GCF_000282515.1). Taxonomy (GTDB): domain Bacteria; phylum Pseudomonadota; class Gammaproteobacteria; order Pseudomonadales; family Pseudomonadaceae; genus Aquipseudomonas. The sequence continues at coordinate 26,079 of NZ_AKJD01000100.1, forward strand.
CCATAAGGAGAAACACCCCATGCGTAAGACTTTAGCTATTGCCTTGATGTTGACCGCTTCCCTCGGTCTCGCTGCCTGCGATAAAAAATCCGAGGACAAAGCTCAAGATGCCAACCAACATGCTGAACAAGCTCAGCAAGACATGAACAAAGCTCAGGATAAAGTGAACGACGCTGCGAAAGAAAACGCCGAAGCTGCCAAAGCTCAGGCTGAATCGAACGCCGCCGCGCAAGACGAAGCTGCCAAGAAGCAATAATCCGCTTTTTGCTGCAGAAAAAAAGAAAACCCGCCAAGTGCGGGTTTTCTTTTGCCTGTGATTTATTGTCAGATCAGCGTTACCCGCCACTTGTTGGCGGTGGCTGAAAGGCACAATCACCGGGATAACCGGGTCGCCCATCACACACCTTCAAACAACCCGCGCCGCTATTGAACTTGGCACTGACAGAGAGTGCATAACCGTACTGCGGCGTTGTCACGTTCAAAGACGTTGCACAGGACGTCTTGTCGTCAAAGCGAAACGTGATCGTTTCATGCCGCTCACGACGTTCAAACAACAACGCGAAGGTATGGCCACTGTTCCACATTGATTTTGTCGGCACGACAAAACGATAGCGCTGTTCATCCAGACGCTGGCCGAATACCTTGAAATCGCTGCGGCCATTCTCGATCCCGGCTTTCGGGTAGGGAATGGGCAGGATGTAGGGCAGCCCGGTCAGACCCTGTTTGACGTTCAGGCCTTTCTGAAAATAAGGCACTTCGATGTGCGGGATACCGCCGTAAGTGACGCGCTCATCGCCGTGAAATTTATTCTGCGATGGCTGGTAATCCGGGGCCAGCGCAAACTCGACGTCAAACGTCAGCAGCGCCTTGCTCGCATCCAGATTCTCCGAGAGAAACTCTCTGTCGGTTGCGCCATTGTTACTCACGCAACCTCCCAGCGAGGCCGCCATTGCCATCAACAGCAAGAGGCCGTCACCCGACCGTGAATTGTTCATCAGGCTCAGCGCTCGGAAAGAGGTAATGCGGGACCGAGGCCGCGGCCAATCAGTTCCCACGTGTCGTTTTTGGCTTGCCAATGGAAGCGCTGTGCAAACCAGGCAATCTGCATGTCCCGAGCCTGCCGGTGATTATTAACGTGGGGCACGCCATCCTTGATCGCCTGGGCCGCTTGCGCGTAAGCGCTTTTGAAGATGTCGGCCAATTCACCGACATTGGCATCGGCCGGCAATTTATAAGCGGCTACCAGGCCGTCCTCGCGCCCGGCCACCAGTATTTCCTTCGAGCGCAGATACGCGGCCACTTTATTGTCGGGAGACACCGACATCAGCGTCCCGACAACCCGGTAACCGCTGCCTTTGACGGCGGTGTCGAACCACAGCACCTCACCGGTTCGGGTATCCAGCGCGAGGCCTGATTCGGCGAACAGCAGCAGGTCCTCGCGACCGGGTTGCGGCACGCCCCAGTCGGGAAAATTTTCATCCTGGAGCGGGCTGAGCAGGCGTGACAGCGGCGTGCCGTTCTGCACGCTGATCAGCAGTGTGCCGAGGCTGTCGGCGCGAGAAGTGATCGCCAGAAGCATCGGCTGGCCTTCATGTTGCGCCTTGATCGGCCGCACACCCTTGACGACGTTCACGCCGAAAGGCCAGTACTCCTGCGAGCGAAACACGATGGTGTAGTGCGGCCCCGGACCATACAGACTGTTTTGCGTCGGGCGAATGAGGAAATCGCCCAGGCGCTTTGCCTCGGGCACCTCTGGCTGGGCGGATGGCGCGGCCTGCGCTAGCGCAGTCCCCAGCATTAGCGCCCCTATCCACCCGCCAAATCGGCGCAAGGGTGATTTACGCGGTTGAAATCCGCTCAAGAACTGCCTTCCATGAAAAACCGACGCCGGATGTTACAACGACACTCGGCTGATGCCCACTAGCCTGTCTGGCCGGCAGCTCTTCGCTCAGAGCAATACCGTTCTGAACGTCGGACTGACCATCAGCAACAACGAACACACCAGACCGACCAGCCACACCAGACTGCGCAATTTGGGCAGATCGGCGAGGTAGAACCACAAATAGATGATTCGCGCGATGACAAAGACGATCGCCAATGTATCGATCAGCCATCCCGCCGTTTGGGTGGTGTGCGCCATCAGCACACCCACCGCAAACAAAATGAACGCCTCGATGCTGTTCTGGTGCGCCGCCAGCGCCCGCGCGCCGTAACCGGTCAGTTGCGCCTGTTGCTGGCGCGGCAGGTGATTGTTGTAACCGCCCTGCTCTTTCATCGCCTTGCCCACCGGCAGGCGCGCGATATAAATCAACAATGCACTGATAAACACACACCAGAACGGAATACTCATCAAACGACCTCTTTGTTCGCCTCAGGGAGAGGCGCCTCTGTAGGGGTATAGACCATCACATCGAGAACGTCGGAATGAAACTCGCGTCGGTACAGCACCAACACCACACCGGCGCTCAGCAACATGAACAGCCACGGGCTGACGAACCACGCCAGCATGGTCATGCCGAAGTAGTAGGAGCGCAGGCCGAAGTTGAACTGGTTGGCCGCCATCGAAATCACCCGCGCCGCCCGCGCAGCGAACGCCTTGCGTTCCTGCTCGGAGACATGCCGCTCACCGATCATCGGTGCCGAACCGACCAGCACCGCCGCGAAGTTGTACTGACGCATGCACCAGCTGAAGGTGAAGAACGCGTAGACGAACACCATCGCCAGGCACAACAGCTTGATCTCCGACATGCCTTGCGAGGCCTGTTGCACCATCGGAATGTCTGCGAGCAACGACACCGCGCGCTCGGATGCGCCAAGTACGGTGAGAATGCCGGCGAGGATGATCAACGTGCTGGAGGCGAAGAACGAGGCGTTGCGCTCCAGATTGCCGATCACGCTGGCGTCGGCGATGCGGTTGTCACGCAGCAGCATGCGGCGCATCCAGTCTTCGCGGTACAAGTGCAGGACGCTGGCCAGGCACGCGGTGTCGCGGCCCTTCCACGAGGCATAACGGGTGTAACCGCCCCAGCAGATGACAAACCAGCACGCGGCAAGCAGGTGGATCAGATTGGCTTGGATGAACGACATGCAATTCCTTGAATATAGATGCTGTACCTGTAGGAGTGAGCCTGCTCGCGAAAGCGGTGTGTCAGTCACCATTGAAGTTACCTGACACACCGCTATCGCGAGCAGGCTCACTCCTACATAAAAGCGATGCAGTTCTTCGACGTTAGCCTAGGGAAAAAGACACTGCCTGACGCCCATAAAAAATGCCCCGTATCGTTTGATACGGGGCATTTCTGTTTAAGCGCTAAAGACCTGCTTGTGGCGGGTCAGCCAACGTCAGGCAACCGCTTCGCTGCGCTTGCCCAGCAGGCGATCGCAAACCACTGCAACCACCAAGGTCATCACGCACGGCACCAACCACGCCAGACCTTGCTCGCTCAGCGGCAGGTGCGACAGCTGCGTCGGCATCCAGTCAGCCAGTCCGGCGCCTTTCAGCGCATCAATACTGCCGAACAGGAACGACACCAGCATCACCGGGCCGAGAATACGCCCGTGTTCATGCCAGAAGTCTTTGCAGAAGCTCAGCGCCACCAGAACGATGCATGGCGGGTAAATCGCCGTCAGCACCGGAATGGAGAAGGCGATCAGCTTGGTCAGGCCGAGGTTGGATACCAGCAACGAGAACGCTGCAAGGATGATCACCAGGGTCTTGTACGACAGCGGCAGCACGCGGCTGAAGTATTCGGCACAGGCGCAGGTCAGGCCGACCGCCGTCACCAGACAGGCCAGCGAGATCAGCACCGCGAGGAAACCGCTGCCCAGCGAACCGAAGGTGTGCTGCACGTAAGCGTGCAATACCGCTGCACCGTTGGTTGCACCGACGGCCACTTCATGGCTGCCGGAACCGAGGCGGAACAGGCTGATGTACACCAGCGCCAGACCGACACCAGCAATCAACCCGGCGATGATCGCGTAACGGGTGATCAACTTCGGCGACTCGACGCCACGGGAACGGATCGCGTTGACGATGACAATACCGAACACCAGCGCGCCAAGAGTATCCATGGTCAAGTAACCATTGATGAACCCCTGGGAGAACGGCGCCGCGACGTATTCGGGCGTGCCGTGACCGATGTCACCGGCCGGCAAGGCGAATGCAGCGATGCCGAGCACTGCCAGCGCGATGATCTTCAGCGGCGCGAGGAAACGGCCGACGGTGTCGAGCAAACGCCCAGGGTAGAGCGAGATGAAGAACACCAGCAGGAAGTACACCGAGCTGTAGAGGAACAGCGCCAGCGGGCTTTCACCGGTCAGCGGCGCCAGGCCCACTTCAAACGAAACGGTCGCGGTACGCGGGGTGGCGAACAACGGGCCGACCGCCAGGTAGCATGCAGCCGCCAGAATGCCGCCGGCGACCTTGCCGATCGGGCTGCTCAGCGCGTCCATCGCCCCACCGACCTTGGCCAGTGCGACGACGGTGATCACCGGCAGACCCACTGCGGTGATCAGGAAGCCCAGCGCGGCCATCCAGACGTGAGGTCCGGCCTGCAAGCCAACGATCGGCGGGAAGATGATGTTGCCGGCCCCAACGAACAGGGCAAATGTCATAAAGCCAAGTGCCAGGATGTCCTGACCTTTCAAAACTTTCATTAAGGTAATACCACACTACTGAATCGGAATTTAGAGGGGGATTGCCCTGTGTAATTAGGGAAATGCTGTCGATCCGTATGGGACTGACCCTTAAAGCGCGTTGCATGCCTTGTGGGCGGTAGACGCAAAAATGGCTGCTAGCCTAACGAATTTGGCTTACAAACGCACTGTTAGAGGGCGAACTATCCGATACGCGACGTTTTTGTGTCGCGTTTACGTATCTATTTTTCGTTGGGATGGCAAAGATCAAAAGATCGCAGCCTGCGGCAGCTCCTACATGGAATTGCATTTTCAGGGCGAACGGTCGGAATGCATTCATGGCCGGCAACCATCATCCCTGTAGGAGCTGCCGAAGGCTGCGATCTTTTGATCTTCTGATCTGCAGAAACGACAAAGGCCACTCGAAGGTGGCCTTTGTTTGGTGAAGCGTCAGCTAAGCGCGAGGCTTACTTGACAGCCCAACCGGTCAGCTCGGCCAGGGCCTTGCCGATGTCTGCCAGCGAACGCACGGTTTTAACGCCTGCGTCTTGCAGTGCAGCGAATTTCTCGTCTGCAGTGCCTTTGCCGCCAGAGATGATTGCGCCAGCATGGCCCATGCGCTTGCCCGGAGGAGCAGTCACACCAGCGATGTAGGAAACAACCGGCTTGGTCACGTGTGCCTTGATGTAGGCAGCCGCTTCTTCTTCAGCCGAACCGCCGATCTCACCGATCATTACGATCGCTTCGGTCTTCGGGTCTTCCTGGAACAGCTTCAGGATGTCGATGAAGTTCGAACCCGGGATCGGGTCACCACCGATGCCGACGCAAGTCGACTGACCGAAACCGGCGTCAGTGGTCTGCTTCACAGCTTCGTAGGTCAGGGTGCCGGAACGCGAAACGATACCGACCTTGCCTGGCAAGTGAATGTGACCTGGCATGATGCCGATCTTGCACTCGCCCGGAGTGATAACGCCTGGGCAGTTAGGGCCGATCAGGACTACGCCCAGCTCGTCGCACTTAACTTTAGCGTCCAGCATGTCCAGGGTAGGAATGCCTTCAGTGATGCAGACGATCAGCTTGATGCCGCCGAATGCCGCTTCCAGGATCGAATCTTTGCAGAAAGGAGCCGGAACGTAGATCACGGATGCGGTAGCGCCAGTGGCTTCTACTGCGTCTTTAACGGTGTTGAACACTGGCAGACCCAGGTGTTCGGTGCCGCCTTTGCCAGGAGTAACGCCACCAACCATCTTGGTGCCGTATTCGATGGCTTGCTGGGTGTGGAAACTACCTTGCGAACCGGTAATACCCTGGCAGATAACTTTGGTGTCTTTATTGATCAGGACGCTCATTATTTGCCCTCCGCAGCTTTGACAACTTGTTGAGCAGCGTCGGTCAGGCTGGTAGCAGCGATGATGTTCAAACCGCTTTCTGCCAGTACTTTAGCGCCCAGCTCAGCGTTGTTGCCTTCAAGGCGAACAACAACCGGGATTTTCACGCCGACTTCTTTCACAGCGCCGATGATGCCTTCGGCAATCATGTCGCAGCGAACGATACCGCCGAAGATGTTGACCAGTACTGCAGCGACGTTGGTGTCGGACAGGATGATCTTGAACGCTTCAGTTACGCGTTCTTTGGTAGCGCCACCACCTACGTCGAGGAAGTTGGCTGGCTTGCCGCCATGCAGGTTGACGATGTCCATGGTACCCATGGCCAGGCCAGCACCGTTGACCATGCAGCCGATGTTGCCTTCCAGTGCTACGTAGTTCAGTTCGAACTTGGCAGCGTGCGCTTCGCGCGGATCGTCTTGCGACGGATCGTGGAAAGTCTTCAGCTTAGGCTGACGGTACATTGCGTTGGCGTCGATGTTGATCTTGGCGTCCAGGCAGTGCAGATCGCCGTCAGCCTTGATCACCAGCGGGTTCACTTCCAGCAGAGCCAGGTCGTGATCCTTGAACAGCTTGGCCAGACCTACGAAGATCTTGGCGAACTGAGCAACCTGCTTGCCTTCCAGACCCAGCTGGAATGCCAGCTCGCGACCCTGGAATGGCTGAGCGCCAACCAGTGGATCGATAGTGGCCTTGAGAATTTTTTCTGGAGTGTCGTGAGCGATTTTCTCGATGTCCACGCCACCTTCGGTGGAAGCCATGAACACGATGCGACGGCTCGAACGGTCAACGACAGCGCCCAGGTACAGCTCTTTAGCGATATCAGTGCACGATTCAACCAGGATCTTGGTGACTGGCTGGCCATTGGCGTCAGTCTGGTAAGTCACCAGACGCTTGCCCAGCCACTGCTGTGCGAAGGCTTTGGCGTCTTCTTTGCTGCGAACCAGCTTGACGCCGCCCGCTTTACCGCGACCACCAGCGTGGACCTGGGCTTTGACAACCCACTCACTGCCGCCGATTTTGTCGCAAGCTTCTGCTGCTGCTTCCGGGGTGTCTACTGCGTAACCAGTGGAAACTGGCAGGCCGTATTCAGCGAACAGCTGCTTACCCTGATACTCGTGAAGATTCATGCTTTTTACCGTCTTCGTTAGGTACTGCGCATTCGGCGCTGCGCTCGTATGAGTGCCGCGCCACCTGTGACTGCTGCTTGCGTAGCTGAGCTACGCAAGACTGCGTCCAGCGGACATTCCGCGGTGAGACTTGCTCGCAAGGCTCACGACGGGCCGTTACCGCCGTGGTTTCTTATTGTCTGTTAACGCTTTTTGCGGTTGGCAATGTGGATGGCGCCGCCATTCACCGCCAAAGCAGCTTCGTGCAAGGCTTCAGACAGGGTCGGATGGGAGAAAACCATCATGCCCAGGTCTTCAGCGCTGGTGCCGAATTCCATACCGATCGCGCCCTGCTGAACCAGTTCTGCAGCGCTCGGGCCAATCACGTGCACGCCCAATACGCGGTCAGTCTTGGCATCAGCGATGACCTTGACGAAACCACCGGTATCGTTGGCGGCCATGGCACGGCCGGAAGCGGCGAACGGGAAGGTGCCGACGTTAACTTCAACGCCTTCAGCTTTCAAGGCCTGCTCGGTTTTGCCAACCCACGCGATTTCCGGGTGAGTATAAATAACCGAAGGGATCAGGTCATAGTTCATCTGGGCTTTGTGGCCCTTGATGCGCTCGACAACCATGATGCCTTCTTCCGAAGCTTTGTGCGCCAGCATCATGCCGCGAACCACGTCACCGATGGCGAAAACGCCCGGTACGGTGGTCGCGCAGTGATCGTCAACGTGCACGAAACCGCGCTCGTCGAGGGTCACGCCGCTGTCGGAAGCCAGCAGATCAGTGGTCACCGGACGGCGACCAACGGCTACGATCAGCTTGTCGAAAGTGATGGTCTGTTCGCCGTTGGCATCGGTGTAGTTCACAACGACTTCGTCGCCGTTCACTTTCGAGCCGGTCACGCGAGCGCCCAGTTTGATGTCCAGACCTTGTTTGGTCAGGGTTTTCAGTGCTTCCTTGGAAACAGCGGTGTCCGCTGCCATCAGGAAGGTGTCCAGTGCTTCGAGGACAACCACTTCCGAGCCCAGACGCGACCAGACCGAACCCAGTTCCAGACCGATCACGCCAGCGCCAATCACGCCCAGACGCTTAGGTACGGTCTGGAATTCCAGAGCGCCAGTCGAATCGACGATGACGTTCTGATCAACCGGAGCCGGTGGAATGTCGATCGGGCGCGAACCTGGAGCCAGGATGACGTTTTCAGCTTCGATGATTTCAACCGAGCCGTCTGGCTTGGTGACTTCGACTTTCTTGCCAGCCAGCAGTTTGCCGTGGCCCTGGATCGAAGTAACGCCGTTGGCCTTGAACAGGGTGGCAACGCCGCCGGTCAGGTTCTTGACGATGCCAGCCTTGCGGCCAACCATCGCAGCGACGTCCATTTTGACTTCGCCGGTCGAGATACCGTGAACGTTGAAGCTTTCTTTCGCTTCCTTGTATTTCCAGGAGCTGTCGAGCAGCGCCTTGGAAGGAATGCAGCCCACGTTCAGGCAGGTGCCGCCCAGGGCTTGCTTGCCTTCAGCGTCGGTGTACTTCTCGATGCAGGCAGTGGTCAGACCCAGCTGCGCCGCCTTGATGGCAGCCACGTAGCCACCAGGGCCAGCACCGATCACTACTACGTCAAATTTCTGCGACATTCAAAAAATCCTCTTTAGCAATAAAGCTACAAGCCGCAAGCGACAAGCTCCAAGCCCACCCCGCTCGCTTTGAGCTTGTGGCTTGAAACTTGAAGCTTGCCGCTGTTTTTTAGATATCCAGCAACAGACGCGCCGGATCTTCCAGCAGGTTCTTGATGGTCACCAGGAAGGTCACAGCTTCTTTGCCATCGATCAGACGGTGATCGTAGGACAGTGCCAGGTACATCATCGGACGGATAACGACCTGACCGTTGATGGCCATAGGACGCTGGATGATGTTGTGCATGCCCAGAATCGCTGCCTGCGGCGGGTTGACGATCGGGGTCGACATCATCGAACCGAAGGTACCACCGTTGGTGATGGTGAAGGTACCACCGGTCATCTCGTCCATCGACAGTTTGCCGTCACGGGCTTTTTTGCCGAATGTTGCGATGCCGCCTTCGATTTCAGCCAGGCTCATCAGTTCGGCGTTACGCAGAACCGGAACAACCAGGCCACGGTCGCTGGAAACGGCAACGCCGATGTCCGCGTAGCCGTGGTAAACGATGTCAGCGCCGTCGATCGATGCGTTAACAGCCGGGAAGCGTTTCAGTGCTTCGGTAGCCGCTTTCACGAAGAACGACATGAAGCCCAGGCGTACGCCGTTGTGGGACTTCTCGAACAGATCCTTGTACTTCGAACGCAGGGCCATGACTTCAGTCATGTCGACTTCGTTGAAAGTGGTCAGCATCGCCATGTTCGACTGAGCTTCAACCAGACGCTTGGCCACGGTGGCGCGAACGCGGGTCATCGGTACGCGCTTCTCGATGCGGTCGCCAGCGGCGAACACAGGAGCGGCGGCCGAAGGAGCAGCAGCCTTGGCAGGCGCGGCAGCCGGAGCGGCTTTCTTGGCAGCTACAGCAGCGACTACGTCTTCCTTGGTCACACGACCGCCCTTGCCGGTGCCGGCAACGGAAGCGATGTTGATGCCGTTTTCTTCAGCCAGCTTGCGCGCAGCCGGTGCAGCAACAGGATCGTCTTCGCCCTCGGCAGCAGCCGGTGCAGCGGCTGCCGC
>NZ_AKJD01000101.1 GCF_000282515.1 Pseudomonas sp. GM80
GCTGCGATCTTTTGATCTAGAGGTGAAAGATCAAAAGATCGCAGCCTCGTTTCACTCGTCAGCTCCTACAGGGAGGGAAGATTGTTTCTGTGCAGGGAGAGGGGCGGTCACGCGATTTATTCACTTTCCGTTGTTTTCGATATGGCTTAACGGCACGCGCTTTTCGATGGCGCTCGACAGCACGATCGATGTCTTGCTGAAGCCGAATTTCGCCACGCGGTTGATCAGCTCTTCCAGCTCCGGCATTGAACCCACCGCGCCTTTCATCATCACGCACGGATCGCCCGTCACTCGAAAGCACTCGGTCAGTTGCGGGATCTTCACCAGTTCGTCGTAGACCTTCTGACTGTCGTTCTGGTGCAGACGCAATTCGATCATGCACTGGATCGGTAAGCCGATTTTCGACAGGTCGATTTTCGCCTCATATCCGGTGATTACTCCGGATGCCTCAAGCTTGGCCACGCGCTCGGCCACGGCGGGCGCTGACAGGTTCACCTTGCGCGCCAGATCGGCGTAAGACGCACGGCCATTTTCGAGCAGGGCGCTGAGCAGCATGCGGTCGTATTTGTCCAAGATCGAACTCCTGAAAATGCCAGACTTTCGAAATCGTGGTTTAACCCTTCGATCTCCGTTATTTCCAAAGTGTACCGGCCTGATAAACAGGTTTTGTAGCTTATTTTTGCCCGTGTGCCTTTCTAGAATAATCCAATCCCTGATCCTGACAGTCGAGCCACTCATGTCTGCCTTGCGCCGTTTTTCTCTACCGCTGATCGCCGCGTTTTTTGCGTTGTATGTGATTTGGGGATCGACCTACCTGGTGATCCGCATCGGCGTCGGGTACTGGCCACCGCTGATGCTCGGTGGTGTGCGCTTCGTGATCGCGGGCACGTTGATGTACGCGTTCCTGCGCTGGCGCGGGGCGCCGGCACCGACCTGGGCGCAGTGGAAAGCGGCGGGGATTATCGGGATTTTGCTGCTCAGTTTCGGTAATGGCGCGGTGAGCGTGGCTGAGCACACCGGCGTGGCTTCGGGTGTCGCGGCCTTGGCGGTGGCAACGGTGCCGCTGTTCACTTTGCTGTTTGGTTATTTCTGGGGTGCGCGCAATACCCGGCTGGAGTGGGCCGGAGTGGCGTTGGGAATCATCGGCATTGCCATGCTCAACATGGGCTCCAACCTGCAATCGAGCCCGATGGGCGCGGCACTGCTGATTTTTGCGGCGGCGACCTGGGCGTTCGGTTCGGTGTGGAGCAGACATCTGCCGTTGCCAGCGGGCGCTATGGCTAGTGCGGTCGAGATGCTGGTCGGCGGCGCAGTGTTGCTGATCGGTAGCGCGATGAGCGGCGAACGCCTGCAAGCAGTGCCGCCGATGGAAGGCTGGCTGGCGCTGGCGTACCTGATCTTCTTCGGCTCGATCATCGCCTTCAACTCTTATATGTACCTGCTCAAGCACGTGCGTCCGGCGGCGGCGACCAGTTATGCCTACGTCAACCCGGCGGTGGCGGTGTTGCTCGGGATCGTGTTCGTTGGCGAGACCATCGGCATCGAAGAAGCGCTGGCGATGCTGGTGATCATCAGCGCCGTGGTGCTGATTGGCTTGCCGCAGTGGCGCCGGCCAGCACAGCCGCCAGTCGTGGCGCCGACAGCCGTTCCCACAGAAACGCGTACGAATTAGGGTAAACTGCGCGGCATTGCATGCCCGCGTCATCTTTTCCTACGGTACTCCCATGACTTTCGCCACCCTTGGCCTGATCGAACCCTTGCTGCGCTCCCTTGAGACGCTCGGCTACCAGACCCCGACGCCGGTGCAGGCGCAAGCCATCCCGGCCGTCCTGGCCGGTCGCGACCTGATGGCCGCCGCCCAGACGGGCACCGGCAAAACCGCCGGTTTCGCCTTGCCACTGTTGCAGTTGCTGAGCATGGAAGGGCCGAAAGTCGCTGCCAACTCGGCGCGTGCGCTGATTCTGGTGCCGACCCGCGAGCTGGCCGAGCAGGTTCATGAGTCGGTGCGCCAGTACGCCGAAAACCTGCCGCTGCGCACTTATGCGGTTTACGGCGGCGTCAGCATCAACCCACAAATGATGAAGCTGCGCGGCGGCGTCGATGTGCTGGTCGCCACGCCGGGTCGCCTGATCGACCTGTTCCGCCAGAACGCGCTGAAACTCGATCAGTTGCAGACTCTGGTGCTGGATGAAGCCGATCGCATGCTCGACCTGGGCTTCTCCGAAGAACTGGCGAATATTTATCGCATGCTGCCGAAGAAGCGCCAGACCCTGCTGTTCTCCGCGACCTTCTCCGATGACATCCGCCTGCTGGCAGGGCAGATGCTCAACGATCCGCTGAGCATCGAAGTCAGCCCGCGCAACGTCGCCGCCAACACCGTCAAGCAGTGGATCGTCACGGTGGACAAAAAGCGCAAGGCCGAACTGTTCGTGCACCTGATGCGCAAGAACAAGTGGAAGCAGGTGCTGGTGTTCGCCAAGACCCGCAACGGCGTTGATGCGCTGGTGGAAAAACTCCAGGGTCTGGGTGTGAATGCCGACGGTATCCACGGTGACAAACCGCAAGCAACCCGCCAGCGCGCGCTGGACCGTTTCAAGCTCAGTGAAGTGCAGATTCTGGTCGCGACCGACGTTGCTGCCCGTGGTCTGGATATTGAAGATTTGCCGTTGGTGATCAACTTTGATCTGCCAATCGTGGCCGAAGACTACATCCACCGTATCGGCCGTACCGGCCGTGCGGGTGCAACCGGTGAAGCGATCTCGCTGGTGTGTGCGGATGAAGTGAACATGTTGTCGGCGATTGAAATGCTGACGCGCCAGACCTTGAAGCGTCAGAACGAGCCGGACTTCGAACCTGAGCACCGCGTGCCGGACACCGACGCCAGCGGTCAGGTGATCAAGAAGCCGAAGAAACCGAAGAAGCCGAAAGCTTCTGGCGGTGGCGGCAAGCGTAATCTGGGCAAATGGGTGGATAGCGGCGAGACGCAGGCGCCGGAGCCTTCGATCAAGCCTGTGCGCAAAGTGCCGGTATTTAACACCGGCCCTCGTAAGCGTAAGCCTTAACGCCTGTAGGAGCTGCGGCACGCTGCGATCTTTTGATCTTGATTGCCGAAGATCAAAAGATCGCAGCCTCGTTTCACTCGTCAGCTCCTACAGGGTTAGGGGTGTTTGAGCCACTGTAGGATCCCCGACCCTGCCGCCCGGCCGCTGGCGAAACAGCCTGTCAGCAGGTAGCCGCCTGTCGGCGCTTCCCAATCGAGCATCTCCCCCGCGCAGAATACCCCCGGCAAGGCCTTGAGCATCAAGCGCTCATCCATCGCCTCAAACGTCACGCCACCGGCACTGCTGATCGCTTCGTCCAGCGGCCGCGGTTTCACCAAGGTCAGCGGCAACGCCTTGATCGCCCGGGCCAACAGCGCCGGATCGGCGAAAGTCGCAGCATCGGTCAGCTCACGCAGCAACGCCGCTTTCACCCCATCAATCCCGACCTGGCTGTGCAGATGCTTGGCCATCGAGCGCGAACCCCTTGGCTTGCTCAACGCTGCCTGCAATTTATCCACAGGCCGGCCGGGCAGCAGATCGATGTGAACAACCGCCGCGCCATACTGATTGATCGCCTCACGAATCGGCGCTGACAGCGCGTAAATCAGACTGCCTTCAATCCCGGTCGCGGTGATCACGCATTCACCCAAGCGCGGAATGTCATCGTTCAAACCAATGGCGATATTTTTCAGCGGCGCGCCGGCGAATTTGCTGACCATCAACTCGCTCCAGGCCTGCACCTCGAAGCCACAATTACTTGGCTGCAACGGCGCAAGTCCTACACCGCGTTGCTCCAGTGGCAGCATCCAGGCACCGTCGGAACCGAGCCGCGACCAACTGCCGCCGCCGAGGGCGAGCAGGGTGGCGTCGGGTTTGACGGTGATTTCACCTTCCGGGCTGTCGATGCGCAGCGCACCGTGTTCATCCCAGCCGAGCCAGCGATGGCGGGTGTGGATAACTACGCCGCTGTCGCGCAGACGCTTGAGCCAGGCGCGAAGTAGCGGCGCGGCTTTCATGTCGGTAGGGAATACGCGGCCGGAGCTGCCGATAAAGGTTTCGATACCCAGATCGTGAATCCATTTACACAACGCGTCAGCATCGAAGCCGCGCAGCAGCGGGGCGATTTGCGGTGCGCGTTCGGCGTAGCGCGAGAGAAACGCCGGGTACGCTTCGGAGTGGGTGATGTTCATCCCGCCAACGCCAGCCAGGAGGAATTTGCGGCCCACCGAGGGCATGCCGTCGTACAGATCGACGCGGATTCCGGCCTGGCTCAGCACTTCGGCGGCCATCAGGCCGGCAGGGCCACCGCCGATGATGGCGACGTGAGCGGGGGAGGAGGCGGAATTCTGGGTCATGGCGTGCGCTGCGGTATGGCGGGATAAGCCGCGCATTCTAACAGCGCAGATCTTTTGTAGGAGTGAGCCTGCTCGCGATAGCGGTGTGTCAGCCAAGTTAATGTTGAAGGTGCTGACGCTATCGCGAGCAGGCTCACTCCTACAGGATAGTGTTGGCTCAGAATGTTGGTTGAAAAATGATCAGTGCGCTGCAGGCCATAAGCGGTATGGGCTGTAGGCCCTTTCACTCAGGTTATCCACAGGCAGTTCCACAGCGATTGTGGGTAACGCAGCACAGCTCAATGACAACCGTGTGACTGCCAGACCCGCTGCGCGCTGTGATGGAGGATGCCATGGCGGCGGGCGAGGGCGTGGCGATCCTTGCTGTAGCCGCCGCCAATCACGCTCATCACCGGAATGTCGCGGCCCAGGCAATGACGCATCACGCTCTCATCGCGAGCAGCGACGCCTTCGTCGGTCAGTTGCAGATAACCAAGGGCATCGTCCTTGTGCACATCAACACCGGCGTCGTACAGCACCAGATCCGGTTGATACAGCGGCAGCAAATAGTTGAGCGTGTCGTCGACCACCTTCAAATAATCGCCATCGCCCATGCCTTTGGGCAGCGGAATGTCCCAGTCACTTTCGGCTTTGCGTGCAGGAAAATTCTTTTCACAGTGCAGGGAAACGGTGATTGCCTCCGGCGTGTCATGAAGAATCCGCGCCGTGCCGTCGCCCTGATGCACATCGCAGTCAAAGATCAGCACTCGATTGACCCGGCCGCTTTGCAGCAGGTAATGGCTGATGATCGCCAGGTCATTGAAGATGCAGAAGCCCGCCGGATAGTCGTAATGCGCGTGATGGGTGCCGCCGGCCAAGTGACAGGCCAGGCCATGCTCCAGGGCTTGTTCCGCCGCCAGGATCGAACCGCCGACCGCGCGCACCGTACGTCGGGCCAAGGCTTCGTTCCATGGCAGGCCGAGGCGCCGTTGGTCTTCGCGGGACAACTCGCCGCTCATGTAGCGTTCGATATACGCACGGTCATGGGCGAGGGCGAGGATGTCGTTGGGGCAGATCTCGGGGCGCAGCAGGTCAGCATCGCGGGTCAGACCGCTGTCGACCAAGTGATCGCGCAGCAGACGAAACTTGTCCATCGGGAAGCGGTGATCCGCCGGAAACTCGGGGCTGTAGTCTTCGTGGTAGATCAGCGGCAATGGCATGTCGGTTTCATGTAGGAACGTAGGAAAGAGTGAAGGATCCTACCAGCGATGTAGACTTGCGGCATGGAAACGGAGGGGCACGATGGAGCCGATACTGGAACTGCAAAGCGCGCGGCTGGTGATGCGTCAGTGGCAGGACGAGGATTTGCCGGCATTTGCGGCGATGTGCGCCGATCCGCAGGTGATGCGCTACTTTCCAGCACCCTTGAGCCGACTGGAAAGCGCGTCGATGATCGGCCGCGTGCGCGGGCATTTTGCCGAGCACGGTTTCGGCTTGTGGGCGCTGGAGCGTAAGGACAGCGGCGAATTCATCGGTTTCACCGGGCTCGGCGTAGTCGGGTTCGACGCACCGTTCACCCCAGCGGTGGAGATCGGCTGGCGTCTGGCCAAGGAACATTGGGGGCTCGGTTATGCCAGTGAAGCGGCGTGGACCGCTCTGCGTTGCGGCTTTGACCGCTTGGCCTTGAAGGAAATCGTCTCCTTCACCGCGCAAACCAATCTGCCTTCGGAGAAGGTCATGCAGGCGATTGGCATGCATCACGCCCCGGAGGATGATTTCGATCACCCCAAGCTTGCCGCCGATCATCCATTGCGCAGGCATGTGCTGTACCGCATCACCCGGGAACAATGGCTGCAAACCTTGCATGGCTAAGCCGACACGGACGTTTACAATGGCCGCCAAATCATTGGCCCGTGCCAGAACCTGAATCGCCCGCCGCAGCCAAGACTGCGCGGCATAGCTTTGTGTGAGGAGAGTCTGAATGAGCCAAGTGTTGGAAGATCTGGTCGACCTGCTGACCCTGGAACCGATCGAAGAAAACCTGTTCCGTGGCCGTAGCCAGGACCTGGGTTTCCGTCAGTTGTTCGGTGGTCAGGTGCTCGGTCAGTCGCTGTCGGCGGCCAGTCAGACGGTTGAAGAAGCGCGCCACGTGCACTCGATGCACGGTTATTTCCTGCGTCCGGGCGACGCCAAATTGCCAGTGGTTTATTCGGTTGATCGCGTGCGCGATGGCGGCAGTTTCAGCACCCGCCGCGTCACGGCGATCCAGAAGGGCCATCCGATTTTTACCTGCAGCGCTTCGTTCCAGTACGACGAAGCCGGCTTCGAACACCAGAGCCAGATGCCTGTCGTGGTCGGCCCGGAAAACTTGCCGTCGGAGCTGGAGCTGTTTCAGCAACGCGCGCAACTGATCCCCGAGCACATGCGTGAAAAGCTGCTGTGCCCGAAGCCGATCGAAGTGCGCCCGGTCACCGAAAAAGACCCGTACAACCCGCAACCGGCCGATCCGGTGAAGTACGTGTGGTTCCGTGCAGACGGTGCGCTGGCCGACATCCCGGCGCTGCACAAATACTTGCTGGCCTACGCCTCGGACTTCGGCCTGCTGACCACCTCGATGCTGCCCCACGGCAAATCGGTGTGGCAGAAGGACATGCAGGTCGCCAGCCTCGATCACGCGCTGTGGTTCCACAACGATCTGCGCGCCGATGACTGGTTGCTCTACGCGATGGACAGTCCGTGGGCTGGCAATTCCCGTGGTTTTTCCCGTGGCAGCGTGTATAACCGCGCCGGGCAACTGGTCGCGTCGGTGACGCAGGAAGGCTTGATTCGTCATCGCAAGGATTGGGCATGAGCCTGAGCGACGTTCGCCATTGGGTGTTCGACATGGACGGCACGCTGACCGTCGCCGTGCATGATTTTGCGGCGATTCGCGTGGCATTGGCGATTCCGCCGCAGGACGACATTCTTACGCATCTCGCCGCGTTGCCGGCGGATGAGGCGGCGGCCAAACACGCGTGGTTGCTGGAGCATGAGCGCGATCTGGCACTGGGCTCGACCCCGGCGACCGGGGCGGTGGAATTGGTGCGTGATCTGCACGCGCGCGGTTATCGCCTTGGCATCCTCACCCGCAACGCGCGGGAGTTGGCGCATGTGACACTGGAGGCGATTGGTTTGGCTGACTGCTTTGCGGTGGAAGATGTGCTGGGCCGCGACGAAGCGCCACCGAAGCCGCATCCGGGTGGATTGCTGAAGTTGGCAGAGGCCTGGGATGTGGCGGCCAGCGAGATGGTGATGGTCGGTGATTACCGCTTTGATCTGGATTGCGGGCGAGCGGCGGGGGCGCGGACGGTGTTGGTGAATTTACCGGATAACCCGTGGCCTGAGTTGACCGATTGGCATGCCAGGGATTGTGTCGAGTTGCGCAGGATGTTGTTTACCTGACATTTCGGTTGTTTGATATGGCCTCATCGCTGGCAAGCCAGCTCCCACAGGGATTTTCAGTGGATGCAAAATGTGTGCGACACAACCCACTGTGGGAGCTGGCTTGCCAGCGATGGCGGCAGATCATTCAATACAGGACTTATTCAAACAACGCCTTCTGCCCCTCCGGCGAGGTCAGCATGCCATCGCCGTTATGCCCGACCCCGGGCACTTCAACCAGCCGCTGATTCACCCCTTCCGGATGGCGGCGCAGCAAATAGCCGAAGTACAACTTCCCACGCTCCAGACGATAGGCACCTTGCGCCTCGGCTTCACATCGCTTGTCCAGCGCCGGATGCTTGGGATCGATGTCCTGCTGCCCCAGCAGATAAATCATCTCGCGTTTGACGTAACTGCTCTCAAGCTGCAACGGTGTTTGCCCACCGGCGTACACCGGCATGTCTGTCAGACCGTACTTCCAGCGATTGAAACCCACGCACTTGGCATGATCGAACGCCACCGGCCGCTGTTCATTGAAGTACGCATAGGAGGACGGATTGGCGACCATGTAGCGCAAGCGAATGCCGTTGTCCTTCAGCGCAGGCTGATCCTTGGCCAGCAGGGCATAACGCTGCACCACCTGACCGCCGCCAGAGTGACCGAAAATAACGATCTGCTTCACGTCGGGAAACTGTTTGCGATCGCTGATCCGCGCGACGATTTCGTCCAGTGCCGCATAGGAACTCAACGGGTTCGGGCCTGTGGATAAACCACCGCCCATCCATTCGTTGCCTTGCCAGCGCAGCAACGTCGCAGGTAGCGAGTACAGAGCGACATCACTTTCATTGAGAAACTGCGGTGCGATCACCAGCGTGTGCGCACTTTGCCCGGCCAATTCAGCCGCGCTCTCGGCGCTTTTGCGATAGGTTTCCGAGTTGCGCAAACGGCCATGAATGACGATCAGCACGCGCTCGATCTTCTCCGGCGCGGGGCCGATGCCCACTGCCATTTCCCCGGCCTTGAGTTGCAAGCGACCGGGGCTGATTGCATCGACACCGGCGGCTTGCGCAGTGCTGCCAACAATCAGTAACGCCAAAAGCCATTTATGCATTTACAGGTTTTTCGCCGCGAAGGTGTCGCACTGGCCGACCTGGCCCTGCGCGAATCCGGTTTTGAACCAGCGCACCCTTTGCGCCGACGTACCGTGGGTAAACGAGTCTGGCACCACACGGCCCTGACCCTGTTGCTGCAAGCGATCATCACCGATGGCGTTGGCCGCGTTCAAGGCTTCTTCGATGTCACCCGGTTCCAGCCAGTTCAGGCGCTTCTGCGCGCTGTAGGCCCAGACACCGGCGAGACAGTCAGCCTGCAATTCCTGACGCACCAACAAACCGCCGGCGCCTTCCATCTGCCGACCTTGCTGGCGGGCTGTCTGAATTTTCGCCGAGACGCCGAGCAGCGTCTGTACATGGTGTCCGACTTCGTGCGCGATCACGTAGGCCTGCGCGAAGTCGCCGGCAGCCTTGAAGCGTTGCGACATTTCCTGGAAGAAGGCCATGTCCAGATAGACCTTCTGGTCAGCCGGGCAGTAGAACGGGCCGGTGGCGGACGTTGCCAGGCCGCAGGCGGAATTCACCCGATTGCTGAACAGCACCAGCGTCGGGTCTTTGTATTGGCGCCCGGCCTGCTGGAAAATCGCGCCCCAGGTGTCTTCGGTATCACCGAGGATCGAACGGACGAATTCGGCTTGCTCATCATTGGCCGGCGGCGCCTGACGGGTTTGCGAGGTCGGCGCCGCTTGCTGGGTGGATTGCCCGGCGAGCTGGCCGAGGATCTGCAATGGATCCTGCCCGGTGATCCAGCCGATCCCGACGATCAGCAGAATTGCACCCAGGCTCAGGCCTTTGCCGCCGCCGAAGCGCATGCCGCCGCCACCGCCGGCATCATCACCACGGGCATCGACGACGTTGTCACTGCGTCGGCCTTTTTTCCATAGCATGTGGGAATCCTCTGTTTGTATCGGGTGAATAGCACGTGGTGATGAGTGTTGCTGGTGTGTGAGTGTGGCGCCAGTCCGGTCGTCCGTCTATTGGCCACACGCAAACAGGCCCGGCCTCGTGCAGACGAGGTCGGGCCTGTTATTGACGATCACCCGGCCCGCGAATTCAATCCGGTGGCGGGTTTCTTTCAGCAGGTCATCGATCAGCGATCAAAGGCATCCCATTCAGGCGCGAAATCCGGGCTGACCTGGCGTTGATTTTTCGGCAGGGCGGCAATCAATGCGCGGTCTTCATCGTCGAGCTCGACCTTCAGCGAGGCCAGGTTGGCCAGTTGATTGGTCTGGCTGCTGGCCTTGGGAATGGCCGCAACGTTGGGCTGATCGAGCAACCATTTCAAGGCGACCTGGGTCGGCAGCACGCCGTGCTTTTGCGCGATCTGTTGGATCTGCGGGATGTCCGAGACTTTGTTGCGCGCCAACGGGGTGTAGGCCGTCAGTGCCATGTCGTGTTGGCGGGCGTAGTCGAGCAGGGCGTTTTGGCCGAGGAGAACGTGGTACTCGACCTGAATCGCTGACAGACCAATCCCGTATTCCTCGACGACTTTGCGCAGCAGCGCCAGGGGGAAATTCGCCACGCCGATGTTGCGGGCCAACCCCTGTTCCTTGAATGACGCCAATGTTTCGAGCGTACGGGGTAAATCCCAGTCAGTACTCGGCCAGTGGATCATGAACAAATCGACGTAGTCGCTGCGCAAGGCTTTGAGGCTGCGCGCCATGGAGTGGCGCATGGCATCGGGTTGCAGCTGATCCCACCAGACTTTGCTGGTGACATGGATCTGCTCGCGCGGTGTCGGCGTATTCGCCAGCGCTTGTCCGACCGCGTCTTCATTGTTGTAGGCCGCTGCCGTGTCGATGTGGCGATAACCGAGTTCCAGCGCCTGCTCGACGGCGCGGGTGCATTCGTCGCCGAGCATCGGCCAGGTGCCGAGGCCGAGTTTCGGCATGTTCAAGCCCTGGGCATTAACGATGTGCTGCATGGTCGATCTCCTGTTCGAAAGCAGTGATGCCGGCGATGTGCCGGGCGGCGATGTAACCGAACGTCAGCGCCGGGCCGAGGTTGATCCCGCCTGCCGGGTAGTGGCCGCCCATGATGCTGGCCATGTCGCCGCCTGCCGCGTAGAGCCCGGTGATGGCGTGTTCGTTGGCGTCGAGCACTTGCGCGTGCGGGTTGACCTTGAGGCCGGCGAAGGTGCCGAAACAGCCCGGCTGGACTTTCACGGCATAGAACGGGCCGGTGTCTATCGGGGCAACGCAGGGGTTGGGCAGGTTCGCCGGGTCACCCTGTTTGCGGTTGTAAGGTGTTGAGCCGCGCCCGAATAGCGGGTCTTCGCCGTTGCGTGCATGGCGGTTGTAATCGTCGAGAGTCTGGCGCAAGCCGCCCGGGTCGATGCCGCAAGCACTGGCCAATTCTTCAACGCTGTTACCGGTTTTCAGATAGCCGCTGCGGATAAATTCTGACACTGGCAGCGGAAACGGCCTCGATATGCCAAGGCCATAACGCCGTTGAAAGGCGTGGGTGCAGATCAGCCACGAGGCGACCTCTTCGCCTTCCGGCGCGGCGGCAACCATCGCGCTGACATAGTCGTAGTAACCGTTGGCTTCGTTGACGAAGCGCTGACCGTTGCGCAGCACACCGATGATTCCGGGTTTGCCGCGCTCGATGATGTGTGGGAAATGGCCGGTGCTGCCGTCGGAATGTGGCACTTGCGACACCGGTGCCCACGCCACCGGTGAAGCGACATCGGTGTTGACCCGCGCGCCGACGCTTTCCCCCAGGCGCAGGCCATCGCCGTTGACGGCCAGCGGCGGCAGCGCCCAATGCTCGTGGCCGGTTGGCGTGCGTGGGAACAGGGCTTTGCGCCGTTCGATATCGTTGGCGAAGCCTCCCGCCGCGAGTACCACGGCTTTGCGCGCACGGATGCGGATCGGGCCTTTACCGCTGTTGATCAAGGCTCCTGAAACACGATTGTCGTCGCGCAGCAATTCGGTAACTGGCGCCGATTGCCACAGCAATACGCCGAGGTCTTCGGCAGATTTCGCCAGTCGCGCGATCAGCGCCACGCCGTTGACCAGTTGCATTGCCCGGCCGTGAATCGCGAGGTCGAGCAGGTGCCGGGTAAAACGTCGCGTCACATGCCACGCCGCTTTCAGCGAACGAGTCAAATTGAGGAACGCCGAAAGATCCGCGCCGGCCATGATCGGCATGCCCATGAAGGACGTTTCGCGCATCGTTGTACGAAGACGCTTAAGCAAGCGCCCGACTTTGCGTCCGTCGTAAGGGGCGGCGATGACAGAACGTCCACCGGTGCCAGCGCCCGGCGTGTCGCCATGAATGTCGGCAATGGCGTTGCCGTCGGCAAATTGCAGGGCGGTGTGCTGCTCGAAAAACGCCACCATGCGCGGCCCGGCGGTCAGGAAGGCGTCGATCATTGCCGGGTCGAAATGCTCGCCCAGTTCATGGCGCAAATAGGTGCGCGGTTGTTCGACGTCTTCGATGATGCCGGCCCGACGTGCCAGTGGATTGCACGGCACCCACGCCCAGCCGCCCGACCACGCGGTGGCACCACCGAAGACCGGATCCTTTTCCACGACGATAACCTTCAGGCCATGCCACGCCGCAGTGACGGCCGCCGACAACCCGGCGGCGCCGGAGCCGACGACCAACACGTCGCAGTCGATTTCGGGAAGTTCGACAGACATCAAACAAGGCTCCAGCGCTGAACTGTTTTTGGAATTTGATTCCAGAAAATAACCAGTGGCGGCAGCGCTCGACAAGTCTTGAGCCGACAAAGCGGGCGGTTATCGAACAGGCGGTTGCAGATTTCGCTTTGCCGAGGATGTCTTCTAGAATCGGCGAAATTTCATTTGGATTTCTCCATGGCCGGCAGTCAAATCGAACGGGTTTTCAGCGTGCTGGAAAGCCTCACCAGTGATCCGCGCGGGCTGCCGATGCAGACGCTGGCCGAGCAACTGGACATCCCCAAGAGCGCAACGCATCGCTTGCTCGCCGAGCTGATCCGCCTGGGCTACGTGCGGCAGAATCCGGAGACCCTGCGTTATCACCTGTCGACCAAACTGGTTGCGATGGGCTTTCAATACTTGTCGAGCAGCGGTGCCGACATCGTTCAGCCGGTGCTCGATCGGCTGGCGCAAGAGAGCGGCGAGCTGGTGCGCCTGGGCGTGATCGACGGCGAGCGCCAAACCTGGATTGCCAAAGCGCAAGGCGCGCGCACCGGTCTGCGCTATGACCCGGACATGGGCCGCGATGCGCCGCTGTTCTACACCGCGTCCGGGCATGCGTGGCTGGCGTGCATGACCGACGCCGAGGCGCTGTCGATGGTCGAACGCCAAGCGGCGGAGGTGCCGGCGGGTGTCGGGCCGAATGCGCCGCGTTCCAATATCGAATTGCTGGAACGCCTGCGCCTGGCCCGTGAACAGGGTTATGCCTGCGTTGAAGAAAGCTCGGCGGTCGGCACTTCGGCCATTGCCGCGGTGGTGAAACATCCTACGGATGGTCGAGTGATCGGCGTGCTGAGTATCGCCGGCCCCAGTGCGCGCATGCCGGGCGCACGCTTGCATGAACTGGCGCCGCTGTTGCTGACATTCACCAAAGAATTATCAGCAGCGAGCCTGGCCTCGGAACTGTTCATCTAATAGCCACAATCCCCTGTAGGAGCTG
>NZ_AKJD01000102.1 GCF_000282515.1 Pseudomonas sp. GM80
TGCGGCAGCTCCTACATGAGTTAGAGCAGAGTTCGAGGCAGAGGGCGGGTCAGGCGGGGAGCTGGATCGCCGGGCCGTAGCCTTCGATGAATTCGGCAGGCATGCGCTTGGGCTTGCCGGTGGACAGCTCGATGCAGACGAAGGTGGTTTGCGCGCGCAGCAGCGTGGTGTTGTCGCTCGGGCGCTTGAGCTGGAAATGCCGGGTCATTTTCAGGCGCTGATCCCAATCGACGATCCAGGTTGCCAACTGCAGTTCATCGCCCTCATAGGCGGCGGCCAGATAATCGATTTCGTGACGGACCACGGCCATCGCCCGATCCAGACGCCGGTACTCGACCAGATCCAGCCCCAGACGCTGCGAATGGCGCCAGGCGCAGCGTTCGAGCCAGGTCACATACACCGCGTTATTGGCGTGGCCCAGCCCGTCGATGTCCTCGGCGCCTACTTGCAGATCAATGGTAAACGGCGTTGCCCGATCCCAGCCCATGCCCCACTCCCGGTCAGTTATTCAACCGGGGCAGTGTAACGGAGCTCACGCCGATTGGCGCGCCTGAAGGCTGCGACCGGCCAGCAGTGATAACACGCCATCAATCACCCGAGGGTCGGCCAGCACACGCTGATGACCACCACCTTCAAGGCGCAGCAAACGGCTATCGAACCAGGATTCATGGATCAGTTGCGACTCTTTGACCGAGACAAAATTGTCGTCCTCGGCATGCACGATCAGGCCCGGCATATCCAATTGATAGTGGGCGACATCCAGCGTGGCGGCGCGCATGCCGACGTCTTGCTCGACCTGGCGGATAAACGCGGAGCGCGCTCTGGGCGGCATACCGACGTAGCGGGCGAAGCCGCGCAGTACACCGAGAATTCGCGCCGGCGCAGCGATGCTGACGAGGGTTTCGGTACGCAGGCCCAATTGCACGGCGAGCATGGCGCTGGCGCCGCCCATCGAGTGACCGATGACGGCTTGCAGCGGCGGCAGTTCGGCGGCGGCTTCAAGCAT
Organism: Pseudomonas sp. GM80; assembly: GCF_000282515.1. GTDB lineage: Bacteria > Pseudomonadota > Gammaproteobacteria > Pseudomonadales > Pseudomonadaceae > Aquipseudomonas. The sequence continues at coordinate 1,007 of NZ_AKJD01000102.1, forward strand.
GGCGCGCGCAAAAAGGACGACGTTGGCTTCACGTCCCGGTGAGCGACCGTGGGCCGGGCCGTCGAGTGCAACAACGGTATAACCGGCATCGACGAGCGCAGTGATCAGCGCGGCGAACTGGGTGGGGCGCCCTTCCCAACCGTGCATCAGCAGCACGGCAGGGCCTTGGCCCCAGCGCAATGCCGAAAGCCCGAAGCGCAGCGTGATGCGCTCGGCACTGGCCAGCATCGGCAGCTCCCAATCGCGCAGTGGCAGCGCGCGCGGCGTCATGAACGCCAGGCGCATTTTGCTCGCCACTCGTTGCGGTGCAATCCAGCCCAAGGTGCCATTAACGCCACGAACCCACTTCAACGTGTTCATCGCTCTCTCCTCAGGCCTGCTGCCTTCAGGTCAACGCACCGCCGACTTGGCCGCGCGCAGCAATCGATCAGATAAATCACCCGGGCCCAGTGCTCGTGCGAGCGCCAGACCACCCACCATCAAGGCCATGTCGGCCAAGGCTTTGTCGGTGTCCTCAGGGCTGGAGGCCAACTGCGCAACCATCAACTCCAGATGTTCGTTCAGCGCGAGGCGGAACGAATCCGGCAAACGCCCCAACTCGCCGATCGAGGCAGGAATCGGGCACGCCGCCTCACTGGAATCACGGTGCTTGCGCGACAGATAGAACGCTGCGACCAGCGCGCGACGCTCTTCGCCGGTCAGTTCGCTGTCCATGTCGGCAATCAGGTCGCGGCGGCGACCGAGCAATTGCTTGAACGCTTCGAGCATCATCGCGTCCTTGCTTTCGAAGTGCGCATAGAAGCCACCGACCGTGAGGCCGGCTGCGCCCATCACTTCGCCCACGCTTGGGTCTGCCGGGCCGCGCTGGATCAGCGCGGAGCTGGCGGCCTTGAGGATGCGTTCGCGGGTTTGAGCTTTTTTATCGTTCATCGTTGCCTCCGAATATTACGAATAGAATATTATTCGCATAATAATAATCTGCAAGTCAAGAATATGACCGCTGGTCTGAAGCACAGTTTAGGAAAAGGAGAATTGGCCAAACGCCAGACAAACAAAAGGGCCATTCAATAATTGAATGACCCTTATAAAATCCCGCAGAGCGGGTAATCGTGGCGTCCCCTAGGGGACTCGAACCCCTGTTACCGCCGTGAAAGGGCGGTGTCCTAGGCCACTAGACGAAGGGGACACAAACCTTCTATACAACTGATCAGTGCTGAGTGCTGATCGATTCAAGGCCGGTGTGGCCAGACCTTGAACTGTAAAATTGGTGGAGCTTAGCGGGATCGAACCGCTGACCTCCTGCATGCCATGCAGGCGCTCTCCCAGCTGAGCTAAAGCCCCGGATTTTTCGCCTCGCGGCGGAGTGACATCTTGCAACATCACTTCTGTAAAACTGGCGTCCCCTAGGGGACTCGAACCCCTGTTACCGCCGTGAAAGGGCGGTGTCCTAGGCCACTAGACGAAGGGGACGCAAACCCTTCTATACAACTGATCAACGCTGAGTGTTGATCGCTTCAAGGCCGGTGTGGCCAGGCCTTGAAGTGTAAAATTGGTGGAGCTAAACGGGATCGAACCGTTGACCTCCTGCATGCCATGCAGGCGCTCTCCCAGCTGAGCTATAGCCCCTCATCGTTGATGTCATCGCTGAGGACGGGGCGAATCTTAAGGGCGTATCGAAAGCCTGTCAAACTTATTTTTGAAATTTTTCAAAGTTTTTCGTCGGCATAACAATCACTTACCGCCCTCCTCCCGAAAATCCGGGACTTGGGATAAAGCATGCCCTGTAGGAGCTGCCGCAGGCTGCGATCTTTTGATCTGGTTTTTAAAAGCCAAAATCAAAAGATCGCAGCCTTCGGCAGCTCCTACAGGGGGGCTAGGCTATCAGGCGATGGCGGCCAGGAGCTTTTCCCACTCTTTGTTTTCTTTCTTCGACACGCCGCCCAGCAGGTCGATCGCCTGGCGCAGACGGAAACGGGTCAGGTCCGGGCCGAGGATTTCCATCGCATCGAGCACCGACACCGAACTCGCCTGACCGGTGATCGCAGCAAACATCAGCGGCATCGCGTCACGCAGTTTCAGCTCCAGCGATTCGACCACTGCCTGAATCGTCGCGGTGATGTTGTCCTTCTCCCACTGACGCAGGCTTTCCAGCTTCCACAGGATCAACTGCATCAACTGACGCACCTGATCGCCGGAGAGCTTCTTCGATTCGAACAACTTGGCATCCGGATTGACGCCACCGGCGAAGAAGAACCCGCCCAGCGGTGCAACCTGGCTGAAGGTTTCAACGCGACCCTGCACCAGCGGCGCGATCTTCATCATGTATTCCGGGTTCAATGCCCAGGTCTGCAAGCGGCTGGCGAACTCTTCCACCGGCAGATCACGCAGCCACTGGCCGTTGAGCCACGACAGTTTCTCGATGTCGAAGATCGGCCCGCCCAGCGAGACGCGCTTGAGGTCGAAGTTGTCGACCATTTCCTGCAGCGAGAACTTCTCGCGCTCGTCCGGCATCGACCAGCCCATGCGGCCGAGGTAGTTGAGCATCGCTTCCGGCATGAAGCCCATGCGCTCGTAGAACGTCACCGAGGTCGGGTTCTTGCGCTTGGACAGCTTGCTCTTGTCCGGGTTACGCAGCAGCGGCATGTAGCACAGCTCCGGTTGTTCCCAGCCGAAGTATTCGTAGAGCAGGATCAGTTTCGGTGCCGATGGCAGCCATTCTTCGCCGCGCAATACATGGGTAATGCCCATCAGGTGATCGTCAACGACGTTGGCGAGGAAGTACGTCGGCAGGCCGTCGGTCTTCATCAGCACTTGCATGTCCATGCGATCCCACGGGATCTCGACGTCGCCACGGAGCATGTCCGGCACCACGCAAACGCCTTCGCTCGGCACTTTCATGCGGATCACGTGCGGTTCGCCGGCGGCCAGACGGGCCGCGACTTCTTCTTTCGACAACAGCAGCGCGCGACCGTCGTAGCGTGGCGTTTCGCCGCGAGCCATTTGCTCGGCGCGCATCTGATCGAGTTCTTCAGCAGTGCAGAAGCATGGGAACGCATGGCCCATATCGACCAGTTGCTGGCAGTACTTCTGATAGATGTCGCCGCGCTCGCTCTGGCGATACGGGCCGTGCGGGCCGCCAACGTCCGGGCCTTCGCTCCAGTCGATGCCCAACCAGCGCAGCGCGTCGAAGATCTGCTGTTCGGACTCGCGGGTCGAACGCAACTGGTCGGTGTCTTCGATCCGCAGGATGAACTCACCACCATGCTGCTTGGCAAAGCAGTAGTTGAACAATGCGATGTAAGCGGTACCTACGTGGGGATCCCCGGTAGGCGATGGCGCGATGCGAGTGCGGACGGTGGTCATGGCATGTCTCGAAAAGAATGAAAAGCAAAACAATCAAGCGGCGAATGGTAACAGGCGACACCCGCCCCGCTCCAGCAGGCAGGGCATTTAAGTCAAGTTTGCGTCTGTAATGCCCGTAAGCCGTGATGAATGGCGGAATATCAGCAGATGGCATTTACCGTTTATCGGCTGTATGCCAAATTTGCCTGCTGATAACTTTCCTTACAATTCCTCGACTACAGTTTGCCCCATGCCTGCCCAACTCAAGCGTCGCCTGTTGATTTTCCTGCTGCTCGTCCTGCTGATTGCCGGGGGTTTCTTCGCCCACTGGTTTTTCAAGGGACGCTTTTATGAAAGCACCGACAACGCCTATGTCCAGGGTGAGATCACCCGTGTGTCGAGCCAATTGGGCGCGCGCATCGATGAAGTGCTGGTGCAGGACAATCAGCACGTGGAAAAAGGCCAATTGCTGGTACGCCTCGAACCGAATGATTTCCGCCTGGCGGTCGACCGCGCGAATGCCGCCCTCGCCACCCGCGAAGCCGAACGCCTGCAAGCGCAGAGCAAACTGACCCAGCAATCGAGCCTGATCGCCGCCAGCGATGCGCAAGTAGCGACCACCCAAGCCACGCTTGGCCGCTCCCAGATGGATTTGTCGCGCGCAGAAACCCTGCGCAAACCCGGTTACGTTTCCGAAGAACGCGTGACCACCCTCTCCGCCGACGCCCACATTGCTCGCTCGCAAGTGGCCAAGGCGCAGGCGGATGCACAGGGCCAGCGCCAACAGGTCAACGCCCTGAACGCTGAAATCAAACGCCTCGACGCGCAGATCGCCAACGCCCGCGCCGATCTCGCGCAAGCCGAACTCAACCTGACCCGCAGCGAAATCCACGCACCGATCAGCGGCCTGGTCGGCCAACGCGCCGCGCGCAATGGTCAAGTGGTGCAGGCCGGCGCCTATTTGCTGTCGATCGTCCCGGACGAAGACATCTGGGTACAGGCCAACTTCAAGGAAACCCAGATCGGCCACATGCAACCCGGTCAGAAAGCCGAGCTGACCTTCGATGCCTACGGCGACACGCCGATCGAAGCGCGGGTCGACAGTCTGTTCGCCGCGTCCGGCGCGCAGTTCAGCCTGCTGCCACCGGACAACGCCACTGGCAACTTCACCAAAGTCGTGCAACGGATTCCGGTGAAACTGACCTTCAAAGCCGATAACCCGCTGCACGGCAAGATCCGCCCGGGCATGTCCGCCACCGCCACCGTGAACATCAAAGACGCCCCGGGCAATGGCCGGTGATTCGCTGATCCGCCCGGTCGGCGAACCGACCCGGCGCGATTGGATCGCAGTGATGAGCGTGATGCTCGGCGCTTTTATGGCCGTACTCGACATCCAGATCACCAACTCTTCGCTGAAGGACATTCAAGGCGCGTTGTCGGCGACGCTGGAAGAAGGTTCGTGGATTTCCACTTCCTATCTCGTCGCGGAAATCATCATGATCCCGCTGACCGCGTGGCTGGTGCAGCTGCTTTCAGCCCGACGCTTGGCGGTGTGGGTGTCGCTGGGGTTTCTGGTTTCATCGCTGCTGTGTTCGATGGCGTGGAGCCTGGAGAGCATGATCGTCTTTCGAGCCATGCAAGGCTTCACTGGCGGCGCGCTGATCCCGCTGGCATTCACCCTCACCCTGATCAAACTCCCCGAACACCACCGCGCCAAAGGCATGGCGATGTTCGCCATGACCGCGACCTTTGCGCCGTCGATCGGCCCGACGCTGGGCGGCTGGCTCACGGAAAACTGGGGTTGGGAATACATCTTCTACATCAACATTCCGCCGGGGCTGATCATGATCGCCGGTTTGATGTACGGGCTGGAGAAGAAAGAAGCGCACTGGGAACTGCTGAAAAGCACCGACTACACCGGCATCCTCACGCTGGGTATCGGCCTCGGTTGCTTGCAGGTTTTCCTTGAGGAAGGCCATCGCAAGGACTGGCTCGAATCAAGCCTGATCGTGACGCTGGGTAGCATTGCGTTGGTGAGTTTGATCACGTTTGTGATCGTGCAGATTTCCAAACCCAATCCGCTGATCAACCTTGGCATTCTGCGCAATCGCAATTTTGGTTTATCGAGTATTTCCAGTTTGGGCATGGGTGTCGGGTTGTACGGCTCGATCTATTTGTTGCCGCTGTACCTGGCGCAGATCCAGAACTACAACGCGCTGCAGATCGGTGAAGTGATCATGTGGATGGGTGTGCCGCAGCTGTTCCTGATTCCGCTGGTGCCGAAACTGATGAAGTTCATTTCGCCAAAATGGCTGTGCACGCTCGGGTTTGGCTTGTTTGGTCTGGCAAGTTTTTCGTCGGGGGTGCTCAACCCGGATTTCGCCGGGCCGCAGTTCAATCAGATTCAGATCATTCGCGCGCTGGGGCAGCCGTTGATCATGGTGACCATTTCCCTGATTGCCACGGCGTACATCCTGCCGCAGGACGCGGGGTCGGCGTCGAGTCTGTTCAACATTTTGCGTAACCTTGGCGGTGCGATCGGTATTGCTCTGCTGGCGACGCTGCTGGACGCGCGCACCAAGACTTACTTCGATTATTTACGCGAGGCGGTGGTGCCGACCAATCCGCAGGTGGCCGAGCGCCTGGCATCGATGACGGACCGGTTTGGCAGTGACACGGCGGCGCTGGGCAAGCTGAGTGAGATCGTCCATCAGCAGGCGGCGATCATGGCTTACAACGATGCGTTTCACTTTGTCGGGATTGCGCTGGGGATCAGCATGCTGGCGATCTTATTGACCAAGAAATTGCCACAAGGATTGAAGGCTGGGGAATCCCACTGATATTTGCTGTGCCTGGTCTGGCCCCATCGCTGGCAAGCCAGCTCCCACAGGTTTCTTTGGTGTTCACAAATTTCGTGTACGCCATCAATCCTTGTGGGAGCTGGCTTGCCAGCGATGAGGCCCGACCAGACAGCACAAATCAAACAGCCAAAAGGCGTTCACGCAGTTTGGCAATCTCATCGCGCATCTGCGCCGCTGCTTCAAACTCCAGATCCCGTGCCAGCTGATACATCTTCTCTTCCAGCGCACGAATACGCTTGGTGATCTCGCTCGGCGAACGCAATTCGGCTTCGTACTTGGCGTTTTCTTCGGCAGCCTTGGCCATACCTTTGCGCTTCTTGCTGCGCGAGCCGGGCACGGTGGCGCCTTCCATGATGTCGGCGACGTCCTTGAATACGCCTTTCGGGGTGATGCCGTTTTCCAGGTTGAACGCGATCTGCTTGTCGCGACGACGTTCGGTTTCACCAATCGCCCGCTCCATCGAACCGGTCATGCGATCGGCGTAAAGAATCGCCCGGCCATTGAGGTTACGCGCAGCGCGGCCAATGGTCTGGATCAACGAACGCTCGGAGCGCAGGAAACCTTCCTTGTCCGCATCAAGAATCGCCACCAGCGACACTTCTGGCATGTCCAGACCTTCTCGCAGAAGGTTGATGCCGACCAGCACATCGAACGTGCCGAGGCGCAGGTCGCGAATGATTTCGACGCGCTCGACGGTGTCGATGTCCGAGTGCAGATAACGCACGCGCACACCGTGATCGGCGAGGTAATCGGTAAGGTCTTCGGCCATGCGCTTGGTCAGCGTGGTGACCAGCACGCGCTCTTCGATGGCCACGCGCTTGGAGATTTCCGACAGCAGATCGTCGACCTGCGTCAGCGCCGGACGCACTTCAATCTGCGGATCGACCAGCCCGGTCGGACGCACCAGTTGCTCGACCACACGCCCGGCGTGCTCGGCTTCGTAGTTGCCGGGCGTCGCCGAAACGAAAATGGTCTGCGGGCTCACCCCTTCCCATTCATCGAAACGCATCGGCCGGTTATCCAGTGCGGACGGTAGGCGGAAACCATATTCGACGAGGGTTTCCTTGCGCGAACGGTCGCCCTTATACATCGCGCCGACCTGCGGCACGCTGACGTGGGATTCGTCGATCACCAGCAAGGCATCCGCCGGCAAGTAATCGTAAAGGGTGGGCGGCGCGGCACCGGCCGGACGCCCGGACAGGTAACGCGAGTAGTTTTCGATGCCGTTGCAGTAACCCAGTTCGAGGATCATTTCCAAGTCAAAACGGGTGCGCTGTTCCAAGCGCTGAGCTTCGACCAGTTTGTTGTTGCTGCGCAGGTATTCGAGGCGTTCCTGCAATTCGACCTTGATGTGTTCGATGGCGTCGAGCAGGGTTTCCCGAGGCGTCACGTAGTGGCTCTTCGGGTAGAAGGTGAAGCGCGGCATTTTGCGGATGACTTCGCCGGTCAGCGGGTCGAACGCGGAAATGCTTTCGACTTCGTCATCGAACAGCTCGATGCGAATCGCTTCCAGATCGGATTCCGCCGGATAAATGTCGATCACGTCGCCGCGAACACGGAAGGTCGCACGGGCAAAATCCATATCGTTGCGGGTGTATTGCAAGTCGGCCAGACGGCGCAGCAGCGCACGCTGATCGAGTTTGTCGCCGCGATCGACGTGCAAGACCATCTTCAGATAAGTTTCCGGGCTACCGAGACCGTAAATGCACGACACCGTGGTGACGATGATCGCGTCTTTTCGTTCCAGCAAGGCTTTGGTCGCGGACAGGCGCATTTGCTCGATGTGGTCGTTGATCGACGCGTCCTTCTCGATGAAGGTGTCGGACGACGGCACATAGGCTTCGGGCTGGTAGTAGTCGTAGTAGGACACGAAGTATTCAACGGCGTTGTTCGGGAAGAACGCCTTGAATTCGCCGTATAACTGCGCGGCGAGGGTTTTGTTCGGCGCCAGCACCAGTGTCGGGCGCTGAATCTGCGAGATGACATTGGCGATGCTGAAGGTCTTGCCCGAGCCGGTCACACCGAGCAGCGTCTGGTGCGCCAGGCCGGCTTCGATGCCCTCGACCAATTGGCGAATGGCTTCCGGCTGGTCGCCGGCGGGCTCGAAGCGGGTGACGAGCTGGAATTCGGACATATACACCTCTGGGATCGCGGCTTTCCGAGCAAAGCGGAGCACCACGGGGACGACCGCAAACGACCGGTGTCGCGCAAGAAAAAACCTGGATTGTGCTCAATGTGGTGGCGATTGCCTCACCTTTCAAGGCAAACGTCCTACATCCGGTAAAGACTCTGACATGGCCAATCGACTAACGGTCAAGAAATAATCGGAAAAACTTGCTGTAAAAGCCGATTCGCCTGTCGCCATCGCTCAGTAATGGCCTCTATACTAGCTCCCCGTTTGTGCACCGCTCTAGTGCATTCGGCTGGAGCGCGACACGTCCCTCCACACTCCATTCAGAGCCGCCGTAATAATGAGCCTGTTCTCCGCTGTCGAAATGGCACCCCGCGATCCAATCCTGGGCCTCAACGAAGCATTCAACGCCGATACCCGGACCACCAAGGTCAACCTGGGCGTTGGCGTGTACTGCAACGAAGAGGGGCGAATTCCACTTCTGCGCGCCGTGATCGAAGCCGAAACCGTTCGCGCTGCTCAACACGCTTCGCGCGGTTACCTGCCGATCGATGGCATCGCTGCCTACGACCAGGCCGTGCAAAAGCTGCTGTTCGGCAACGACTCGCCGCTGATCAGCGCCGGTCGCGTCATCACCACTCAGGCCGTCGGCGGTACTGGCGCCCTGAAAATCGGTGCCGACTTCCTCAAGCAATTGCTGCCGAACGCCGTTGTGGCGATCAGCGACCCGAGCTGGGAAAACCACCGCGCACTGTTCGAAACCGCCGGTTTCCCGGTGCAGAATTACCGTTACTACGACGCTGCCACCCACGACGTTAACCGTGCCGGCATGCTCGAAGACCTCAACGCTCTGCCGAACGGCTCGATCATCATCCTCCACGCTTGCTGCCACAACCCGACCGGCGTCGACCTGACCCCGGCGGACTGGAACAACGTGCTGGAAGTGGTTAAAGCCAAAGGTCACGTGCCTTTCCTCGACATGGCTTACCAGGGTTTCGGCGACGGCATCGACGAAGACGCCGCTGCTGTGCGCCTGTTCGCTGAATCCGGCCTGACTTTCTTCGTCTCGAGCTCGTTCTCCAAGTCGTTCTCGCTGTACGGCGAGCGCGTTGGCGCGCTGTCGATCATCAGCGAGTCGAAAGAAGAAAGCGCGCGTGTGCTGTCGCAAGTCAAACGCGTGATCCGCACCAACTACTCTAACCCGCCAACTCACGGTGCAAGCATCGTTGCTGCGGTGTTGAACAGCCCGGAACTGCGTGCGCAGTGGGAAGCCGAGCTGGCCGAAATGCGTCTGCGCATTCGCGGCATGCGTGAGCAGATGGTTGCCCTGTTGGCCGAGAAAGCACCGGGCCGCGATTTCAGCTTCGTCGGTCGTCAGCGCGGCATGTTCTCCTACTCCGGCCTGACCACTGAACAAGTGCATCGCCTGCGTAACGAGTTCGGCATCTACGCACTGGATACCGGTCGTATCTGTGTGGCAGCGCTGAACCAGAGCAACATCAAGGCTGTGACGGACGCGATCGTTCAGGTCATCTGATAACGCCGCGTGACGAAAAACGGGAAGCCTTGGGGCTTCCCGTTTTTTATTTGTCCGAAGGAATGCAACATTCCCTCTAAACTGCACACAAATCCAAAACTGTAGGAGTGAGCCTGCTCGCGATAGCGCCCTGTCAGCCGAAGCATCACTGTCTGACACACTGCTATCGCGAGCAGGCTCACTCCTACAGGTTTTTGTGTACACCCGAGAACCTTGTGAGAAGCCCAATGAAAAACGACAACCTGCGCGCCGACCGTGACGATCTGGATGATTTCATCCCTCGCACCCCGGCCAAGCGCGAAAAAAGCCTGGTACTGCAAGTCGCGGCCGGGGTGTTTCTCGGTGGCCTGGCATTGTGGCTGGTACAACTGGCGGTGACGGCGGCTTACGCCAAACTGCTGCTCGGCACCATCACCTTCGGCAGTTAGGCCAGTTCGCTGGCGCGCTGGGTGGCGGCATCGTCATAGGCGACATACATCGATTCGGCGATCTGGCTCTTGATCGCTTTGGCGCTTTCCAGACCGAGGACAAAACCTTCTGCCTTGCCGCCGGCGCGGTTCAGTTCTTCAGCGGTGCTGGCCTGAGTAATTGCGTCGAAGAGTTTTTCGGCATGGGGGCCGACGCCTTTGGGCAGGCTGATTTGCGTGATGCTCATGCGAGCACCTGTTTTTTACGGGCTGTGTAGTTCATGGCGCGTACCTTTTTCGGCGGATGGCCGGTAGCGCGTGTGACCACTTCCGGGCGGCCATGGTAGACCTCTGTTGCGATTCTGGTAACCGCCAATCGCTGACAAACCACCGTCCATCCTGATGAATCGCAGTTTTTTACATCTCACGCTTGACTTCTCTTTTTGAATCAGTAACATACGCACCAATTCCGCAATAGCTCAGTTGGTAGAGCAAATGACTGTTAATCATTGGGTCCCTGGTTCGAGTCCAGGTTGTGGAGCCAAATAGCAAAGCCCCTGAATCGCAAGATTCAGGGGCTTTTTTGTGGGCGCTCGGAAAGATCAAAAGATCGCAGCCTGCGGCAGCTCCTACAGGGATTGGTGTTCTCATGTAGGAGCTGCCGCAGGCTGCGATCTTTTGATCTCGAAATGAAAAAGGGCCGACCTGTACAAAACAGATCGGCCCTTTCCTATTCAGTTGCAGCCGTCAGACATGCTCGCTGCTCTTCACCTGAACTTTCGGCGCGCCATGCCCATGATCATGGTCATCCGGCTCGATCACTGGCACTTCATTGCCGTCGCAGTCATGCAGTTTGCCGTCGCTGAAGTAATCGCCTTCGCGCAGCGCATCCAGATCGCGATATCGCAGAGTCCGCTCTTCCGCCGCCGCAAACACCGACTGCTGATCCGAGTTACCGGTCGTGAAGTGGTTGAACGCCAGGTTGAGCAGGATCGCCATGATCGCCGACGAGCTGATGCCCGAATGGAAAATGGTCGCGAACCAGCTTGGGAAGTGATCGTAGAAGTTCGGCGCAGCAATCGGGATCATGCCGAAACCGATTGAGGTAGCGACGATGATCAGGTTGACGTTGTTGCGGTAATCCACCTTCGACAGCGTGCGAATGCCACTCGCTGCCACGGTGCCGAACAGCACGATACCGGCGCCGCCGAGTACCGAAGTCGGTACCGCCGCAATGACCCGGCCCATGAACGGCAGCAGGCCGAGGATCACCAGGAACACACCGCCGGTGGCCACCACGTAACGGCTCTTGATCCCGGTCACCGCCACCAGGCCGACGTTCTGGGCGAAGGCACTCTGGGTGAACGAACCGAAGATTGGCGCAAACATGCTCGACAGCATGTCTGCCCGCAGGCCATTGCCCAGGCGTTTGGAATCGACTTTGGTGCCGATGATTTCACCGACGGCGAGGATGTCCGCCGAGGTTTCCACCAGTGTCACCATAACCACAATGCACATCGACAAAATCGCGGCAAAGTGGAACGTCGGCATGCCGAAGTGGAACGGCGTCGGGAAGCCGAACATCGGCCCGGTGGTGACGTTGGCGAAGTCCGCCATACCGAGGAATACCGCCAGTATCGTACCGATCACCATGGCCAACAGGATCGACAGACGCGAGATGGTCGAGCTGCCGACCTTGCTCAGCAGCAACACCAGCACCAGCGTGACTGCCGCCAGACCGATGTTTTGCATGCTGCCGAAGTCCGGCGCGTGGCTGTTGCCGCCCATCGCCCAGCGTGCGGCCACCGGCATCAGCGTCAGGCCGATGGTGGTGATCACGATGCCCGTAACCAATGGCGGGAAGAACTTGGTGATGCGCGAGAACACTGGCGTGATCAGCAAGCCGATCAGCGACGCCGCAATCACGGCGCCGAGCACCGACTGGAAGCCGCCCTCCCCGCCACTGCTGACGATTGCGACCATGGTCGCCACACCGGAAAACGACACACCCTGTACCAGCGGCAACTGACAGCCAAAAAACGGTAGACCGAGGGTTTGCAGCAGCGTCGCCAGCCCCCCCGCAAACAATGAAGCAGCAATCAGCAAACCGATGTCCGCCGGCGACAGGCCGGCCGCCTGGCCGATGATCAGTGGCACCGCAACGATACCGCCGTACATGGTCAGAACATGTTGCAGGCCGTAAGCCATATTCGCGCCGACCCCGAGATTTTCGTCCTCGGGCCGTTGGTGTGAAACATGGGGCGTTTTCATGGTGGGGGGTTCCCTGGTTTTTGTTATGCGCACACTGTATTCAATACTCAGGACAAATGTCCATAGAGTTGTATACAACTTACCAGTCACAAAATGGATAGTTAGCCACCCAAGCTTCTAGCCCGCTGCTCCCATCGCCCACAAATCCGGCAACACATCCCCTCCGGCTTCTTCGCCCGCCCCCACTACGCTGAACGATTCATGGCGACCGACGGTGCGGGCTCGCTCTTTTTTATACATATAAAGTATGCATAATGCAGTTAATCGATATTCAGTTCGACAAAAGCAAGAACGCAGCCAACAAACTCAAGCACAGGGGCATCAGCCTCGCCGAGACCGAAGCGGTCTTTTACGACGAACGAGCAATAACCGTTGAAGACAACGACCACGACGAACAACGCTGGATCACCCTCGGTCTCGACGCCAAGGGACGCTTGCTGGTCGTTGCATACAGCTATCGCGAGCCGAATGTCGTTCGAATCATTTCTGCACGTGTCGCCACACCGAGCGAACGTTGCGTCTATTTTCTGGAGGCTTGACCGATGAAAGACGAATATGACTTCTCCCAGGGCAAACGCGGCGCTGTGGCGTCCACCAAGGGCAAAACCCGCATCACCATCATGCTCGACGATGCTGTTATCGACGCCGCGCGCACGGTGGCGGAGAACGAAGGTTTTGGTTATCAGACGGTGATCAACAACACGCTGCGCCATGCCTTGCTCGATGCTGAAAAGCACGATCAGGACGATCCGCTGCAATTCAGCAAAGGCATTACCGCCGCCGACCTGAAGAGTCTTGAGAAAAGATTGTCGGCAGCGGCCGTGGAAATTCGCCGGGTGCTGGAGCCGGACGCGAAGCCTTAGGCTTTAACCGGTACGATCATTCGCTCGAGGGAATGCCGTGCCTGCGGCAAGTCCGGCAGGTGAATGTCGAATTCCTGTTCCAGCAATTCAATCAATGCCGCCACCTCGGTGATTTCGCGCCGCTCGCTGCTCGCGCCCATGCGATGGAGGGCGAAACTGCCGTTGTTGAGGGTTTTGCGCCAGCCATCACCGGTACGCGCCGCCATCAGGCGCTGAGTAAACGGTGAGTCGGGATGGGCCGAGACGTACCAGTTGCCGATGGTGAAATCGATGTCTTCCTGGCGTTGCAGATCGAACAGGTACATCGGCCGCCATTCGCCCGCGACGTTGGCGCGCAGCATGTAGCCATCCGCTTGTTTTTCGATGCGATAGGGTTCGTGCGGGGTGGTTTGTTCTGCCTCGGTATCGAGAAGCAGCGGCGCGGTGGGTACCATGCCGCCGAAACCGACGTCAGTGATGTAACGCACGTCATCGAGGGTCACCAGCGTCAGGCGGTGCGTGCGCGCCGTCCAGCTGCCTTCCGGCTGATTCATCACCACCCGCCCGCTGATGGCGCGTGCGTCGAAGCCCAGCTCAAGCAACAAGGCAAAAAACAGCTGGTTCAGTTCATAGCAGTAGCCGCCGCGACCACCGAGCAGGACTTTCTCTTCAATGGACGGCAGATCGATCAGTACCGGCGACCCGGTGATCGTCGCCAGATTCTCGAACGGGAATACGCCGGTGTGGCGCCACTGCAATTGGCGCAGCGTTTCCAGGGTCGGTGCCGGCGGCGCAGCAAACCCCAGGCGTTGCAGGTACAGCTTCAGATTCGTCAGGCGTGGCTCGCTCATTGCTCGGTCCTTATGCATGGGGCCGCAGTTCACTGCGTTGATGGTCGCCATGTATACGGGATCGGGCAGTGTGTTCGACAATTGATTTCGCCAATCGCCTGCTAGCGTTTCTTGCGTGAACCGATACGAATCCACGTCGGCGCATGGTCGCTGGCATGCGGCTCATTGCGCACCCAGGCGTCTACCCCGGCCTCGTGCAGATACGGACTCAGCGCCCGGTTGAGCAGCAGATGATCGATGCGCAGGCCGGAGTTGGTTTGCCAGTGTTGGCGGAAGTAGTCCCAGAACGTATAGAGCCGATCCTCGGGATACAAATGCCGCAGCGAATCGGTCCAGCCCTGATCGAGCAAGCGCTGATAACACTCGCGACTCTCGGGTTGCAGCAACGCGTCCTTGAGCCATGAGCGGGTGTTGTAGATGTCCATGTCGGTGGGCACAACGTTGTAGTCACCAGCCAGCACCACTGGGTGATCGCTGCTTTGCAGGTCTTTGGCGTAGCTGATCAGCCGTTCGAACCACGCCAGTTTGTAATCAAATTTCGGCCCCGGCTGCGGGTTGCCGTTGGGCAGGTACAGGCAACCGACCAGCACGCCGTGCACCGCCGCTTCCAGATAGCGACTGTGCTTGTCGTCGGGATCGCCCGGCAAACCGCGACGGCTCTCCAGCGGCTGCGCGTCACGGGCGAGAATCGCCACGCCGTTCCACGAGGCCTGGCCTTGCCAGATCGCGCCGTAACCGGCGGCTTCAAGTTCCGCGGCGGGGAATGCCGTGTCGACCGATTTGAGTTCTTGCAGGCAGGCGATGTCCGGTTGCTCGCGCTTGAGCCAATCCAGCAGATTCGGCAAACGTGCGCGTAAGCCGTTGACGTTGTAGGTGGCGATCCGCAGGTTTTTCATCGGCTGAGGCTCCTGCCCGTGGGCTGTGAAAATTGTGACCGCGTGATCATCGCAGCGGTTGCATCGGATCCGTCCGCTGCGGCGTAATAGGCGCTCGCCCTTCGCCCGCTCTGCCGAGACCTGAATCCCATGCCAACCACGCTGCAAGGTCAGCGCATCCTTCTGCGCCCGCTTGAGTATTCCGACGCCGCCGCCCTGCTCCATGCGGCTGCCGACGGCGAATTGTGGAACCTCACCGTCACCGTTGTGCCCTCGGCCAGCACCGTCGACAGTTACTTGAAAAGAGCGCTCGATGGCCGTGACGCCGGCACGGTGATGCCATTTGTCATCGTGCTGAAAGACACCAACGAAGTGATCGGCTCCACGCGCTTCTGGAAAATCGATCCGCTCAATCGCAAGCTGGAAATCGGCAGCAGCTGGATCTCGGCGAGCTGGCAGAAGTCCTTCGTCAACACCGAAGCCAAATACCTGATGCTGCGCCACGCCTTCGAAGTGCTTGATTGCGTGCGCGTGCAGTTCACCACCGACGAGAACAACCAGAAGTCACGCCAGGCGATCCTGCGGCTCGGCGCGCAGCAGGAAGGCATCGTCCGGCATGAACGGATCATGCCGGACGGACGCAAGCGCAACTCGGTGCGTTTCAGCATCATCGACGACGAGTGGCCGCAAGTGCGTCTGCACTTGGAACAGAAACTGGCCGCCTACGCGTAAAACATTCAGGCGCGACTGCGCAGCCACTGCAGGAAGCCCTTTTTCGGCACCACCACCGGCGCTTCCTCGGTCAGCGATTGCGCCTTGTGCAGGCGGTAATCGAGCAAGGCTTTCATGGCGTCGTTGATGTCGTGGCGGGCGTCGAGACAGGGTTTCAGGTAAGTCTTCTCGATGCGGTACAGGGCGCAGAAGGTTTTCGCGGCAAACTTGGCCGGCACCGAGGAATCGGACAGGATGCCCGCCTCGCCGATCACTTCGCCCGGGCCCATGCGCCCTGACTCGAACGGCGTGCCGTGGCGGGTCAGCGTCACTGTGACCACGCCCGACTCGATGATGAACAAGTGATCGCTGACCTCCCCCGCCTCCAGAATCGTCTCGCCGGTACGGAAGGTTTGCAGGGTCATGTTCTGGCTGAAGGTTTCCTTCTCTTCCTGACGTAGCGTCGAGAAGATCGGCGAACTGTCGAGCAATGCCCGAGGCCGTGAAAGGTTGGTCGGTGTGCTGGCTTCGTCGCTCGACAGCAAATTCACCCCGGACGCCTGCAAGTGCCGGTACGCCAGGTCGAACAACTGATTGCGCACCACGCGCTTCTCGCCCATCGACGCGACGAAACCACTGATCTCGTATTCCGCGCCGCTGCTGCCGGAGCTTTTCAGCGCCACGCTCGGCGCCGGGTTATCGAGTAACTGTCTGCAGCCCTGCATTGCCCGTTCCAGCGATTCGATCACAGAACTGGGCCGCGCATGCGGGCTGACCTGGACGCTGACCGCGACGCCGAACATGTTGCTCGGCCGGCTGAAGTTAATGATCTTGGCCTTGGCCGCCAGCGAGTTGGGAATCACCGCCATGCTGCCCTGGCTGGTTTGCAGGCGCGTGGCGCGCCAGTCGATGTCGGTGACCCGGCCTTCGGTGCCGTCGATGGAGATCCAGTCATCGAGTTGATAAGGCTTGGTGGTGTTGAGGACGATCCCGGAAAACACGTCGCTGAGCGTGCTCTGCAAGGCCAGACCGACGATGATCGCCAACGCCCCGGAGGTCGCCAGCACGCCTTTGACCGGCAGATCGAGCACGTAGGCCAGCGCCGCAATGATCGCGATGAGGAAAATCACCGCCCCCAGCAAGTCCTGTAACAGCCGCCCGGTGTGGCCGACCCGCTGCATCATCACGGCGCCGATCAATACTGTCAGGGTGCGGGCGCCGAACAGCCACCAGCCGATCTGCAACCCCGTCGCCGCGAGGTGCAGCGGCACGTTGTCGGCCCACGGCGCGGGCTCCATCGGGTTGAGGCCTTCGTTGAACAGCAAGATGCTGAACAGGGTGAAAATCAGCACGCGCACCAGCAATTTCCATTCGCTGCCACGGGAACTGATCAGGCGCCAAAGACCGAGATCGAGAAGGATCAGGACCAACGCGCAAAACAACGGGTGTTCAGTCAGCAGAGACAGCATCAAACAACTCCGACGAAGGCCAATCGCGAGAAGATCGCACAGATTGGGAGAGTGTAGGAGCAATTGATTTCAGCCGATGAACGCGATCTCACTACCCCCTGTAGGAGCTGCCGCAGGCTGCGATCTTTTGATCTGGTTTTTTAAGGATCAAGATCAAAAGATCG